>JAKIUE010000157.1 GCA_021647715.1 Sulfurovum sp.
CACAGATATGCTCAGAAAGCACTTCAAGTCTACCACCCAAATCAAAGCTCCACCCCTGCCCCAACATCCCCTCATATGCCACATCAGAAGCGTAGGTACGTCTAAGCACCAAAGGCAGTGGTGCATCTACAAACACATCGGGCTCTTCTGTGAGGATTTTACACCCTAAAATGGGGTTTACGGGTGCCCCCTCTAGAGGACAGGTTTTTGCAGGTTCGGGTTTGTTACTACAGGGCGTTAGATGTCCTTTAAAGGAAAATTCTTGGTGCAGTATAGGAATATCCTCCTTTTTTATAGCTAGAAATCTTTAACATTTTAAAGAAAAGAATTTCACAGTAAAATTATATTTTATTGCTTGCAGTCTGTAACTTTGATAACCATTTTATAAGGTTTACTTACAAAAGAATAACTATATATTACACTTATATTATTATTAATAAGATTTTTTATAAAAGGTCTATTACAACTATTTTTTTTAATACTTTGCTCCATTTTTTTAATATCTGTATCTTTTATATCTTCTTGGACAATCATATAATTATAAAACAGTTGTTCATTATGTACAGATATCGATTCTAGTTTCGTTGCAGAATCCATCATCTTTGGTAATTGTCTATTCATATCATCTATATGTTTCACTAACTCTGTATATATTTTTGGTTTCATAAAAGAAGGTTTAATATATTTATCATAGATGATAGGCTGAAGTATTTGATAAAACAATATTGCCATTATAACACTGACTCCTCTAACTATATTCTTATTCTTCGTAAATTTGGACATGATTATATGACCTAGCCCCGCACCTACTCCACCTAGTATTGCCGATACTACAATTGATAAATAATCCACTATTTAACCTTTTTATTTCTAGTCTTGTATGTTGACATAAAACTAACTAAACCATTAAGTCTAGCAGATATTATGAATTTCTTATTATCTTTTGTAGTAAGTCTTATGTATTCATTATTTTTTTCTTCAAATCTTATTGATTTTACATCTGTCCATTGAATAATTTTTTTTGCTCTCCAAAAGGTATGTAATTCTATAAACTCTTCATTAAAAGTTATTTTAAAAAAAATAACTTTTAATGAAAAAAAGATTATTGCAAAAACAAACAAACTACTGAATATGATAGCTTGATAACTAATACCTTTTGAGTTCACAAAAATTATTAAAGCATATGCAATTATAGCAAATAAAATTCCTGATATCTTATCTGCGATAGTATACTCTACAATATACATATTGTTATTTTTTTTAGCATACGATTTTTGAAAATTCATCCCTATGAAAAATAAAAACACTATAGATACCGCTAAAATAGGTACGATTGACATTATCTCAAAATCTATTTTAGATTGATTAGACAATATTTGGACTTTTTTGATATATTCAAACATATTTCCTTTATAAAAGTCATACCAAAGCGATATACCCAATAAAAAGAAACCACCTACAAACATTTGAAAAGGAGTATAGTACTCTTCTTTTTTAAAAAGTTCATTTTTTGAAAAAATAATTTTATCTTTAAGTGCTCTGTAAATACTGATTGTACCCATACCTCCAATAAAAATAGTCATAAACAATAGTGTAACTGCTGTGTCGTATAAAAAAGAACTAAGTGTTATCATAAAATATGTTTTCCTTGTATATTTTCATTATGGACATGGTTTAGAACAATCATCAGGAGTAACGATTATTTCACCTAAATCAATATAGTTATCAGTAATAGTATCAATAGTATTACTTGTCTGTGAACCAGCAGCTTCACCTGCAGCAGCTCCTATAACAGCACCAGTATTCCCATAGTTTGCACCACTAGGAAATGCTCCTGGAATAATTCTACGAACTTCTCTTTCTATAGGATTCCTTAATATATTTTTACCAAAATTACCAATAACATCTCCTAACTTAGCACCTACAATACCACCTATGGCATTTTCCACTACATCTGTAAGGTCAAATTTCTTACATGGATTACTGCCGTCTAGTTGTTGGTAGGTATTGTTTAATGCTCCACCTAACGCCCCTAATGCCATAGCTCCACCTACACTGGTAGCTAGACCGGCAACTGCTCCTGAACCTGATGCCATTAACAATCTTCCTACATTAAGCTTTCCACTTTTCCATTGATTATATCCTTCAAAAGCTCCCCCTGCTACCGCTCCAATAAGTGCTCCTCCTGCCTGCAATAAAAAGAGCCCACTCGGATCCACATAATTCACAGGATCATTCCCCACATACCTATAAAAGTTAAAATCCCCAGCCTCAAACTCAATAGGGTCACGTGAAAGGAAACGTTGCGTCGTTGGGTCATAGTAACGTGCTCTATAGTAGTACAAATCCTCTTGGTCTGTCTCACGTCCTGTGTAG
>JAKIUE010000158.1 GCA_021647715.1 Sulfurovum sp.
TCATCCTCAACACGGGACGTACAGTAGAACAGTGGCACACCCGTACCAAAACAGGAAACATAGGCATACTCAATGACCTAGCACCTGAAGCATGGGTAGACTTAAGCCCTAAAGATGCACTCAAACTCCAAGTAAAAGACGGAGACCGCATAGCACTCTCAGGCACACGTGGACGGGTAGAAAACGTCATAGTCAAACTCACTGAGACTGTGCGTGAAGGGCATGTATTTGTACCTTTTCATTTCAACGAGCAACTCATCAACAACATCACCATACCAGAGTTTGACCCTAAGTCATTTGAGCCTAACTATAAGCAATGTGCTGTGCAACTTCACTCCGAAGCTGTACCAGAAGGTATAGAATACGAAGTACCTGAAATAGCTGGGTATTTAGAGGGGGTGAAGGTGTATGAGGAAGAGGTGTTGGTAGAAGAGAAGAAGAAATCACTGTAGGGTGTTGTCCCATGACAACACCCTTTATTTTGGATGTATAAAATTGGTGTTGTGAGGGCACAACACCCTACAATAGCACTTTCAAATCATTTAAATCAAAGAGTAACAAGGTATCACTTTTCATACTTAGTAACTCTTTGGAAAAACCAGATTTTGAAAAAAGTGCATAAACATCTACTTTTATGCCTGACTCTGCCGCTTTTTGTTTGAGTTTTGTCAGTTCATTTTTACAGACTGTACGGTCTTTGTATTTACACTCACCTAAGATTATTTTTTTACTCTTGGTAACGCATAAAATATCAAATTCACTATAAATATTCCAATACGATCCTGAAGATACTATCTCTTCTTCGTTTGCATAATATTTTAACAGTAAGTCATTAGAGAGTTGTTCGTATACAAGTGAACGTAATCGTTCATAGTGTTTTTCAAAGTTTTCTAAAAACTTTTCTCCTTTTGCTGATGCCAAATCTTTTTTATAATATGCCACAAAGCCAAACCAAAAACGCATAAATGGTTGTCTGAAGCGAAGTTTATCTTGTATACGGTAAGCACGTTGATCACGTGGTAATTTATGTTTAGGATGAGACTTTAAAGGTGCTTCACGTGAGTGTTCTACTTTTAATACTTTTAATGCAATTAACTCAGCTACTATTGTCTCTCCTGTATACTCCGAAAGTTTTGACTTTCGTAACACTGAGTAGTATTTGCCATCCCCACGTGCAACTGCTACCAATACTTCTTTGTAGGGTTTTTCAAGTAAATATGAAGGGGTAATAAGGTTTTGGTATTTCAGAAAATGATCCACAAAATTGGAATCAACCATAGAAAATACATCATCAAAATATTCTAACTCCAATGGTTCTCTCATGCCACCTAAAATAGAAAAATATTCTACTGCTTCTTCTATATTTAAATACGAAAAAGTATTGTAAAACTCTTTAAATGCTGTTTTAATGAAGTCCCTTTCATTGATGTATGTGATATATTCTAGCAAGTCTTTTGTAAAACTATGCTATGATTAATTTTTAATCAAAATTTTAAATACAAAGAGTAATGATGGAATCATTTTTCACCACTAGTGACAAAATACAACATATCATTAAGAACATACATCTTACAAAAACACTTTTTGTCTCTTCTATTATCATAGGTGAAGCACATACTGGTAAAAAAACTTTAGCTGCTTATTTGTTTCCAGATGCACCACTTGTCTCAGCAAAAGAGCATGAGAAGATAAAACTTGCTCTAGAAACATATGATGAATTAATCATTACAGATTTTGAAAATCTTATAAATTATAATGCACTTGACTTTTCAAATAAACGTATTATCGCAACAGCCAACTACATGGGTAATACCTCTGTGGTGGATGAACTTTTTGCTTTTATCTATACTATGCCTACTTTATCAGAGCGTCCTGATGATATCTCTTTTTTAGCCAAAAAATTTATAAATGAAGCACAATCTACACTCATGTTAGAAGAACATGTCGTAAACATGGAAGATATTCCATTAAATCTAACGCACAATAATAAAAGTCTAAAGAAGTCTATTTATACCTATCTCACTAAGAAAAGCTTATCTATAGACGACATATATCATATACTCTATGACTATTTTTATACGTACTATGAAGGGAATGATAACTATCGAAAACATATTAGTATTTTTGAAAAACCACTCATTGAAGCTGGGCTAAAAAAATATGGATCCCAACTAAAACTTGCAAATGCGCTTGGCATCAATAGAAATACTTTACGCAAAAAAATTCATGAACATCACATTGATTAGGAAAAGGTATGGAGATAAACTTTGAATCATTTGTAGAGTGGGATAACAGTCCTTTTATACTTTTTTCTAATGAAGGGAAAATACTCTACCTTAACCATACAGCTGAAATACTCTTTGGCTATGTCTCA
>JAKIUE010000057.1 GCA_021647715.1 Sulfurovum sp.
CAACAATACCTTTTCTCTGGCAATGACGCTCAAAATCTTCTACTGATGCCCATGCTTCGTTAAATACGATAGGCATACTGTTACCCTCTGCAAATGGATTTTGTATCTGTTTAGTTACCCTATAACGCAAACACCCCTCTTCTCTAAGTGTATCTGGTTCTAGTGCTTTAAGTGTTTCAAATAATGCATCTAATTTGCCTTCTTTGGGTGTGAATTGTGCTATACAATAGAGTGTTTTTGACATTTGATTTCCTTTTTTAATTTTTCTATCTCTAACTTTAATGATTCTACATCTTCTCTTAAACTTTTCATTTCATTTTCTACTGAAATATTTTTTCTTTCAGTTGAAGATACAATAGTCTTTCGTATCTCTTGTTCTGTTTCATCATCTATCAAGATATAGGTTACCTCTTTCCCTTGTTCTTCTTCAACAAGTGTTTTTAACTTTTTAGATTTTACCATTTTTATCACATTGAAAACACTAAGTTTATGTTTTACTGCATACATTTTAATTGTTACCTTTTCCATCAATTCTCCATTAATTTACGTAAGATATAATATGACAATTTAGCTAAGGAATAGACCCATGATTATGAAAAAAATGAACGCACTACTCATCACTCTTCTTTTAACACTACTCTTTACTCAAACAAGTGCTGCAAAAACGGTACAAGAGATGGAAAAAGAAGTAGATTTTGCCATAGAAAAGTTTAAACAAGAAGTACAAGGTGGAGAGAAGTTTCTCTCAAAAGTCAAAGGTTATCTTGTATTACCTTCAGTCATTAAAGGTGGATTTATAGTAGGTGGTAAATATGGGGAAGGCGCACTTCGTGTCAAAGGAAAAACAAAATTTTATCTTAGTATGAGTGCTGCATCTATAGGTCTACAGGCTGGTGCACAAGAGTATTCAATGGTTATTGCTTTTATTACTGAAAGTGCTTTAAAAAGCTTTTATAAAGGCAACGGATGGGAAGCGGGTGTTGATGGTTCTATCACGGTTGCAGAGTGGGGAGTAAGCAAAGATATTTCGTCTATAAGCTTTGAGAAGCCTATTGTTGCATTTATTTATGGAGAAAAAGGACTTATGGCAGGGGTTAGTATTGCAGGTACTAAGTTTGAACAAATCACACCATGATATAAATATTTGTTATATTATGGTATAATTATTCAATAAAACTAAAGGATTTAAATGAAAATGATAAAATCACTACTTTCGACACTTGTAATGTTTAGTACACTGGCCATTGCAGAAACAAAATCTGAGATAGACAGTGATGCCAATAAAGCTATTAATATGTTTATAGATGAAAATAAAGGTGGAGATGCTTTTTTAGTGAAGTCAAAAGCATTTCTTGTATTCCCAGATATTAAAGAAGCAGGATTTTTTGTAGGTGGAAAATATGGAGAAGGTGTACTTCGTGTAGGCCGTAACACAAAAGCATACTACAGTATAAAATCAGCCTCTGTTGGTATGCAGATGGGTGCACAAAAGTATGCTATGATTATTGCATTTACTTCTGATGCAGCTCTCAATAAGTTTCTTTTAGATGATGATTGGAAAACAGACGTTGATGGTAAAATAGCAATGGCTGAATGGAATTCAAAAGAAGAACTTGATGAAATTGATTTTGATGATGATATGGTTGCATTTGTCTTTGACTCAACAGGTATAATGGGTAGCTTTACTATGGAAGGCACGAAGTTCGAAAGAATTAAAGCAGATTAATATCTACACATTTCCTATGTAAAACCTTTTAAGGTTTTACGCCCACTTCTACACATATCTTTCCCTATCGATAAAAAATATTGATATAAATCACTCTTATCTATTTATTACTATGTTATACTTTAACTAAATACTGAATTTAAAGGATATAAATCATGAAAACACTTAAATATACGACAAGACTACTTGTACTACTGTTCGCTCTTAGCTCAATCATACAAGCTGGAGATACAGCAGATGAAATAAATGCTGATGTTAAAAGTGCCTTGACAGCATTTTACAATGAGGTGCCATCAGGGAAAAACTATTTAGACAAGGCAAAAGCGTATGTTGTATTTCCAGATATAAGTGAAGCAGGATTTTTTATTGGAGGCAAATATGGCGAAGGTGCACTTATACAGGACAACACAATAAAGTCATACTATAGTATTACATCTGCCTCTATTGGATTTCAGGCTGGAATGCAAAGCTATTCACTTGTTATTGCTCTGACATCTGATGCTGCTGTACAAAAGTTTATAAATGACGATGATTGGGAGTCTGATATGGACTTTAATATTGCTATGGCTGACTGGAACAATGATGAAGAGCTAGATGATGTAGATTTTGGTTCAGGTATGGTAGGATTTGTATTTGATTCAACCGGTATGATGGGTAATTTCACTATGGAAGGTACTAGATTTGAAAGAATCACACCTGATGTTGATTAATTAAATCTATCCTTGTATGAACATTTTTGGCAAAGTTCTTCTACTGCTTTGCCCTCTTTAAATCCCTCTATCATTGATACTGTCCGTTTAGTATGCAATATGTTTTCTAAGCTACTCTCATGTAAGTCACCAAGTTCTATCATCCCATCACAGTCTAAACAACAAGGAACAACTTTACCCGATGCTAGTATGGCTATATGTGACTGAAGTCCCTGACACGTACCATCTCCATAATTTGTATTACTAAGAGATGGCCATTCAAAATACGCATCAAAGTGTACGAGTATTTTAGAGGCTAAACGTATACTTTTGGGACGTTCATTGTAAATATTTTTCAAATTTAATGTCGCGTGAAAAGTTTCGTTTAATCTTTGAAATAAAACTTCATTAAAAGACAACTCGCTCATCATTTCATCTAAATTCCACACACGTAGGTTTATAAACAATTCTTTATTTCTTAAAACCTTTTCTTCACATAACTGTAACACTGGAGAAATATATTGGTCAAATGTTAAGGAGGTATCATTTTTGTTAAAACTATTGAGTGAAATATTTATCTGTTTTACACAAGGATGAAACAATGTATCATAAGAGTGCTTTTTTAAAAAGTACCCTGATGTTGTAAGCATGGCTTTGAGTCCATACTTATGAATGATATCAAGATATGCATGCAAATTTGACTGTGTTAATGGGTCACCCACTACATGGCAGGCGATCTCTTTTGTATAGTGTTTTGCCTGACGTATAATAGACTCAAAAAACTCTAAATCCATCTGTTTGTCAGGCAATTCTTTGGTTGGACAAAAACTACATGTCAGCCCACATACATTGGTAAGCTCTATGTAAACTCTATAAAACTTCATCTAAAAACTATATGAGATATCTACAAAAACCATATCGTTATCTCTCACTGAATCAAAGAGTTTTGAGCCACCTATGTAGTCAACAAGCCCTACATTCATGTTAATGCCCTCACCTAGTTCATACTTCACCCATGCCCTTTGAAAGCCACCCTCATCTAGTTTTTTACCAAAGAGAGAGATGAGATAATTTGCTGTCAGTGTTGCATTCATAAAGTCTGAGCTTACACGAAATGCATGTTGATAGGTATCTTTTTCTAAAGGATTTCTTTCATTTAATAATCTTGTATCATAGTTATTTAAATGTCGCAAAGAAATATCATAAGAGATAAGTGCATCAGCTATACCTTTATACTCAGCACCCAAAAGTATGTCTGTTCTCTTAAAGTTCTCATTTAGTGTTGTGGTATATTTAAGTCCATTAAAATATGCAAGCTCAGCTTTAAATAACCAAGATCCAGAGAGAACATTAAGCGCTGTACCCAACATGCTCACTTTATCGTGAGTATATGTTGGTTTTGTTGAGAATTTCACATAGCCTGCATCATCACGTATACGTGCAGCATAAAAGTTAACATCCCATCCTGAAAACTCACCACCCACAGAGAGTGCATAATTAATGTCACTATACTTCTTTTCATCTATATGAGGATTAGGGACTGGGTTGAAGGCTGAGCCAAAGGCAGGGTTTTTAGAAAACCTATTTTCAAGTATAGCGATAGGTGTTACACGCCAATCCCCCCAAAAGAAATCAAATTTTGCCATATTTACAGGTAGTCGTAAATCTTCTATATCTACCATCCCAGGACGACGATTATCTAAAGGATTAAGTACATCTGTTATACGTATGGTATCTGAACGTCCCCAGACTACTACTTGTCTTCCTAGTTTCATATCTAGGTTTTCAGTGATACTTCCTTCTACATATGCATCAAACAGTTCTATCTCAGAACGTTGTTCATCTAATTCATCACGACTATATTTTTCATCTCTTACATCATAGATAGCATCATAGTAGGCCTTGGCATTGGTCTTCACGCGCCAGCCATTTTCAAACTTATGTTCATAGTCTAAAAAAAGTGAACTTTTTATAGAGGTTAAGTTATTATGAGGTTTTTTTCCATTATATGAGTAGGCTAACTGTTCTGTAATTTTTCCAGTGAATCCAGCAATAAGTTCGGTTTTCTCTTCAGATACCTCTGTACTATTTTCATCATCGAATCCCTCTAGCAACGCTTCAGACTTTTGTTCATTGTTTTCAGCTGATATCTCTTCACTACTATCATCGAAACCATCCATCACATCTTCAGAGGTATCTTCAGAAGTGTTTTTGGATTTATGTTCTACTTCTACTGCTACATCATCAAAACCGTCTAGGGCTTCATCTATACTCTCAGCACAAAGTAATGATGAGAGTAAGAGTCCACCTAATGCTAACCTTACTTTCATAGTCTATAGTCCTTTTTCTAAACGTCTTGTACTAAACATGCTATCTGGTATATTTTTATTGAGCTTAATATTTTTAAAGTTTAGTACGGTTTTGTGTAAAGTTCTTTTGCCTTTTTTAGTGGTCATAGTAAGTACATCAGGAAGCCATACTCCACCTTGTTTATGAAGTCTAGCCATATCTAAATATTTTTTCTTACCATTACGCATAAATCCAATGGAACGCACAACTACATAGTTATCTTGTCTCACAAGTCCAATCGTTTTAGTATATCCTGACTCTTTAATCACCTTTTTATTTCTAGGTGTTGCTTCTATCATCCATACTTTTTTACCTCTGACTTTTGTCTCTTTAAGGAGTTTGAAGTCATAGTCTTCCAAATCTCTATCTGTCATGTCAAAGTACGAAAAGTCAGAACCCATAAAGCTAGAACTTTTGTCTGAGCTTGGTATACGTTTTACTTTTTTAAGTGCGGGTAAGTACAACCATTGGTCATCGTCTTTACTTGCTTTGTCATAGTCATAGGTTAAAAAAGCTGTATTTTTCACATCTGCTGGAGATTTAAAAAACATAATACTGTGTTCATCTTTTCCGAAGTCTTTTCCATAGGTATGTAAATTTCTTGTACGTTTTTTACCGTTTTTATCTATGAGTATCATGGTCATATCTTGTTCAATCGTTTTACCATCTTCTCTTGCATCTACTTTTTCCATAATAGCTCTAGCTTTTGGGTCATCTGCTAAAAGATTCGTAGTAATAAGAGAAAGTCCAAATGTCATTCCTAAGAGTAGTTTTTTTGTCATGTTTATATCCTTTTTATTTTAAATTTATTTAATCCAACCACGTTTTGCAACCACCATCATGAGTGCAGGTGCAAGTAACAAGTCAGAAAGAAGAGCAAAGACTATCACCGTACCAGTAAGTAGTCCAAAGTTTTGTACCGATATCATCTGTGCCATCAAATAGGCATAAAAACCTAAAGAAAGTACTACCGTGGTGATAACCATAGCCTTACCTGTAGTAAGGAAAGTCATCTGTATCGCTTTTGCCTCATCACCCGTCTCTTTATAGTATCGCCTAAAATTGTGTAGAAAGTGTATAGTATCATCCACTGCTAAGCCTATAGCAATGCTTCCTATAAGCAGGGTAAACATATCTAATGGGATATGAAAGAGGTACATAATAAGCAAACCTAAGATGATAGGTGCAAGGTTAGGTATCATACTCAGCAGTCCCATAGGAATAGAACCCAAAATAAGTATCATCATCCCTGTAATGAGTACAAATGCAATCATATAGCTGACAACAGAAGAGTGTATAGCATTAGCAAAAGTATTAATAAGTAGTGGTATCATCCCTGTGGTCTCTACTTTTTCTTTAGGGAAAGTTCGTGCTACTTCATCTTTGACATAATTCAACACTTTTACAGCTTTTACTGCATCAGTCCAAGGAAGCTTTATTGTCACACGTGCCTTTGAAAACTGAGAGTCTACTACATCTTCTAAATCATCTGAGCCAGAGTTTTCAAAAAGAAGTAACTCCTGAGAAACTAGATTTTCATCCTTTGGAATGCTGTAATGTTTTTCATCATTTTCATGTAGTGCTCTGTTTGTTTCCTTAATAATAGTAGCGAGTGAAACTACCTTACCAATGTGTGTATGTTCATCTGTATAGGTTTCCATACGTTTTGACATTTCATTAAGTTTTTTAAGTCTAATGGGGTCATTCCACCCATTTTCAACACCTGTATCGATAATGGCTTCTATGGTTACTGTTCCATTCATTTTTTCATCTATCACTTCTGTCGATACCCTATTTTCATTGCCTTCTTGGAACCAATAGAGTGGATTATGTGAAAGCTCTATTTTTGACGCTGCAAAAAGTGCCACTATCACTAACACGGCAGAACCTGCAAGAATAGCTTTATAATAGTGTATAGGGAAAAGTGCTAAAATAGACATAAGTTCATCCATCTTTTGTGTCCCCTGTTTCGCTTTAGGCTTTAAGTTTGTGAGGCTTAAAAGTGCTGGCAAAAGCGTGAGTGTAAGAAGAAGTGACATCATCACGCCAAATGAAGCAAAAAATCCCAAGTCTGAAATAGGTGCTACCTCTGAACCAGCGAATGACCCTACTCCTATAGCAGTGGTCACTGAGGTCATAGCAATGGCTAATCCTGAATGCCCAAGTGTATAAGAGATGGCATCCTTTTTATCTGCTATTTTATTGAATCTGTCAAAGAAAATAGAGAGTATATGCACTGTAGCTCCTACAGATACAGCCAGTAGCAAAGAAGGGACTATCTGAGTAGGTAGTTTAAATGCCACGCCCGTCCATGCCATCATCCCCACAGTTGCTAGTAAAGAAAAGATAATCACAATTAAAGGATACACTACAGCAGATACTCTCCTAAACATTACAAATAAAAAGATAATGATGATTATAAATGTAATACGTGTAAACATCTGCATATCTGCTTGCATTTGTGACTTAAGCCCATCCATTACTGCTGGGCTTCCTGCCATGTATATTTTAAGACCTTTTGCCCGATACTTTTCAATTATAGTATTTAATACATCTAAAATTTCTCTATTTTCTTCATCTGTTAAGAATTCTTTTTTATCTTCTACAGAGAAAGCTTCTTCCTTTTCTTCTTCCACATCAGAAAATCCTTCATCAAAGTCACTTTCTATAGAGACTTTTTTGTCACCCTTATGTGAATAAGCATCTGTTTCTATGACCATGGTTGTCATTGTGCCATCTTCACTTAAGAGTAAATCCTTATAGAAGTGTGACGCTAAGGCTTGTTTTTTTATTCTAGCTATATCTTTTTTATTGATAGGAAAAGGTTCTAAAAGATCATCTGTAATGAGCGTATCACCCTCACCTCTAGTATTTCGTACATTATAGAGTGACGTAATATCATCAAGGTATGGTACTTTTTGTTCTATCTCTTCATGAAAATTTCTAAGCGTTTCTAAGAACTCAACAGAAAATATCTTGTCAGATTTAATGGCAAGCACGATACGCTCATCACGTCCAAACTGATCTCTAAACTTGTTGTATGTGACAAGTACTGGATCTTCAGGATGCATGAACCCTTCCGTTGAAGTATCCATCTTTATTTGTGGTACATAAGAAATTGGTAGTGCTAAAAGGAGCAATACTATAACTATAACCTTAATGGGATTATCATGAACAAAAGCCCCAAACTTTCCCATCATTGCTTCTAGTTTATTGTGCATGGTTTTCCTTTATGTAATTTGTATTTTTATCTGCCATGTGTAACAAAGCAGGCAAGTACAGTAAGTCGATAATCAATGCGAGTATCAACGCTATGGCTGTGACTACACCGAAATTTTGGTTGGGTGTAAAGGTACTAAACGCAAAGACAGAGAAAGATAAACTCAGAACTATCGTTGTAAAGAGTATAGCACGACCGGCATAGTGCAAGACTTCATCAAAAGTATCAGCCATACTTAGTCCTCGTTTACGTGCATCAAAGTACTTGACAAGGAAGTGAATGGTATCATCCACTGCCACCCCGATGATGATAGCTCCTGCGATGGCAACACCCATGTCTATAGTCAGCCCCAACCACCCCATAACACCGATGACCAGTATCACTGGTAGCAGGTTTGGTAAGAGTAGTATCCAAAGGATTTTAAGCCTTTTGAATATCAGAAGCATCATAATGGAGACTATGAGTATCGTTAAAGAAAGTGAATAAATAAGTGTCGCCGTCACATCTTTTGCCATGTAGGCATACATAGCAGTCTGCCCGGTAAGGGTCATAGCATAAGGAGTTTTATCCCACCACTGCTTGGCGAAGTTTATCATCTTCATATCTTTGGTGTTGTCTACGATGTTTGTAAGTACGGTGATACGTAACTTACGCTGGTCAAAGTCCATCTGGTCTGTGATTTCCATGCCTTGTGGCAGCCCCATGGAGTACATGAGTAGATACTGTGCGATTAACTTTCTGTCTTTAGGTATGACCTCTTTTTGATTCATGATTTTGTTATATCTTTTTATAGTATCAAGTAGTGAGCTTATATGACGGACATCTTTAGGAAACATAAGTTGATAGTCACTATAAAACTTCTCTACCGTATGCAAGAATTCTGGATCTTTTATGCCATCTGTTTTACCAGAGTCTGCTATGAGTATGTATGACATAGAGCCTGTGAGATTATCCATAGTGAACTCTGAGGATTTTCGTATTTCTACCTCTTTGTCAAAGTACTTGATGGTATTTGAGTCTACTTTTACAAAAAGAATCCCCAATCCAAGTAAAGCCACTATAAGTGTACCTAGTAGCACTATTTTTTTATCATTTTTGACGATAAATGCCCCATAGCCATATGATTTTACTTCTTTTTTTTCTATATTTTGAACTGCTATAGGTTTTTTGAGCAACAACAATACTGCAGGCATCCATAGTACAGAGATAATAAATGCCAACACTGCGCCACTAGCAGTTGCAATCCCCAATGTAGCTACAGGCACAATATCTGAGATAGCCAAAGTACTAAAGCCTACAGTAGTGGTAAAAGAAGTCAGTAATATTGGCAAAAAGTTTTTATGCAAGGAGTGAGTTACTGCTGCTTTGTTGTCAAGCCCTTCTTTTTTACCCATCAGCCAGAGTGAGTAGATATGCACAGCATCTGCTATACCAATAGCCACAATAAACACTGGGATATTGGCTGTAAAGTTGTTGAGCTTATAGCCTAGGAGTGTTTGCACTGCCAGTACAGAAAGAAAGGTAAACAACACCACCGCCAAAGGAATCAATGCTCCAGAGACTCTTCTAAAGAGCATAAATAGCAGTATCATAGAAGCCAAAAATACCAATGGGGTAAATACCATCGCATCATGCCCTGCAATATCTACAAAGGCTTGGGTCATAGCCGGTCCACCATTGAGCCAGTATTTGTAGCCTGTTTTGTTACTCTCTGCTTCTATAAGTGGGTTGATGTACCCCATCATCTCAGCAGAGATATCTCCATGTTCATTAGCATCTGCTTCAAGACGGGCAAATATCATCGTGGTGGTAGCATCTTTGGAGATAAATCTATTTACGATGATACTATCTGTTGTGGCTATCTCTTGACGCTGTTTAAAATACGCTGGTGTTGCCTCATCTAAATCATCTACGATAAAATCATCTACAAGAACATCATCTGGTTTATCAGCTTCGCTATGCACGTGCTGGTAGTTTGTAATGCTGTCTGCTCTGTCAATATGAGGCATCTCCCAAAGTGCTTCTGTGATGCGTTGTATAGAACCTAGTGCTTTTTTATTAAAAATACCATTCTCATCTTTAAAGACGATGACTATACCATCATCATTAGAAAATTCATTTCTAAAGTTATCATAATCTACAAGGGTTTGAGAATCTTCTTCAAACCATATACGGTATGAACCATCTATCTCTAAGTGCTTCAAGCTTGAAGCTAGCATCATAACAAGTAGTGGTACCATAATGGTTATAGCCCATCTAAATTTATATAAAAAGTCTATATATGCTTTCATTAGCTCTGCTCTCCACTTAAATGTAGTCCTACTACACCTATGATAATGAGTCCTATACTCGCGAGCTTCATCACCGAGACAGACTCTTTAAAATACCAAATCCCTATCAGTGTAATGAGTGCTGTACCCACCCCAGACCAAATCGCATATGCCATACTGACATCAAACTTTTTGAGTGCATAGGTAAGTGCCGCGAGTGAGAGTATATAAAACACTCCCATCGCTACTGAGGGCATCGTCTTTGTAAATCCTTCGGACATTTTCATAGCCGTAGTACCTAGTACCTCGAAAACAATAGCTCCTATGAGCCATATCCATGCTTGCATCATCTTTCCTTTATTTCAACAAGGTTAAAAATATTGTCAACATAACAATTAATGTCTGATTTCAAATTAATTACATCTTTTGTAGCCAAAGATGCTACAAACATTCCCTCTCCCATGGTGTACATACCTTTTATTAAATCTTTAGCCACAGCTTGCAATTCTCCACTTGCAATCCCTTCATCAATGAGCTTTTCAACCCATTTATAATAAAAAGTAAAACACTCTGTCTGAAATGTAATCATCTCTTGTCTGGGAGACAATAAAGAAATAGCAATAAATTCTTGATATAAAGAACGAAGTGCACTAGCTTCCTCTTCATAGAAAAATTCATAAAAAACTTTAATTTTTTCTCTTGTACTCTCTGCAAGTTCAATACGTTCAGATTTTTTTGCATTGTGTATATGCATCAGAATATTTACCAGTTCAAATACCAACTCTTCTTTATTGCTAAAATACTCATAAAATGTGCCTTTCCCTATTTTAGCTGTTTTAGCTATTTGAGATATTGTTAGATCATTAATATTACTTTGCACCAATAAATCTTTACATGCAAGTGCAATATCTTTTTTCTTTTGTGCTTTATCTACAATAATTGCCATGGAAGTCCTTTAGATAATGACTGACTATCGGTCAATTAAAAATTGATGATTTATGGAAAATAATGATGACACCTGACTTTAAAGATTCTTTTGGAAGTCCTGAAGGTAGACAACAAATTTTTGGTATATTGCCATATATTAATATTTTCTCTGATGGGTATTGGGATCCTGAACGAAACCCAGGTAATATTTTAATAAACCCTGGACCTAAACTGTAATTGATTATGAAGTCACTATATATATTTATCACATTAGGTCTATTAACCGCTATGACATGCACAGATAAAAACAATTTACCACAATGCAATATCTATCATACTAATTTAGATGTGAAACACGAATTTTTTACCCATCTATTAAGTGATGAGAAGCACTATTATATATTTGGTGGTATAGAAGAAGATCCGAGCGATTATCGAACAAGTGAAATCACTATTGAATGGGCAACTGTAGATAATGAAAAAAACTGGAAATCTTTTAGTGAAAAAATTCCAAAGCTTATTGATGATTCATTTTGGAATAAATTAAAAAAATCAATTCCTACTCCAAAATTAGATTTATCTTCAATTACTGAAAAGATAGAGTCTATTAAGAGTGATTTAAAAAAGAATAAAAGTGATATAGATAATTCAAATTTAAAATTAACTCAAAAAATAGAGAATATTAAAATTCCAAATGACTATCTAAAAAAAGAAGATTTTGAATTTACTATTAATGAAAAATTGAAAGACTTAAAAGATATAAAAGAGAGTAGTGACCATCTTGAAACAGTTCCTAAAAAAGTAAAGAGTATAGAGAAAGAGTTAAAAATCCTATCTGAAAAGATGGATAATTTGCCATCTCTAAACAGTTCTAAAACTCCTAAACATATTCCAAAAGAGGAAAAGTCTGTAATCGAATTGGCTAAATATATGACTGATGGTGTTGCTCAATTTGAAAATATAGCCAAAGAGTATATTTCTA
>JAKIUE010000159.1 GCA_021647715.1 Sulfurovum sp.
TTTTCAGAGTTTAATTTTCACAAGGATATTGAAAAAGGTGTGAAAATTGCAGGCTTTAAAGAGCCAAGCCCCATTCAAGAACAGGCAATTCCCATCATTGCTTCAGGTTCAGATATGGTAGGACAAGCACACACAGGTACAGGTAAAACGGCAGCATTTGGCTTGCCGATGATGGACAAGCTAGCTCGTGGTGAAATCACAAGAGCATTGGTTATTACCCCTACAAGAGAGTTAGCAACACAGGTTGCAGATGAATTATATCATTTAGGACGTTTTGCAGGTATACGCACACTTACTGTTTATGGTGGTGTAGGCTATGGACGTCAAATAGCACTTATCCATAAGGGAGTGCAAATTGTGGTTGCCACACCAGGAAGACTGAAAGACCTTTATAAAAAAGGTAAAATTGATGTTTTTAATCCTGAAATAGTCATATTGGATGAAGCAGATGAAATGTTAGATATGGGTTTTTTAGATGAAATAAAAGAGATTTTTGAATATATTCCTCAAAATAGACAAACACTTCTTTTCTCAGCTACGATGCCTGAACCTATTAAAGAGCTTGCCAATGATATTTTACATGAACCAGAATTCTTATCCGTTGTAGGGGATGAGGAGACAACTAATAATATTATAGATCAACGGTACTATGTGATTAATGAGAGTCAAAGAGATGAGGCTTTAGTGAAGTTACTTGAAACGGAAGAGATCAATAAATCTATTGTATTTTGTCGTATGAAGCGCGAGGTAGATCGTATAGCTGAACATTTACAAGCCCTTGGCTTTAATGCAGCGGGGTTACATGGAGATTTAGAACAGATAGATAGAGAAAAAGTCATTAAGTCTTATAGACGAGGTGCGACTAAAATTATGGTTGCAACTGATGTTGCGGCGCGTGGTTTAGATGTAAAAGATGTTACGCATGTATTTAACTTTCACATCCCTTTTGATCCACAGTCTTATGTGCACCGTATTGGACGTACTGGTAGAGCTGGTAAGAGTGGACAGGCAATTACCTTGGTAACTACTGCTGAGTTTAGAGAACTGCAACGTATCCAAAAAGAAGTGGGTGCAGAGATGCGTCTTGCTACTATCAATGCAGGAGAAGGGTTAGGAGATACAGGTAAAGAGTATATTAGTGAGTATGTGAGAGATTTAGCTATCAATAAAGATGCCTCCCAGATGCTATCGCACCTTTCTGGTATGGATCAGCAGTTACTTCTTGAAAAACTTATGTCATATATGCTTTTTGCAGAAGAACATCATATAGGTACCCAAATTGGTTTTGACCAAGCAGCTGTTGATGAGATGATGGAAGGGTATACAAGTGAGAAAAAAGCTACCCGAAATAACAATCGTAAAAGAAAGAGAAGCTAATTCTTCTTTTTTTAACTTGTAGCAAGGAAAAGTATTTTAGAATTTAAGATATTCTAAGAAAAGAGGTGAGAATGGAAGAAGTTAATTTAGTAGCAGAAAGTCTAAAGTTCATGGTTTTGGGAATGACTGTTGTGTTTACCTTTTTAGTCATACTTGTAGTAGTGGTAAACATTCAAGCAAAACTTATTGCAAAGTTTTTTCCAGAAAAGACCCCTGTAGTACCTGTACCTTCAAATCAATCTGATGAATCACAACGTGTTGCTGCCGTTATCGCAGCAGTGACTGAATTTCGTAAAAAATCATAATCATAGAGGCAAAAGTAAATGGCTAAAAAATATATAGATGTAATGGACACAACCTTTAGAGATGGATTTCAGTCTGTTTTTGGTGGACGTGTATTAATGGACGACTTTTTTCCTGCTGTAGAAGCAGCGAAAGAAGCAGGAATCACACATTTTGAATTTGGTGGGGGAGCTAGATTCCAATCACTTTACTTTTATTTGCAAGAAGATGCATTCAAAATGATGGATGGCTTTAGAGAGATTGTAGGTAAAGATGCTAACTTACAAGTACTTTCTCGTGGTATAAACACAGTGATGTTAGATACGGGTAGTCGTGAAATGATAGATCTCTTTGCAAAAATGTTTGCAAAACATGGAACAACAACTGTGCGTAACTTTGATGCACTTAATGATGTAAATAATTTATCTTTTTCTTCAGAGATGATTAAAAAACATGGTATGAACCATGAAGTAGTTGTAACCATGATGGATTTACCTCCTGGATGTAAAGGTGCACATGATGTGGCGTTTTATGAAAAAACGCTTCGAAATATTTTAGACTCTGGTATAGAATTTGATTCTGTCTGTTTTAAAGATGCCTCAGGTACTGCAAATCCTCATAAAGTGTATGAGACCATTTCGATGGCAAGAAAACTTTTAGGGGATTCTAC
>JAKIUE010000058.1 GCA_021647715.1 Sulfurovum sp.
CTGGCGCTTTGAGCTCTTCGTTGTCTGCTATAGTATGTTCTTTATCACTCATCACTTATGCTTCTTCCAAACCTGCACGTTTAAGTTCTCTTGCGCGTCTGTTTTGCTGGGCTTCTATTTTAGTCACCACTTGGTTTTTAGTCCCTTCACTTGCCTCTCTTTGTAGGGTATTTACCTCATGGGTAAGTGCGACTATCTTGCTCTGTGCTTCTTGTGCTTTCTCTTCATGACGTTTTTCACTTTGCTCATTTGCCTGATGTAAACTTTTTATCTTTTCATCTTTTGCTTTTAACTCTTTTTTATACTTAACGAGCAAATAAAGCAAGCCCATAAAAACTAAAGCTACCAAGATACTTAAGGGTAGAACATACTGACTATATTCGTTTTTCATGACTGATCCTTTAAAATGCAAAACCTAAAGTACTATTGTAACTAAAATTATTTATGCTTGCTCACCCTCTGTAGAATCAACATCCTCTTTCACAGGTTTTGCTACTTCTTTTGCGAGTATCTCTACATAGACTTCAGTCACACCCATAGATTTTATCTTATCAAGTGCTTTGATGAGTTCTTCATAGGGTATCTCTTTGGCTATGTCTGCACTCGCCCCTATCTTACAGTCAAAATCCCAATACATAAGCTTTTTATCTGTGAGGTCTTTTTTCTTTTCACGTTTTACATATTTTCTAATATCATTCTTTACAGCTTCGAGTACGCGGTCTTCATGTTTTTTTTCATCTGTGAGTTTAAATATCTTTTTCATTATCTTCTCCTGTTAGGTTTTTTATCCATATTATCTAGCTTTGCTTGTAGGTATGAGCCTATTTTTTCTGCATGAGGGTTATGTGGTCTTTTCTTTTTTTCAATAGGTGTTTTATCTGCTTTGTTGTCTGTATTTTTAGATTTATTATTTCTGTTACGGCTATTGTTGTTCTTATTTCTACTGTTTCCACCCCCACGTTGTCCACCACCTCGTTTTTGACCGCCACCTCTACCATTTTGGATAGGTTCCGCTGCTATGCTAGGGTCTGGTCTAAAAGCTTCAATGTCTACTTTTTCTATCTTAGATTTGGTAAACTTCTCTATATTACGCAGAAGTTCATGCTCATCTACACACACTAAAGACACAGCCTCACCTTGCATACCTGCACGACCCGTTCGCCCTATGCGGTGTACGTAGTCTTCTGGTACATTAGGAAGCTCGAAGTTTACCACATGAGGGAGTTGGTCTATGTCTATCCCCCGTGCTGCGATATCCGTGGCTACTAGCACACGTACATTCCCAGCTTTGAAGTCTGCTAAAGCTTTAGTCCTAGCCCCTTGAGACTTGTTCCCATGGATGGCAGCGGCTTTGATGCCTGCAATTTCTTCAAGTTGTTTTGTAAGCTTATTTGCACCATGTTTGGTACGAGTAAAGACCAAAACTTGCTTCCAATCCCCTGCTTTGATGAGCTGAGAAAGTAGTTCACGTTTGCGTGACTTATCTACAAGATGCACGACTTGGCTTATCTTCCCTGCTGTAGAGTTTTCTCTGGCTACTTCTACAAGTACTGGGTCTTTGAGTAGTCCTGAAGCTAGTGTTTTTATCTCTCTAGAAAATGTCGCAGAAAATAGCAGTGTCTGTCTATTTTTAGGCATCATAGCCATCAACTTTTTGATATCATGGATGAATCCCATGTCCAACATACGGTCTGCTTCATCAAGTACCAGTGTCTCTACAGCTGAAAAGTCTATGCCTCCTTGGTTGGCGATATCTAGTAGCCTTCCTGGCGTGGCAATGACAATATCTACACCTTTTTTAAGTGCTGCAAACTGCGGGTTAATGCCCACCCCTCCAAATATTACCATAGAACGGTAAGACATGTATTTACCATATGTAGCGATACTCTCTGCCACTTGGGCTGCAAGTTCACGTGTAGGGGTAAGTACCAGTACACGTATCTGCTTCTTTTTCATCACAGGAGTTGTCTGAGAAAGACGCTCTAAGAGTGGCAGCGTAAATCCTGCAGTTTTTCCTGTACCTGTTTGTGCCGCTGCGAGTACATCCTTACCTTCTATGACCAATGGTATGGCTTTTGCCTGTATAGGTGTAGGCTCTGTATAACCTTGTTCTTTGACTGCTTTGAGTAAAGACTCATTAAGTCCTAGTTCTGTAAATTTCATGATATTCCTAATAACCGAGCCTTGCATTTTTTATATAAATGCTTCTGCGTCGGTCTTAGGCTGAGTAAATTTTATTTGTAAGTGTATGACCGATGTACAATTAGTTCGAGAATTATAGCGTAACTTATGTATAATCACATTCTCTATTTTAGTCCTCATCGCTTAACTGGATAAAGCAGTGCCCTCCTAAGGCGTAGCTCGAGGTTCGAGTCCTCGTGGGGATACCAAAACCTACTTGTACTACTCCTTTATATTTACTTAATATTTCTATATTATAATAGACGTATCTAGATGTAAAGGAATCCATATGACACCACAAGAACAAGAAATAGAAAAAATGAAAAAAGTTATTTCATCTGAAATACGTAAAGTACTTACATCAAATATGACAATCTTTGATTGGGACATCCCAGAAAACAATGACAGAAAATCTGCAGAACTCATCTTTACTGTTATGCAAGAAGAGATGGATATACTCAAACAAGAGATAGAAATAGGGAAGTTTGACCAATACTAACTAAGGAGTCTAAAATGAAAACAATTCGTAAGCTAATTGCTGTTTTAAATGATTTTTCTATGGTAGATGAGGTACTACATAAAACATTCTCCTTTTCACATACTTACAATGCTGCGGTAGAAATACTTTATGTACATGAAACACCTCTCTTTGAGATACCAGACATTTTTACAAAAGAAAATAGTGAACTGCTTGATACAGATGCAGTAAAAAAAGAGCTAGAAGAAAAAGTAAAACCCTATGCAGCTAAATACCCAACTGCTATCTTTGTAAAAATTGATGACACAGCCAATAGAGTATGGACATTGGCAAAAGAAGAAAAAGAGACAATGATTATCACTGCCTTTCATCCTGAAACTACAGAAAATTTAATACATAAAGTATCTCAAACTGTTTTAGTTATCAAAACAAAAACAGATACGTATGAAAAAGTTTCATTGGCAATAGACTTAGAAAGCACTTCAAATACATGTATAAGTGAAGTAAAAGAAATGTTTAAAAAACGAAAACTTCAACTGTTTTATGATTACCGTTATAGTCAAGACCCTAGAATAGAATTAGAATTGAGTAATATAAAAATGATAGAAGATGCACAAAAAGAAGCTTTTAACGAAGTACTAAAAAAACATGCACTTCCAGGCGATTTTTTCGATATTATGTAGCAAACGCACAAGACTTTCACATTAAAATCTGCTAAAATTTTCCCATATATAATGAAAGGGAAAACATGGCAGAAACACACGTTATATCGGCACTTATAAGTAAAAGAGCAGAGGTTAGTGGCGAGATAAATCACTACGAAAAACTACTCAAACAATCCAAAGACAACTTACAATCTATAGACCACACCATACATATCTTTGATGAGAGCTACGATTTAAGAACGATTAGGGCTAAGAGAGTGAGTAGTGAGCGATATTTCAAGAATGGCGAAGCTAAAACTATGATTTTGGACGTACTTAGAACGGCTACGAAGCCTATGAATACTACAAGCATAAGCAAGAATATAGCTTCTGAAAAAGACATAGGCACAGATGAGGGCTTTGATATGGAACGATTTTGTAAAGTTGTCCTAGCATCGCTTAGTAGGTGTGAGAGTAGTGGATTAATAGAACGTGTAGGTAAAGATGGCTTATCTATCCTATGGCAAATAAAGCCCTAAGCTCCTAAGCGTTCTGAAACTCTTTTATTCCCTTGCCAATATCCACTAAACTCATTTGAAACACCACGACTTAAACATCTAGTTAAAATGTCATTAGCGATAGCACCATTACTTTTACGTCTTGTGTCTTCACGATAGGCAATTTCATTGGCATAGTTTGAAAGATACAAAGGAGATAGTCTATGACATTGTCCGTACTGCATACGTCTAAATCTGGCGTTATAACTTTCACTTTGATTATTATTCTCTCCATTTTTACCAAAGTATTCTATTTGATGATTAACTCTCTTCATATCATAGAGTGCGTGTAAATCATCATAAGCGTTGGCTTCGTCTGCGTGGAGTTCTGAACCTCTTGTGATGTGGTTGTTTACAATATTTCCAATATCAAATGTATTTTCAGATTTCAATACAAAGGTTTTAGTTTTAACTGCACCTACCACATCATCGCCTATATCGGCTCTTTGTCTAAGTGAGATAACCACTCTTTTGT
Source organism: Sulfurovum sp. (assembly GCA_021647715.1). Classification (GTDB taxonomy): domain Bacteria; phylum Campylobacterota; class Campylobacteria; order Campylobacterales; family Sulfurovaceae; genus Sulfurovum. The sequence goes on from JAKIUE010000058.1 coordinate 4,336, forward strand.
TGGGGTGGCTAATTTTACGTCTATCTACCCTATCAGCTATGGTGTTGATTTGTCTAGTTTTACCACCTACATAGACACCATCAATCTCACATACACCTGTAAGCATTTCATCGTTTGTATCATCTAGTAATGACTCTCTGATTTTATGGGATAGTACCCAAGCTGTTTTATATTGAACATCTAACTCTCTTGATAGTTGTAAGGCACTCAATGATTTAACAGAGTTAGTAAATATGGCTATAGCTAGTAAGTATGTTTTTAAAGGCAACTTGTGTGACGCGAACAAAGTACCACTTGTAACGCTAAACGTATGGAAACACTCTTTACATCTGTATTGGTTTCTAGTCGCTATGTTGTATGGCTTAGAGGTTGCACCACAATGAGGACAGATAGGCTCTCCATCATTTGCAGACCATCTTATTTGTTTAAAGATGTTGTGGATTTCTTCATCGGGCATCATGGCTATTTTAACGATTGATAAGGTTCTTGCTTTTGCTGATAGTAGGAAATGTTGTGCCATGATTGAGTCCTTTTGATTTGTATATGAAGAGTATATCATATTTGAGTATATAAGTCAAGATAAAATAATCATTAATGAGTAATTAACTAATTATTAAAGAGTATTTATATACTCTTTAGATATAATTATATATACTAGATTAAGGTAAAAATTTATGAAATATGAGATAACATCATACGCAAGTAAAAAAATTCGTTCAGAGATGCTAGAAAAAGGTGTGCAGTCAAAAGAGATATGTAAACTGCTACTAGATACATTTGACGTAAAATTAAATGAGCAATCATTTAATAATAAAATTTCAAGGACTACATTTAGTGCAACATTCTTTTTTCAATGTATGTATGTGTTAGAGACATGGCTGATAAATTTTGACAGAAACAATATCGCAGTAACAAACAAGGAGAATGATAATGGCACACGTAAATAATCCAACAAATAGTGAGGTTGATGCATACACCTACATCAAGGAAGAACTAGAAAAGCTTGAATGGAATATAAAAAACCCTGCAAGAACTGCTGATGGAGAAGTTTATAAGCAAAATGAAGTTCTTTCTCATATTGAATTAAAAAAGATGTTAAAAAGAGATATGCCTGAAGCGGTTGTTACTTTAAGCCCTATTGAGTTTTGGGCTATAGAAGCAAAGCGAGACATTAAAGATATTGACAAAGCACTAGATGAAGCTAAAAATCAATATGCAAAAAAAATAAACAAATCTAAAAAAGTAAAATGTGTACTCATCTCTGGAGTTTCAGGAAATGAGATAGAGGGGTACATTGTAAGAAATCAATATTATAAAAACAACGGGTGGCATGCTGTACTCTTTAATGGTAAGCACAAAAATATATTACTATCAAAAACACAAGCTTTATATATATTACATAATGAAACTTTTGAGTGGAATGACTTACCTGACATTCCAGAAGAAAAATACATTAGTTCTGCTATAGAAATAAATGAGATATTACACAATGCGGGAATAAATAAAAATAAAAGGGCTAGGTTTCTTGCAGGTCTTGTACTTTCTTTGGCACAAGATAATCGTATTGACCTGAGAGAAAAAGACACAACAACTTTAGTCGAAAGTGTTAATGCTTATATTAGAAAAAAGTTAAGAGATGTAAAAAAAGATAACTTCTTTGATTTTCTAAGATTAGAGCTTCCTCCTACACAAGAAAATCACATTAAATACAGAACTGCCATTATTGAAACTATCAAGGAACTTTCTACATTAGATATTCAAAATGCGATGGCTTCAGGCAAAGATGTACTAGGAGAGTTTTATGAAAAATTCTTAAAGTATGGAAATGGTGCGAAAGAGATAGGTATTGTACTTACTCCTAGACACGTAACAGAGTTTGCAGTTGATGTACTAGGTATCACAAGTAATGACTATATCTTTGACCCTACTTGTGGGACGGGTGGGTTTTTAGTGGCGGGGTTTGACTATATCAAGTCTTTTTCTTCTGATGAGCAAATTGATAAGTTCAAAAATAACAACATTTTTGGAATTGAGCAAGATGATGAAGTTGTGGCTTTAGCTTTAGTAAATATGATTTTTAGGGGTGACGGTAGAAATAATATGAAAGAGGGGAATTGCTTTCAAAACAATATAGAACAAACTATTAATGATGGAGAAAAAACGGGAAAATTTATTAAACGAAATAATAAGCCACCTAAAAAGCCAATCATCACTAAGGTATTAATGAACCCACCTTTTGCATTAAAAAAAGGTGATGAGAAAGAAAGAGACTTTATAGATTATGCGTTATCACAGATGCAAGAGGGGGGGGTATTATTTGCCATTATACCAATATCAGTTATGGTTGAAGGGAAATCAGGCACAAATTGGAGAAAGAGATTGCTTGGTGACAATACGCTTCTGTCTGTCATTACTCTGTCGGAAGAACTGTTTTATCCTGTAGCTGTAGGAACAGTAGGTATCTTTATAAAAAAAGGAATTCCTCATGATGTAGAAAAGCAAAATATTTATTTTGCTAGAGCAGTAAATGATGGATACAGAAAGAAAAAAGGTAAACGCATTAAAGATAAGCGAGAAAAAAATCAACTTTCGGAAATCCATAATGAATTAAAATTATTTTTAATAGACCAAAATATTAAAGTCACTAATATTCCTCAATTTAAGAAAGTTTGTAAGCTAGATACTGCCATTGCAAACTTAGAACTTGTGCCTGAAGTATATTTGGACAACAAAATACCAACAGAAGATGAAATTGAAGACTCTATGGAACAAATGGTTAGAGATAGTGTAAGTTATCTGATAAAAAATAGACATATAGGATATACTAAAAAACTAAACAAGAGCATAAGTGAAATGCGTTTAACTAATGTCGTTTATAACGAAAAGACAGATGATGGTCTTTGCTTAGTTTCCAAGAGCAGTGCTATCCCTCAAAACTCACTAGATAGTGGTAGCGTCCCTTATGTCACAACTTCGTCTTTAAACAACGGTGTATCAGGACTTTATGATATTCAACCAAACTTTAAAGCAAAATGTCTAACGTTGGCACTAAATGGGAGCGTAGGAGAAGTATTTTTTCAATTTGAAGACTTTGTTACTAGTGGAGATAATGCAGTCTTGTCTTTAGTAGATGATTATAATCCATATTTATTGTTTTACATAGCCACAATGATACGAAATCATAAATGGAGATACAACTACTATAGGAAATTGAATTTAACAAAACTCAACAAGATGCAAATACCTGTACCCTATATTGATGAAAATATTGATATTGAATATATTGAACAATTAGTTAAAAACTCTTATGGGTTTAAAGATTTAAAAAGATTTTTCTAATGCAAACCCTAGAATACAACAAAGAAACAACCAAAATAACCCTAAACACCTACGATGATGGCTTCTTCCTCTCTGAAACAGATATAACCGAAGCAGTCCTCATTCTAGCCCTTGAAAAGCTATATGATGATTATGGCTTAGAACAAGGTGATGAGTTGCATATCACGAAAAAGAAAAGTTTGGGAAATGTTACGAAATTTGAGTTGAAAAAGTGATTATTTTTTAAAAACTTGGTTTTGTGCGTTTGCTACATAATATCGGATTTTTTCATTAATGGTTTTCTTAGTGATAGTGAATTAAAAAGATATTTTAACAAAAGAAAATTTGACCTCATAGTTAGTTGTTGTGATGAAGATGTATTTTTAAATTCTGATAAGCTTTGGGTAAGACTCTTAAAAAATGTGCCTATAGACATCATGATAAAATAAAATATGACAATTTGACGTCTTTTTAAAGATACAAGTAAAAATTGATTATCATACCCATAACTACAACAAAGGAGATCAAGGATGGAAGGAATGATAAAAGTATCTTACACCATCATGTGTAAAAAAGATGTGAATATAGAACTCTCTCTTAGCAAATTACTTCAAAATGAAAAAGTAGCAAAGGCTATCAAAAGTGAATTTGCTTCAGGACTTCGTAATCTTAGTCTACTTGCTAAACAAAGTAGTGATATAGTCATTAAAAGTAAAAAAGAAGTCTATACAATAGAAGTAAGTAAAAATGACTTTGCAGACCTGCTTGAACTAGCAGAAGAAGATGCACGCAAACATAAACGGTTTAAAAAAGAGTGTGATGGTGTAGAAATAGTAGATATGGAGACTGTAGATTAACTAGAGAAGTGAACTTCACCCATAAAGAATGAAGTTTTGCTCGTATAGCAAGCTAAATATTATCGAATAATAAGCCCTACATCTCCTAGTTCGTCTCCTTGTGTCGGACGAAGCATCCATCTTGATACATCTTCTCCCAGTGCTTTGACCGTTCGAGCTAACACAGCACATGAGCTTTTGTACCCTCCAAAGAAACCTCCACCTGAACGTCTTGCCGCACGAAAAGAACCTATGGTTCTTCCTGCTTTACTTAATCGTCCTGATATTGCTGTAAATTTATTGTGTCCTATAAAGGCATTGCCTTGGCTCACTGCATCAGTAATCTCAACCTTTAAAATATAGGCACCAGTAGGTACACTACTAGATACTCTAACATTTATGCCATTTTTTTGTCCTGCTTGCTTAATAAATGTAACCAGTTGTCTAGGGATTACACATTCACGTTTTATATTATTTGCAATTCTAGAATCTCTAGAAAAACGTGCACTATGCCCTTGAATATATACTGTTTTACCACTTAAACTAATACCTGCACTTGGCGCATTTGATTTCACATTTTTTGATCCACACCCTATAACAAGCATGCTCATTAAAAATATACCTATACCTTTGATTATTGTAGTTCTCATCTTTTTCCTTTGTATGTAATGGTTCACACAAAGTATAGGAAAATAAAGCTTTAAAAGTACTCTGGTTTTTTAAATCATATAGATCTGGGAAAATGTATAGGAAGGAGACAAGAGGAATCACCTCTTGTAGTGTGTTACTTTTTCGTAATAGGATGTGTTTTAGCAAATGCTTTTGCAATGTCAGCTGACTCTGGTGTACATGTAGGATGTCCCCATCCTGATTTTGATGTACCTGAATCAATATCATTTACTATGTTGTCATCTCCCGCTGGACTTACGCCACCAGGGATGTTTGCTAGTCCTAGAGCAGCTCTAAGTTTCCATGCGATGTTATGGTCTGCACATGAAGAGTCACCACTTACACCCAAAGCTCCTAAAAGCGTGCCGTCTTTAGCATACAGAGCTAAACCACCACCAAATACATTGACACCACCAATTTTTTTACCTACCATTGGGTCATTTGCCGTTCCAATTTTCTTAGAGTCTCCACCATAAGCCACAGATGTATCTACTGGATTTGAGAACTGAAGTCCAAAAAGGCTTCCTCCTGGTTGTGTCGCTGTAAAAAGGTTAGCCGTTGAGAGTGCTAGTCCTGGAAGTGAAAATGCATTTGCAGTATTTGCTTTTTGTGCTGAGATGGCACGACTACCTGGCCACTGGTCTCCTCTGTCTTTACCTGAGAAAGAAACAGATGTTACCACACCATCTCTGTCTACGAGTGTTGCCCACATTTGAAGTCCGAAGCCTCCATTTTTGTCTGCTACAACTGTTTTAAGTGCTTTAGTTACGTCTGCCTGTGTTGGTAAACCTCCTGCAAATGTAGAAGTAAGATATACTCCAAATAGTGCTGCTATAGCTAGTTTTTTCATGATTATTTCCTTTTTATTTTAATTAATCTCTTGCGAAATACTGCTAAAATAGTAGTCCAATAGCATGTCAAAGTCAAGAAGTTCCTCTTCGGTAAGATAGTTACCAAAAGGTAGGAAATTAGCTGTAACAACGGCTTTTAAAGATAAGGAAATAAATCATAATGCCAAACTTGAGACAAAACAAAGTACATTGTCAGAATTATACTTCTGAAATAGAGATAACCATAGAAATACTCTCAGGAAAATGGGTAGTGCTTCTACTCACCCATCTTGGAGAAGAAAAGGTTGTACGTTTTAATGAATTTAGAAAAGTATTTCCAGATATCACCCAAAAAATGCTTTCACAACAGCTCAAAAAACTAGAAGACAATAAAATCATAGAAAAAAAGATATATAGCGAAATACCACCAAAAGTGGAATACAGATTAGCACCCCAAGGAAAAAAGCTTGTCCCTCTTTTAGATGTTATGCAAGCATGGGGACAGGAGTATTTAAAGGTTTTTCAAGAAAGGTAAAACAAATATGCATTGTTTAGTGTGATCCTGCACGCATATAATAAAACCTATACTAACTAATTTTATCTTCTCTTATCACTTGAACGCATCATTTTTGTATAGTCACTTGTCTGCTCATACTCTCGTTGAGACATCTCAATATCTTCTTGTGTTGGATAACGAATATCTATTAAACTTTCATCTTCTTTCACTTTTTGTGGTTCTTTTGGAAGTTCTGCAGGAACAAAACTTTCCCCTACTTTGGATTTAAATTCGGGTTTTTTAACTTTTGCATTTTCCGTATGCGTACATCCTAAAACAAATAGCATACTTGTTGCAACATATATCACTTTTAATTTCAATGTATTCTTTCCTCTTATATGGTATCTATAAGGTTATAATATAGTTACAATGCTTAAAAGTACTTTCTTTTAGATATGCTTTTTCATAGAGGTTATAAAATCCGTAATATCATCTGAGAGAGCTTGTAAATCTTCTTCGTGTTCTACTTCATCTGCAAGTATCTGACTCACTATATCATAGGTGACGATATCTTTATCTTTCACACTCTCTGCAATGTTTGCATAGGTGCTGATAGCACACTGCTCACCTTTAATAGAGTCCTCTAAAATAGCCACTACATCAAAATCTTTAGGCTCTTCATAGCCACAATTTGTATGCGTAAACCACTCTTTAGGGTTGAGTAATGGTGTACCTCCAAGCTGTAAAATACGGTCTGCTAGCATATTGGCATGACGTAACTCATCTGTAGCATGCTGTTCTAGTTCTGCAATAGCTGCATCCTTCATGATGCCCTTAATAACCTTGGCTTCTATAAAATACTGGTAGTATGCCAACCACTCATCTGCATAAGCTTTGTTAAGCATGTTTATCACTTCAGATATCTCTATACCTTTAATAATCGAATTTCCTCTTTTTGCCATGATATCTCCTTTTATATTTTTTTGAATTCATTTCAAGTAATTCTTCACCTATTATAGAATTATAAAACTTAAACAATAATTATTTTTAAAAGATAAATATTTTCTTTTAAGTTTTATTGGTATATACTTTTGATGTATAAAAATTATCTATTTTTAAATAAAGGAGTATAAGATGAAAAATAAAAACTGTTTATATACTAAAGAGGATTTTGCTCATACTACTATTGGTGGCAATATGATCAGCAAATGGTGGCCAAATAAATTAAACTTGAAACTTTTACAAATGAACAATGAGGCGATTAATCCGCAAAGCTCATTTGACTATAAAAAGGCTTTTGCGTCTTTAGATCTAAAAGATATAAAGGATGAACTTAAATCCATCATGCGAAATTCTCAAGAGTGGTGGCCGGCAGATTATGGACACTATGGACCATTTTTTATACGTATGTCATGGCATAGTGCAGGTACATACAAACTTGTAGATGGTAGAGGTGGTGCAAGTGGAGGGAATCAACGTTTTGCACCAGAAAACAGTT
>JAKIUE010000059.1 GCA_021647715.1 Sulfurovum sp.
TCTTGTATGCCAAAAGAAGTACGTGTAAACCCTAAGTCAAAAAGCGTTTGGAGTTGTTCTTTTGTCGTGTCATTAGGATGTGCTTCAAAAGAGAAGTCATACACCTCATGACGCAAGGCATCTTCAAAAATACCTTCTATCATACGTTTTAAATTAGCAGCACTAAAAAAAGTAGGCGTCCCACCCCCTAAGTGTATCTCTCTTATGGAAGGTTTAGATCCCAATACATCTACATAGAGCTTCCACTCTTTAAGTACAGTATCGATGTAATCATCCTCTACAGAATGCCGTGTCGTGATATGCTTATGACAGGCACAAAATGTACATAAAGACTCACAGTAGGGCATATGTATATACAAGCTGATACCCTCTTGCTCATTAGACTCATCAAAAGCACGAACAACAGTCTGTTTCCAGTCATCTATAGCAATGCCCTCTTTATCCCAAAATGGCACTGTCGGGTAAGAGGTATAACGAGGTCCTGGTATATTGTACTTTTGTATAAGCGCTGTATTGCTGTTCTGATTCATAATCTTCCTTGCATAATTTGCAAAATTATAATCTAATACCCATTATAATAACATGACCTACATCAATGAAAGTAATTCTCTTGATATATATCAACCACACTCTTCTATTTCTTATCTATAATAAACCAAACAGACCTAAAGATTTCAGAAGGAATTGACAATGCTATTAAATAAATCAGATTTACCCCTTGTCGCAATGGATTTTATGAATGAGGTTCATTATGAAGATGTAGATATCATCAACACACTTTTTGAACTTGTTTTAACCTATGAACAAGAACCCACTGAAGAAAACTACCTTGCCATAAATGAACAGTATGAGACATGGTATGCACATACGGTAGATCATTTCCAAGGCGAAGAGATAAAAATGCAAGAGATGAACTTCCCTCCCTACCCTATGCACAAAGGTGAACATGATAAAGGGTTACACAGAATGAATGAAGTCTACCAAGAGTGGAAAAAGAGCAAAAATATTCTTGGACTTAAAATCTACCTCATAGAAGAACTTTCACCATGGCTTGTACACCATATACAAACAATGGATACTATTACCGCATCATTTTTCAACACTGGCGCTATGTCATGTGGCACACACTAAAGGAAAACGCATGTCATTTTCAACTGCACCCCAAAATAAACCACTGACAGCTTCATTTTATAAAGACTTAAAATTTTCAGATGATGCTGTAGTCATCACTTCTATGCTTGAAAGTAGCTTTGGTAAAGAGATACGTATCACTTTTAAAGAAGGTCAAGTGATGAAAGAGCATAAAACCAAATTCCCTATCACTGTGATGACACTCCAAGGCTGCATTGAATTTACGGTAAATGGTGAAACTTCTGTGCTAAAAGAAGGAGATATTATAGCCTTAGAAGGTGGCATTATACATGAACTAAAAGCCATTCAAGAATCCATAGTTTGGCTTGGGCTTCACAAAGCAGATAGCATAGAGAGAGTTGAAAGCGTCCTTAAGATGTAGATTCATTCTCTTCTTCTAGTCTATATATTGCATAACCCCAATTTTTACTACTATCTGCATCTTCAATACATTTCCATCCCAATTTTTTTAACTGCTTACCCAAAAGCCAATTCATACCTCCATGACCCATGAGACCAACATTACCGTTTTGTTGGGCCAATCTATCAAGATAAAGCGCAGCCATTTTAGATCTTTTGTTAGAATCTTTCAAAATCTTAAAGCCATTACTTATAGGAAGTATCATCATCATTCTAAATAACTTAAGCCATTTTTTAGGATATAACTTTATAAACTCATTATTCATTTTTGGTAATTCAATTTCATCAAAAAGACTATTTTCCTCTGTTGCTTCTAAACCGATTAATTTCAAACTCTCTGTAGTACGCATAAGTGTACTTCCCAATAACATATCTACATGGCTTAAATAAGTGATGATTTGCTCATCTGGTCTACGTTGACTTACATATGCAACATTATACTCTTCTATCCATCTTTGCATTTGTTTAGCAGTTATTTTTCTTCTATCATTTATCGCCACTCTTGCGTGTCGTACAAGTATAATTGTTTTCATATCAATATCCTCTTCATTCCTTCATTCACTATCTGCCATACCTCATCTGTTTTGTGTGGTTCGTAGTAAAGGTCTGCTACATCTTTACCATCAAAACCAAAATCACCCATCTTTTTAAGATTTTTTATACCCATCTTCTCTAGCTCTACTTTATTACTTTCATCCATAGCTACCACCAAATCATAACTACCTAAGTCAAACTCACTTACATGCTGTGATATCTGATGAGTAATATCTATGCCATGTTTTTTTGCTAAATTTTGTGATATTTCACAAGGTGCTTCACCATTGTGGTAAGTAGAGAGTCCTGCTGAATCTATCTGTATCTTTAAACCCAACTCTTTTACCCTAGCCTTTGCCACACCCTCAGCTAAAGAGGAACGGCAAATATTTCCTAAACAAATAAATATGATACTTTTCATCTAAATTGCTTCACTAAAATTTGCCTTTTTTTAATCACGATATCTATGTGTGTAATGTTACTATATTCAGTTTAATAAATAGTCTATTTTCATAAATATATACATCATATATCATCTTCAACTAGATTAGAAAATTAGACTCTACTGACTACATAGTCACTATTTTGTATCATATCGTTACATAATATCTATATAGTTACCTATGTATTACCACTTTAAAGATTTATTTACAGATTGCTAGCTATAGTGATTCACTATATTATTTTGTGTGTAAAGAGGAGTAACAACGTCATGTTTGAATGAATTTAACATTAACGATTAATACTAAGGAGTTCCGTAACTTTAACGTCTTGGTTAAATGATACGATTTACTTTCACCGCTATACTCATCATACTCTTATTAAGTGGATGTGAAAACCCCAAACAAACTTCAGAAATAACAGCTTCTAAAAAGAAATCAGACATTGCGTTTTATGACAGACTTTTTAATCAATTTGCAGATACCTATAAAGATATTCCATTATTTTCAAAAACACAAACAGAAACAAACACTTTAACTCCTATGCTTACAAGAGAAATTATTGGAGATTTCTTCCAAGGTTTTACCTATGAGTCAGATAGTAAAGACAGTTGGCAATTACTTGTTGACAACTCAGGAGACTGCGAAGATTATCATTTAACTTTAGCCAATTATTTGGTAGAACATGACTATATAGATAGAAAAGACATTAAACTCATTGTTGGAGACGTGACAGATACAAGCAAAAGCACACCAGAAACATTTAGACATGCATGGCTCTCTATCACGCTAGAAGGCAAAGAGTATTATATAGATTACAATTATCTTATACCACTAGAGACATCATTTGCAAAGAACTATACATTACATACAGCATGGAATTTTAGGTAAAGATTTTTGGTATACCTAGAAAAGTGTATAGCTACTACCATCAGATAACTGCCAATCTATAGGCTCTTTTCCTTGTTTCACCAAATACCCATTTACTCTAGAAAAAGGCTTAGACCCCCAAAACCCACGATACGCTGAAAGTGGTGAAGGATGTGGGTCGTTGAGTACTAGATGTTTGGTACTATCTATCTGTTTTCCCTTTTTCTGTGCATACGCACCCCACAGTACAAACACCACACCCTCACACTGTTCATTTACTAATGCTATAACCTTATCGGTAAACAATTCCCAGCCTTTGTCTTTATGGGCATTGGCTTCTCCCTCTACTACGGTCAGCACAGAATTGAGAAGCAATACACCCTGCTTTGCCCATGCACCCAAGTTGGCACTTCTGTTTTGAATGCCTACATCATTATAGAGTTCTTTATAAATGTTTTGCAAAGACTTTGGCAATGGCTTCACGCTATCATCGGTTGAAAAACACAAACCATGTGCATGTCCTACTGTAGGGTACGGGTCTTGTCCTAATATGACGACTTTAACTTCATCTAACGGTGTAGCATTGAGTGCTTCAAACCAATGGTGTTTGGGTGGGAGTATGGTTTTACCTTCTCTATTTTCCTGTTCTAAAAATTTTGAGAGTTCTTGTATGTAAGGCTCTTGCCACTCTTCTTTAAGCGATTCTTTCCATGAAGTCTCTTTGAGTAATGCTTCTAGTACCTTAGGCATCAAACACTGTGTCCAAACTTTGAAACCCTTTTATCTCAATAGGATTCCCAGAAGGGTCAGTAAAAAACATCGTGTGTTGCTCTCCTGCCTCACCTAAAAATCGCCCCACAGGTGCGATGATAAACTCAGTACCTGCATCTTCTAAACGTTTTGCTACTTTCTTCCAGTCATCTAACTGTAAAGCCACACCCAAGTGTGGCATTGCTACCATGTGTTCTCCTACTTTACCAGTATTCGCCACCTTAAAAGGCTCACCCAAATGCATAGATATCTGATGCCCAAAGAAGTTAAAGTCTACCCAAGTCTCGGTGCTTCTGCCTTCTATACAGCCTAGTACATCACGGTAAAAAACTCTTGTCTCTTGTAAGTTAGTCACATTGTAGGCTAAATGAAATATAGACTTCATGCTTATCAGACCTCTTTAGGTGCTAAAACCCACAATTCTACTTTTTCAGTATCTCTAGCATCTCTTCGCTTTGTTCTTCTAGAAGATGCTCTCACATCGCGTCTAAGATGCAATTCTTTTCTAAAACGCTTATGATTTCGTAGTTCTTCTATGATAGGGTGTATACTTTCGTCGTCTACTACTTCAGCTAAGTTTGAAAATAGCAAGACTACTTTTCCATCGGGAGCCAAGTGCTCTTTGGCTTGTTCAAAAAACCTTGGGAACAGTTCTTCTTCATAATACATAGCCTTATCTATACCTTCTTCTAACTGATGCTTAGCAGGTAACCAAGGAGGGTTAAATACAATCAAGTCTGCTTTCACATCACAATCTTCAAACAAATCACCATGATTGAGTGTCATATGCTTTTCATATCCTAACCTTTTACTCTCTTCAAAGACACCTATGATGGCATTTTTATTTGTATCGGTTGCAAAGATATTTTTAAAACCATTTTGAATGAGCTGAAAAGACAATACACCAGACCCCACACCGATTTCAATGGCGTTTTCTTTTGAACCCTCATATTTTTTGAGCCATTTGTCAAAGAGTTTTAGATGGTCAAACCGTGTAGGAAAATACGTACTATAGTAAGGCTTTAACGTGATGCCTAGTGTTTTAATCTCTATACCTTTTTCATACCACTGCCAAGAACTGTTCATGCCTTGAATGTCTGGAAAAGCTACATAAAACTCAGATACTTCTGGATATAACAACGTTAACCAACCAATATCTGGAGACTTTTTCACTATAAGTTTATTGTCTTTCACTTTGAGCAATAGTCTATGTGAAGCTTTTCTATATGCAGCACGATAATCACGCTGACCTTGAAAGGTTTTGTCTTTGTGTTTCAGTAGGAGGTTTTTTCTTAGTTCATTTAAAACTTGTAAGCCATTGCTATAAAACTCTTCTACAAGTACATACTTACCTGCAATCATCTGTGCAACAGTATCCTCTGTGTCCATTTTTCGGTAGAAATGTATAGCCTCTACTTCTGTGGTGATAATATCTGGTCTGTCTGCTTGGAGATTCTGTATATTTTCAGTCATATTATTTATGCCTTTTATCTTATGCGGTAGTTTAATGCATGTAGGCTTTGTTTTGGTTTGATTGCATTTAACATAGAGGTTTAAATGCAATATACTCACAGCATATCAAGTAACAATGCTATATCTTTATCTATACTTTTTGGTTTGGTAGAAGACCCATAACGTTTTAGAACATTTCCTTTAGCATCGACAAGAAACTTTGTAAAATTCCATTTAATCCCCTCTGATCCTAAAAATCCCGTGGCTTCTTTTTTGAGAAAAGTATACAAAGGATGTGTATTTTCACCGTTGACATCTATCTTTTCAAAGAGTGGAAAGGTTACCCCATAGTTTACTTTGCAAAAGTTTTGTATCTCGGCATTGGTACCTGGCTCTTGTTCTTTAAACTGGTTAGAGGGAAATCCCAAGATGACCAAACCTTTTTTTTCATACTTCTCATAAAGTTTTTGTAGCCCTTCATACTGTGGTGTAAAGCCACATTTACTCGCAACATTCACTACTAAGACTACCTTGCCCTTGTACTCAGACATCGCATGCTCTACACCTTTTATATCTATGGCTTTATATGCGTAGAAAGTGCCCATTTTATCTCCTGCTTGTACTGTACCTATGCATGTCAATAGTAGCATTAGTATTATTTTAATCATATGCATTCTTTTCCTTTTTTAGTCATTCTATCATAATGACTACTTTATTACTTTAAGTTTTCTAACACGGGTGGTACTTCATGATCTTTCATGTATTGCTCTAGCTTACCATTTTTTGACATCTTTGTAGCCCACTCTTTAAGACTTGGACGCTCACCCTTATACTCCATAAATGGCACACCATCCCCACAGCTTGTCTCCACAGCATAAATACTAAATACAAACAGTTGTCTCACTTCATCACTATTGACATCAAAATGTACTATATATGTATCAAAGTGTTTATCATCTTTACCTATGACTTCTGCCTTACAAAAAAGCTTTGTGATATTGGCTTTGCCCTCATAAGCATTAAACATCACAGTAAACTCCCCACCTGCCATCGCGTCACGATAGGTACGATTACCAGAGCCTGGATAGTCTAAGTAGAGTAAAGTACTTTCATCTAATACACGTAAAGAGTCATAGCCTTTTGGAGAGAGATTTACCTCTTTACCCGAACAACTGGCTAAGAAAAATACTTTTTGTGCTTGTATGAACTCTATATCTTTTGGTTTGAGTTTTGCGTATTGTTTTCCCATACTAAACCTTTAATTATTAATAAAGTAATTATACCATAGAAGAAAAATGAAAATCTGCCTCTACACCACACGACGTAAACAAAGCAGACATAGATGGACTCAAAAAACTAGGATGGAGCGAAAAAGACATCATGGAAGGCGTAAACCAAGCCACCCACATGGTAGCCACTGCTCTTTTTATAGATACCTTTAAGATACAGTAATCTCATGGCATTTAGCAAAGAAGAGAAACAAGCCCTCCTCACCATTAAAGGTGTAGGAGAGACTGTCATCAAACGACTAGAAAATATAGGCATAGACAGCTTTGCAAAACTCTCACACTCCAATGTAGAAGAAATAGCAGATATCGTAGTAGTACAATGCTCCCTCAGATAATATTACAACTATTTCTACCCAAACCAACTTACAACCATGAGCAAAAACAACCAATAAAAATACACCCATCCCGTAGGGTGTTGTCCCACGACAACACCAACACTTCAAACCTCAACGCCAAGTTACCAACTTTACCTACATTCACATTTATTGGTGTTGTAATGGCACAACACCCTACCCTGAAAATATAAGACAATATTCTGATTTTAGTAAATTCTTATTTAGTAGCTACAAACATAAAGCAACTTTAGTTATATTAATCCTCTAAAGGATACACATGCCAACACAAACAAAACAAGAAGCCAAAAAAGCATCTATAAAAGGAGCATTTTTTGCTGCCCTCGTAGGGGATGCACTCTGTCTAGGCTCTCACTATGAGTATGATGCACAGAAGATATACAAAGCCTATGGTAACAAACCCATAGAAAAGTTCATGGGACCTGGCGAGATGATGGGTGGTCAGACGCATGGCATCGGGTGGGGAGAGCGTAACTACCATCCGGGGAAACATGCAGGAGGTACTACAGATTATGGTGACTACAACATCTTAGTACTCGAACACCTAGCTGCTACTGCTAACCCTCCTAGAGACTTTGACGTAGCATCACTCATCCCTCACTGGATGAACCGACTTACAAACAACTGGGGCTCATGGGTATGTACCATGACCAAAGAGACCTTCGCACAAGTTCAAGCCAATGTCCCCGTGGCAAACTTAGGTGGCATATCTAACGCTATGGCCATCCGTCATGTCGCAGCCCATGCCTACTATGATGATGAAGAGACTTTAGCCAAAGTAGCTATACAAGCCATGTTTACTCACAAAAGTGAAGAAGCACTAAGCGGTGGAGAGTTTTTTGCCCGTGTGACACACAAAGTCATCAACGGTATGCATCCACGTGATGCTATGGAAGTAGTGGCAGTGACCATGAGCCCTTTCATCTCTTCTAAAGTCTCACAAGCCATCGCCAAACATGCAGAGGCCACAGACCCAAGTACTGAGCTTTCTCGTGAGCCTTTTGTAGATGACCTAGCCATCACCTCTATGGCAAGACTTTGGGACATAGGACGAAGCGAGCCTATACGTGTAGGAAAAGCTAGTCCTACAGAAGGTACATTGCCTGGAGCTGTCTACTTCATACTTAAATACGCAGATGACAAAGACGGACTCAAACATGCTCTCCAAGCCAACACCATGGTAGGAGGTGACAATGCCTCTCGCTCCATAGCTATAGGTATGGTACTGGGTGCATACAAAGGTTTTGATGCCATACCAAAAGAGTGGCTAGACACTTTAGATGACTATGCACACTGTGATGCACTACTTAACAAACTACCATTACTCAAAAAGGCATAAAACTATGTTACTAGAAACCCCTATTTGTGACTTTGGTTGGAAAGCACCAAATTTTGAACTTAAAGACACACAAGGTAATGCACATACCTTAGCCTCATTTATAGGCAAGGATAGTCTCTATACGAAAGGCTTACTTGTGGCTTTTATCTGTAATCATTGCCCTTATGTTATAGCCATCATTGAGCGGCTTGTCGCTGATGCTAAGGTACTCCAAAAACAAGGCATAGCTGTAGTAGCCATCATGCCAAATGACTTCAACGTATATACAGATGACAACCCTGAAAACATGGCTTTGTTTGCGAAAGAACATGGCTTTACATTCCCCTACCTAGTAGATGCTGACCAAAGTGTAGCCAAAGCTTACGGTGCAGTTTGTACCCCTGACTTTTTTGGCTTTAATGCCAAAGGAGAACTTCAATACAGAGGCAGATTAGACGATGCCAAAATGGAACATAAAACAAACATACAAAAAGAACTACTTTCCGCCATGCTTCAAGTAGCACACACAGGAGAAGGTCCAAAAGAACAAATAGCTTCTATGGGATGTTCCATTAAGTGGAATCCTCGTGACTAGAGAACGTGAAGGGGAAGCACTCTCTTTAGGTATGAGCATCTTAGAGTCTTGGTTTCCTATACTTTCCATCGTGGCTATGTCTTATGTGGGAGCTTTACATACGTATATGTATAGCCTCATCATAGCTTTCTTTTTCTACATGGCAATCATGTACAAGCGTGATAGATTTTCAGAGCTCAAAAACAAAGATGCCTACCCAGACCTCTTGCTAACAACATTTTTAATCACCACTATTTTTACGCTTATCTTCATAGGTATGCGATATACCACGGCAGGTAACATGGCTGTCATCGTCTTTTTACAAGTACTCTTTTCGTACCTATACTTCAATGTCCTTGGCAAAGAAAAGATGGATACCATACACCTCATCGGGGCTGTCATTATGACTGTAGGAGCACTGATTATCCTTGTACCTAGTGATTTAAATTTTAACAAAGGGGATTTACTCATACTCTTAGCTTCTGCACTTGCTCCTTTTGTAAACCTTTACCAAAAACGAGCCAGAGAGTACTGCTCTGCAGAGACTATACTCGGATTTCGAACGGTAGTTGGTTTCCCTTTTGTGGCAGCTTTGGCATACTTTTTAGAACCCTCTGTTAGTTATGATAACTTCATGTCTGCACTGCCTTATATCTTTCTCATCGCCACAGGTATTTATGTAGCAGCCAAAATCATGTGGATAGAAGCACTTAATCGCATAAGTATCACTAAGCTCTCTGCCATGCTTGCATTGCTCCCTGTATTTACACTCTTTTTTGCCTACATTTATTTAGGTGAAATACCAGAATTTCGTCAGATCATGGGTATCATTCCCGTACTTGTGGGTGGATACTTAGTGACAAAACCCATAACACTGTAAAATACATAAAGGAAAAATATGGAATATCCAGTAAAAATAGACCTAATAGAAGGTCAAACATATATGTTTTGTACCTGTGGAAAAAGTGCTGACTTTGTACTCTGTGACGGATGCCACAAAGGAACAGACTTTACACCTCAAAAATTTGTGGCTGAAAAATCTTCTCCTACCTATCTATGTGCCTGTAAGAAAAGTAAAAATCTACCTTACTGTGATGGTACCCACGCCATAAGAGAAAAGATGTCTTTTGATTTTGAAGTGTGACATTTTAGAACTATACATGTAACAAATTTGGCAGGTTAAACTTCCTATGCTATAAACACATCAAAAATAAAGGACTTCCTTTGTACCAAACTATCAAAGCTTTCATTACACACAAAAATTTCCAAAACTTCATTATGATGCTCATTATCCTCAATGGTATTACCATGGGATTAGAGACTTCTAAAGAGTATGCCAGTAACTATGGAGGTTTTTTTGACCTCTTCAATGCATTTGTAGTCACGGCGTTCACCATAGAAATCATTCTACGTATCTATGTGCATAAAGCGGCATTTTTTAAAGACCCTTGGTCCATCTTTGACTTTGTCATCGTGGCTATGTCACTCGTACCTGCAAGTGCTGGCTTTGAGATATTTAGAATCTTGCGTGTGTTACGACTCTTTAGGCTCATGACAGTAGTCCCTCAAATGCGTAAAATCATCTCTGCGTTACTCTCTGTCATACCTGGCATTGCTTCCATAGCTGCTTTGTTATCTTTGTTTTTCTACATCTTTGCCATTATGTCTACACAACTTTATGGTGAAAAATTCCCGCAGTGGTTTGGTACATTAGGGGAGTCGTTTTATACACTCTTCCAAATCATGACATTAGAGTCATGGTCTATGGGTATCGTGCGTCCTATCATGGAAGTACATCCATTGGCATGGGTATTTTTTGTACCGTTTATCTTTTTCTCTACCTTTATCATCGTCAATCTCATTATTGCTATCGTAGTAGATGCTATGAATGAGATGAATGCAGAGGAAGAAGAACATCTCACAGAAGAGATACAAAGTTCTGATGCTCATATAAGTAAAGAGCTTCAAAACCTCAAAATGGAGATACAAGAATTGAAATTATTACTACAAAACAAATAAATCGGAGAAAAACTATCCAATTTAAAGCTATCGTTTGCTATAACACTATAAAAACAATAGTTACAAAAGGAAATAATCATGTCAAACAACGAAGTAACATCTGAATTTGATGTCATAGTCTATACAGAAGAAGTAGCGTTTAAATACACCCTGCCAGATGAAGATGAAGAACGTAAAATAGAACATGAACTCACTGTCATTTGGGAAGAGTCACTTGAAAAGTTTAAAGAAGAACATGGTGAAGATAAACCTTATAAAATACATCACTT
>JAKIUE010000003.1 GCA_021647715.1 Sulfurovum sp.
GGATACATACAAACCTACTACACTTCATATATCGGTCAAGACGTAGTACGAAAACTAAGAGACAAACTTGTCTCTCACCTTACATACCAAGATATGCAATTTTTTAAAACCATACATACAGGAGAGCTCCTCTCTAGAGTAACCAGTGACATCTCTCGTATTCAAGTAGTTGTTGCGAATATCATACCAGACCTCATACGTGAGAGCTTGACAATCGTTGCACTTACAGGCTATGTCATTTATGAGAGTCCAAAGTTGGCTTTTTACTTTCTGATTATTATGCCACTTGCGCTCTTTCCTTTAACAAAACTAGCAAAACGCATGCGAAAGTACTCAAAACTTTCACAAGAAAGCACAGCAGACATGACAACAAGACTAGAAGAGATACTCTCTAATGTTGAAGTCATTAAGTCCAATTCTACACAAGAGTATGAGCACAAACGGTTTGCCAAAGACAATCAAAACGTCTTTAAGTTCATCATGAAACAAATCAAAACCAATGCACTTATCTCACCTATTATGGAAATACTCGGCTCAATCGCTATAGGACTTGTCATATACATAGGAGGGAAAGAGGTCATAGATGGACACATGACTGTAGGTGCATTTTTTGCTTTTGCTACGGCTCTTTTTATGCTCTACACACCCATAAAACGTCTCTCTTCCCTTTACAACAAAGCTCAAGATGCTATTACGGCAAACATACGTATGCATGAGTTATTGAATACACAACCATCTATTCGTTCTGGTAAACTTCACTTAACTCAGAAGATAAGCAGTATTGTTTTTGATAATGTCTCACTATTCTATGAAGATATCCCAGCTCTTCACAATATCTCCTTTGAGGTCAAAAAAGGTCAATCCATTGCCCTTGTAGGAAACTCAGGAGCAGGTAAAAGTTCACTTGTAAATCTACTGGTACGCTTTTATGACCCAAGCCAAGGAACAATACGCATTAATAACGAAGACTATACACACTTTACACTAGAATCCCTACATAAAAAAATCGCTTATGTTACACAACGTATTTACATTTTTAATGACACTGTCACTGCAAATGTAGCTTACGGTGAACCTATAGATGAAACACTCGTAACAAAAGCTTTACAAAAAGCCTATGCTATGGAATTTGTATCTAAACTTAAGGATGGCATACATACCAAACTCTCACAAAATGGGGACAACCTCTCAGGTGGACAAAGACAAAGAATTGCTCTTGCACGTGCACTGTACAAAGAACCTGATGTACTCATCTTAGATGAAGCAACATCAGCACTTGACAACAAAAGTGAAGCACTCATTCAAGAGGCACTACATGCACTGAAAAAAGAGATCATGACATTTACAGTTGCTCATAGACTAAGTACCATAGAAGATGCAGATACCATCCTTGTATTTGAAGAAGGAAAGATTATTTGTAGTGATTCACATACAAATTTGATGGAGAATTGCCCTACATATAAGCATTTGTCTTCCCATATCTTATAATATTAAGTACAATTTAACACAAATATGTTACCATGACACCTATAAAAATACAATGAAATATATTTTGGAGACTTTTATGTTCAAACATGTTCTACTTTTTACCCTTCTTATGACAACTATTTTTTCAAATCAGGTAGAAGATACTGAAACTTTTTCATTTGCAGGTTTAACTGCTACAGGCTCCAAAGTTGACTTTAAAGGTACATCAAATCTTACTGATAGTAAAAATACTCTTGTGGGGTTACGTTATGGACAACAAACTGTAGACTGGAGGACCATGTTTACACTTTCAGGTAAAAAAGAGACTCAAGAATTTACTTTAGAAATAGACAAAATTCTCATGGATGACATATTTGGATACCCTGAAGTTAGACCTTATTTAGGTGCCACAATAGGAATCTTACATTATGAAGATGCTGCGCTTACCGAAGAAGATGGATACTTCTTTGGTGGTGCCTTTGGTTTTCTCATATACCTAACAGATAATATAGATTTAGATATATCATATCACTACAAAAAAATAAAAGACATGGAGCCTCTAAGTAACATAAGAGGTGCGAGTATAGGTGTACACTACTTTTATTGATATTTAGTTATAATCCATACAATTAAGAACGCCTCCTAGAACAAGCCCTATGTGCTATGCTAACGCTAAGTTATCTTCAGCAGATGGGTCATGTAACTGGTTGCTCTAATATATTTTATGGAGACTATTGTGTCATTTTTTTCTTACCAAACCCTCAAAAAACTACTCTTTAAGTTTCAACCTGAGACTGCACATAGCATTGTGGGACTAGGATTAAGAACTGCTTCGCATGTTCCTATACTTTTGCGCTTATTTTCTAAACATTATTTCATCACACACCCAAGCCTAAAACAAAACATCTTTGGAAAAACATTCCAAAATCCAGTAGGTCTAGGTGCAGGTTTTGATAAAAATGGTCAATACATCGCTGCCATGCCCACTATGGGTTTTGGATTTACCGAAATTGGTACAGTCACACCTAAACCTCAAAAAGGAAATCCTAAACCAAGACTTTTTAGACTTCTAGCAGATGAAAGCATACAAAATGCTATGGGTTTTAACAATAAAGGAAGCTATTATATGCTTCAACAACTCAAGAAACCCTACTTTTTTGATTATCCAATTGGCATTAATATAGGTAAAAATAAAATCACACCAGAGAATGAAGCATTAAGTGATTACGAGCTACTCTTTAAAGCATTTAAAGAATATGGAGACTATGTAGTTATAAATATCTCTTCCCCTAATACTCCAGGTCTACGAGATTTACAAAACGAGAGTTTTATCAAAGCCATTTTTAAAATGGGAAAAGAAATCACTACAAAACCAATATTGCTTAAAATTGCACCAGACATGGAGGCAGATGCTGCCATAACCCTTTGTAAAACAGCAGTTGAAGCAGGTGCAGATGGTATCATTGCAACCAATACAACCATCGACTATTCCCTCACCTCTCATGCAAAAGATTTTGGTGGTATCTCTGGTGCCCTACTCACAGAAAAGTCTTATACACTTTTTCGTGCCATAGGAAAAGAACTTTATGGAAAAACATTACTTATCTCGGTAGGTGGCATAGACTCTGCTGAAGATGCATATAGACGTATTAAAGCAGGTGCTTCACTGGTACAGATTTATTCTATGCTTGTATACAAGGGGCCCGCTCTTATTAAAGAGATTAACGAAGAACTCATTAGACTTTTACAAAAAGATGGATATAACCATATTAACGAAGCAATCGGTGCAGATTGGAGATAATGTGCAAAATGTAAAGATATATCTTACATAATTAGAGGATTCAATGAATTTAAAAAATATATTAAAAGTATCAATCTACCCATTGATGCTATCAGGACTATTAATGGCAAACTCTTTACCTAAACATTTTACAAAAACCTTAGACAACGGCATGCAAATTGTTGTAATACCCATGGACAATGACGCAGGAGTTATCACCACTGATATCTATTATAAAGTAGGAAGCCGCAACGAGGTCATGGGCAAAACAGGTATTGCTCATATGCTCGAGCATCTTGCATTTAAGTCTACAGATAAATTAGAAGAAGGTGAATTCGACCGTATTGTTAAAAGCCGTGGTGGAGTAAACAATGCTGCAACTGGTTTTGACAAAACGCATTATTACATAAAAACTGCTAGTAAAAATATAGGTATCACATTTGATTTGTTTGCAGAACTCATGCATAACCTCAAACTAACTGATGAAGAATTTCAAAAAGAAAGAGATGTAGTAGCTGAGGAAAGAAGATTAAGAACAGACAATAATCCAATGGGTTATCTCTATTTTAGACTTTTTAATACACACTTTACATACCATCCTTACCATTGGCTACCTATTGGATTTATGGAAGATATCCTTTCATGGAAAATAGAAGATATCAGAGATTTTTATAATCGGTACTATCAACCAAGTAATGCCATTTTAATTGTGGCTGGAGATATTGATAAAGAAGAAGTATTTAAAGAATCTCAGAAGTATTTTGGAAACATAAAAGATAAACATGAAATTCCAAAAGTGATAGCAGTGGAACCTAAAGTAGATGGTGCTAAACGTGCTATACTCCACAAAGAGAGTAACAAGGTTGATACTTTAGCCATCGCCTATACTATACCAGACTATGAAGATGATGACCAAGTAGCACTCTCTGCTATTTCACATATTTTAAGTTCAGGAAAAAGTTCATGGTTTGAAAAAACCATTGTCAATGAAAAGCAACTTGCAAACCAAATTTATGGTTACAACATGGAACTGACAGACCCAGGTATCTTTTTAGTGATGGCTATGTGTGCACCAGATAAAAATGTAGAAATACTTGAAAAAGAGATACTTGCACAATTAGAAAATCTCAAACAAGGGAAAGTCACACAAGCTGAACTTGACAAAGTTAAAATCAATACAAAAGCAGAATTTATCTATTCATTAGAAAGTTCTTCTTCCGTTGCAGGTCTTTATGGAGACTACTATGTAAAAGGAAATATTCAACCTTTACTTGAATATGAAGAGAAATTAGATAAAATAACACTCAACGATATTCAAGAGATAGCAAAAAAGTATTTTGACCATAACTTTTCTACCACTATCATTTTGAAAAAAAATTAGGATAAAAGATATGAGTAATTATATAACAGGTGCAACCACTGCATTAATAACACCATTTAAAAACGGTACTTTAGATGAATCTACTTTTGCAAAACTCATCCAAAGGCAGATTGCACATAATATAGATGCCGTCTGTCCCGTAGGCACTACAGGCGAATCAGCAACACTAAGCCATGATGAGCACAAAAGATGTATAGAAATTGCTGTAGAAGTCTGTAAAGGTACAAGTACCAAAGTACTCGCTGGAGCTGGCTCTAATGCCACGCATGAAGCCATAGACATTGCAAAACATGCCCAAGACTGTGGAGTAGACGCTATATTTTCAGTCAGTCCCTACTACAACAAGCCAAGCCAAGAAGGGCTATATCAGCACTACAAAGCTATAGCAACTGCAGTAAAAGTACCTTTTATGCTTTACAATGTGCCAGGGAGAACTGGTGTAGATGTACTTCCAGATACAGTGAAGAGACTTTTTGATGATGTTGAAAATATCATGGGTATCAAAGAAGCCACAGGGTCCATTGAACGTACCGTTGAACTTCTTGCTAAAGTACCTGACCTCTATGTATTCTCAGGTGATGATGCTATAGATTTTCCCATTTTAGCCAGTGGAGGGAAAGGTATTACTTCTGTAACTGCAAACCTTTTACCAGATATGAAAGCTGAGCTCACTCATGCAGCACTAAAAGGTGATTTAGCAAAATCAAAAGCTATCAATGATACACTTTTTGAAATCAATAAGGTACTTTTTTGCGAAAGTAATCCTATTCCCATTAAAGCTGCTATGTATATAGCTGGACTTACAGAAACATTGGAATACAGGTTACCTCTTGTTGCGCCAAGTAAAGAAAATATGAAAAAGATTGAAACCGTTATGAAAAAATACAACATTGTAGGAGTAGCTTAATGTCAGATATGAAAGGCAAAACACTTGTAATAACAGGTGCAACTAAGGGTATAGGAAAAGCTGTTGCAGAGAAGTTTGCACAAAATGGCGTAAACATAGCATTTACCTACAACTCGAACGAAGAAATTGCAAATGAAATTGCAAAAGATTTGGAAAATAAATATAACATCAAAGCCAAAGCCTACCCTCTAAATATTTTAGAACTTGATGAATTTAAAACATTGTTTCAAGCCATAGATGAAGACTTTGATAGAGTAGACTTCTTTGTATCTAATGCAATGATATATGGTCGTTCTGTTATTGGCGGTTATGGTAAGTTTATGAAACTACGTCCAAAAAAAGGTTTACAAAACATTTTTACCGCAACAGTAGGTGCTTTTGTACGAGGGAGTCAAGAGGCTGCTGTACGTATGGAAAAAGTAGGAGGTGGTGCTATAGTAACGCTAAGCTCTACGGGTAACCTTATCTATATAGGCAACTATGCAGGTCATGCTACAAACAAAGCAGCCGTAGAAGCCATGAGCCGTTACGCTGCCGTTGAACTAGGAGATATGGGCATAAGAGTAAATGCAGTCTCAGGTGGACCCATAGATACAGACGCACTTAAAGCCTTTACCAACTACGAAGAAGTCAAAGCAGAAACGATTAAACGTTCAGCAGTCAATCGTATGGGAAGCCCAGATGATTTAGCAGGTTCAGTCTATTTCCTCTGTACTTCTGAAGCATCATGGATTACAGGGCAAACCTTGGTTGTCGATGGTGGAACAACATTTAGATAATAGTATTACTAATATAGGAGCTATACGTGTCAAAATCTAAAATATTTAATATCCCTAATATTTTAGCATTTATACGCCTACTCTTAGCGCCTCTTATGTTTGTATTACTGGTAAACCAAGATGCGTCTCTTTTTGAAAATATTCATCCCTCATGGTTAAACTATTTTGCCGCTTTTATTTTTGTTGTAGCTTCAGCCACTGATTTTTTCGATGGCTACATAGCACGTACCTTTAACCAAGTCACTGTACTTGGTAAAATCCTTGACCCCCTTGCAGACAAAATGTTAACCCTTGCTGGTTTTTTAGGTTTGATGATGATTGGCACTGCATCACCATGGGCAGTTTTTCTCATCATTACAAGAGAACTTTTTATCACTGGTCTTCGTGTATCTGCTGTAGCTGAAGGCATAGATATTGCCGCATCATGGATGGGTAAAGTTAAAACAGTTGTCCAAATGATAGCCATAGGCTTCTTACTCATGGGTTGGATGGGTGGTGAACTGTTATTATGGATAGCAGTACTTTTAACACTGTATTCTGGCTATGAATATGTAAGAGATTTTTTCAAAAACATCTAAATACCTACTGATTAATTTTTAATCACCATATTGTTTATTTTTCATTAATTTTATGTTAATATTTTCTCACATAAACAAACAAGGAAATAATATGAAATTTACAAAATTAAGTCTAGTAGCAACGCTAGCAATCTCAGCAGCATTTGCAGGTGGAGATATAGCTCCAGTAGAACCAGTAGTTGAAACACCTGTAGTTGAAGAGACAACATGCAATAGCAATACAACGATTAATTCTAAAGCTGTAGCCTATTACTATACAAAAGACCGAGCTGGGGCAGGTGATTTATTTGAAGCAGCTGACACAGCATCTGCTGGTGCAGTTACTTTTGATGTATCACATAAACTCTTTGATGGTATCACAGCAAACTTCTCAGCAGTAGGATATGTAAACTTTGGTGATATTGCAGACAATGATTTAGAAGGACAACCAAATGGTGCATTTATCAATGTAGCTAATCTAACAGCAAACTATTTTGATACAACATTTATTGTAGGTCGTCAACTTATAGATACACCTCTTGTTGGTGGATTTGACTGGTTACTTGCTCCTGGTGCATTTGAAGCGGCAGTTGTGATGAATCAATCAATTACTAATCTTACACTTGTAGGTGGGTACCTCACAAAATGGAGACCAAATAATGCTGGTAACAACTGGGTAGATTTAACAGCAATTGATGATGGTAACAACTGGACTGCCGGTGCAATATATAACATGAACGATGCACTTAATATTAGTGCATGGTACTACAATGTAGACGCAGGAGCAGCCGCAGGGAATGTAGATAAATTTACAGCAATTTATGGTGATGCAGGTTATGACTTTGGTACATTTAACGTTGCAGGTCAAATAGTTTCAACTGACTTTAACACAGCACAAGACTCTCTTGCTTATGGACTAAAAGCTGGCGCAAAATTTGCAGGTGTTAGCCTTACTGCAGCTGTAAGTAATACTTCAGATAACCAAGCTGGTTTTGTGGGTAGAGATAGTATGTATACAAGTTCATGGAATACATTTGCTTCACGTGTGGCAGTTGTAAATGATGACACAATTTCATGGAAAGTTGGCGCAGCTGCTGAGTTTGCTGGCGTAGCTCTTGAAGCATCATATGCAGGTTATGGGGATGAAGGAAGTGAACTAGATGTCATTGCAGGATACGACATCACAGATTGTATCAATGTAGGTGCTGTCTATTCTCTTACAGATTATGATGTAAATGTGAATACACAAGCGGATGCAGAAAATGCACTTGAAGTCTTTGCTACTTACAAATTTTAAATTACACTCTCTAATATCTATAAGTTTCACTAACTCTCTTGCGAGAGTTAGTCGTAAAGCAACTTACTAATTCCACATTTTCAATAATTTATCAGCATATAGTTTTGCATGCTCTAAGGCATTTTCTTTCTCTTCTGATAATCTACCCTCATGTGACATCGGTGTAGCGATAAATTTTTGGACTTGTTCTATAAGACCTTGTGTCTCTTCCATAGTGGTCAATGATGCATTACTAAATTCAGATAATTTACTTTTACCTTCTTCAAAATAAAAAATACGTTGAAGTTTTCCTTTTTGTTCATGCAAAAGTATTTCATAATCTTTTAAAACGTTTACAGCATCTTTAATATGTGCATCTACCCTATCCATTTCAACTTTACAGTTACTTTTTTGTGTAATATATTTTTGCGTCTCTTTCATCTGTGCTTTTGCAAAATGAAGATTAGAACTACTCTTAAGTGCCACACGTATCATGTAAAGTAATGCCATCACAGCCAATACTGCAGCTGCGACAAGAATGCCTCCAACCATAGCATCATCTTGTTGACCAACTTGTGTGCCAAACCAACCAAATATTGTTTGTATCGTCTCATTAGAAGGTATTTTAGTGATATCTAAAGTCATACCTAATTTCTCTGTTGCCCAATAAATAAGCGCTCCAAAAGTGGCTGCTCCACCTAAAAGGGAAAACAAAAAACCTGTAAATTTACCAGAATTTACATCTTTCAAATTAAGCGGTGTTATGTCATCTTTTGCTTCAAAAACCTTTTCATCTAGGTCTATGTCTGTGGAGTCCAAATTTATATCACTGAGTCTAGAAAGAAATGCTTTTGATTCATCAAGTCCCCCTATTTTTAAAGCTTTTACTGCTTCCACATACTCATGCATATCATCAGCTAATAAAAGTTTACAGTCTTGTAATTCATTTTCACTCTCTTGCACAATACTTTTAGCCTCTTGCACAAGTTTTTTTGCCTCTTGATGTTTTTTCAACTTCTTTTCCTGAGTAGTGAGTGCTTTGCTCTCTTCTACCACCTTTTCTATATCCAAATCTATTTTGTTCTCTTCATCCATAGCACAATCCTTTTAAAATATAATACTATTCTATCAAAATATTTCATTAATTCTTAAACATACCATAAACTATTTACTACTCTTGGCTATAATTTCTAAAAATAAACAAGGGTTTTTATGGGTATTCTAGTTGCAATTTCTGTTTTATCAGTACTTATATTTTTTCATGAGTTAGGTCATTTTATAGCTGCGCGTTATTTTGGAGTTCAAGTGGATGTCTTTAGCATAGGGTTTGGTAAAAAACTTTATTCAAAAATGATAGGTAAAACCCAGTGGAGTATCTCAGCCATCCCTCTTGGGGGGTATGTCAAAATGAAAGGTCAAGACGACACAGACCCTACAAAAAAAAGCTTCGATGAAGACTCTTATAATGCTAAAAAACCTTGGCAACGCATTATAATTTTACTCGCAGGTCCCTTTGCCAACTTTTTACTCGCTTTCATACTTTACTTTGCCATTGCCAACCTTGGTGTTCCAAAGTTGCTTCCTTATGTTGGATCAGTAGGTAAAGATACACCAGCGATGAAAGCAGGTGTATTAACAGGAGATAAACTATTAGAAATAAATGGAAAAAGGCTGAACTATTGGGAAGATATTGGGAAAATAATAGACAAATCAACAGGTGAAATTACGCTAGTACTAGATAGAAATAATACTTTAGTTCCCCTTTACATAACACCTAAACAAATAGAAGATAAAAATATTTTTGGAGAAAAAATAGCAAGGAAAGTCATAGGTATCACCGCTTCAGGTAAACAAACTAACGTACATTTTGGTCTCATTGCTGGTATCAACTATGCATGGGAAGAAACTAAAAAAGCTTCACTCCTTATAGTCCAATCTGTACAAAAACTTCTCACTGGTGTCGTAGGAGCAGATAAACTAGGTGGGATTATTACCATAGTAGATGTCACGGCACAGGCAAGTCATGCAGGGATTATTGCACTGTTTTTCTTTACTGCACTTATCTCTGTAAACTTAGGGGTACTGAATCTTTTACCTATCCCTGCACTTGATGGTGGGCATATTATGTTTAATCTCTATGAGATGATAACAGGCAAAGAACCCAGTGAAAAAGCAGTCTATGCACTCACTTTGACAGGTTGGGTACTACTATTTGGACTTATGGGTTTAGGATTGTATAATGATATTAACAGACTTTGGGAGAAATAAATGAGCATTATAGACAAAGAACACCTTAGAACAAATCTAGATGAAGTCATCTGGAACATAGAACAAGCACGTATCACAGTCAGTGAACATAACATCGTCAAACTTGTAGCTGTAGGTAAATATACAGAACTTGAAAACATCTCTACACTTTATGACTTAGGGCAGCGTGCTTTTGGAGAAAACCAGATACAACAACTAAAAGAACGTTCAACTTCACTTGAGGCTTTACCCCTTGAATGGCATATGATAGGTTCATTACAAAAAAATAAAATCAATAACCTCATAGACTTACGCCCCACATTAATGCATTCGCTTGATAGTTTAGCATTAGCAACAGAACTTAATAAAAAACTAGAGAATAAAGCACGTAAAATGAACTGTCTTCTTCAAATAAATGCAGCAAACGAAGAAACAAAATCCGGTTTTTCTACAGATGAGGCACTAGAGATGTATCAACGTATACAAGAGAGTTGCCCACATATAAAACTCAAAGGTGTCATGACTATTGGTGCACATAGCAATGACACAAAGCTGATACAAAAAAGTTTTGAACTCACACACTCTGTGTACAGTAAAATCAAACAAGAAGGTACCACCTACTGTTCTATGGGAATGAGCTCAGATTATGAACTGGCGATTAAATGTGGTTCTAACCTTGTACGTATAGGGTCTACGCTTTTTAAGTAAACAAATATATTTAAGTTTTTCCTCAACTTATATAACTATACTTAATAGTTATATATTATTTAAAGGATAATACATGTTTAAATTAAAAGAAGTGAAAGCACACTGTGATGTACCATGTGGTATCTATGATCCCATTGTAGCCCAAATAGCAGCCCTATCAGTGCTAAGAATGATTGACCTTATGCATGCCGCAGAAGGCCATGATGTCGACTACCACAATAGTATGGCAAGATATGTTGCAGTCAAAGAGTCTGAAGCCATCAAATGTAAAGAAGAGATACGTATAATTTGGGGTGACTTCATCAAACCTCCACAAATCGCTGAAAATCCAGAGATTCATACTATTGTACATAACATTATGATGTTGGGTGGAGCAGTAAAACAGCACACTTCACGTGATAAAGCCATGGAACTTTTGAGTGAAGTAAACAAGTTTACAGAAATCTTCTGGAAGATCAAAGGCGTTAAAACAAAAGTAGCCAAATCTCCCTATGCCCCCAATGAAGATGTAGTCTACCCAGTACTTTAATGCTCCAAATATTTAGAATATCTGGTGACTCTCTGTATCCATATTATAAAAATGGACAGAGAGTACTTGGTCGTAAAGTCTTTTCCAAAACCAACATTAAACTAAATGACACTGTTGTTTTTGAAAAAGACTCTTATGGACTGATGATAAAGCAGGTAAAATTTATTGAGAATAATGCTTATTTTGTAGAAGGTACAAGCCCCTCTAGTATTGACAGTAGAAACTTTGGTGCTCTCACACATAAAGAACTCAAATACAAAGTACTCTTCAAGTTCTAAACTTTTTAAGAAGCGATAGCTTCCTTACAGTGTACACAAACCCCATAAAGATTTATTTGTTGTTTACTTAAAGAAAAGTTCTCTTCTTTCGTCATAGAGATAAACAGTGCATCTGCATTCTCATTATGTGGTCTGTCTTCTACTTCTCCACACTCTGTACATACAAGGTGAATATGGTCAGATTTTACCAACTCATATTTTGACTTTTTTCCTTCTATAGGTACTTCTGCTAGTACACCATTGTCTACCATAAGTATGATGTTTTTATAAACCGTTGCAAGAGAAAGAGAGGGATGCGTCTTAGCTACCTCTTCATAAATACTCTCTATAGCCATGTGTCCATAATGTTCAATATTTTCAAGTATATGCATACGTTGAAACGTAGCCTTAAGTCCACTCTCTTTAAGAAGCGTTGCATAATCTGTCATAGTTACTCTCCCTTTGTAGAGATAAATGTATATAGTTAAATCTAACACTATAGATTTAACTATATAACTAAAATTAGTTTTTAAGTGGCTAGCCACGTGAACCCGCTGTTGAAGCGAACTCAGCGTTTAGCGTAGCAATTCCTATCTATAGTTTATCAGCGTTTTTGTCAAGATATTTTGCAACACCTTCAGTTGTAGCTGTCATACCTTCGTCACCTTTAACCCAACCAGCAGGACATACTTCACCATGCTCATTCGTAAATAACATAGTGTCTACCATTCTGATCATCTCATCAATGTTTCTTCCTAATGGAAGGTCGTTGATTACTGCGTGTCTTACTGTACCATCAAAATCTATAAGGAAAGAACCTCGTAGGGCAACTGCATCATCAAGAAGAACATCATAGTCTCTAGCGATTTGCTTAGAAAGGTCAGCCACAAGTGGCATATCAACTTTCCCAATTCCACCTTTTTCAACTGGCGTTTCTCTCCAAGCAAAGTGTGAGAATTGGCTATCTACAGATACACCAATAATGTTCACGCCTCTTTCTCTAAAATCAGCTGCTCTTTTAGAAAACGCGATAATTTCTGAAGGACATACAAATGTAAAGTCAAGTGGATAGAAGAAAAGTACTGCACCTTTTTCACCTAGGTTATCCATGAGGTTAAAATCCTCAACTATTTGACCGTTTGCAAGTACAGCAGTTGCTGTGAAATCTGGAGCTTTTTTTGTTACTAACATATTTTTCCTTTTTAAATAATAATTTTTATTTACAAAGGAATTTTATCGTAATATATTTAAAGGAAGATAAATTAAAACGTATATTAAAGAAAAACTATTTATTGACCTGGCACATTATAATTTCTACTAGTATCATCCAATACCAAAACCATATCATCATTAACTGTATGGAATACTTGTGTACCTGTATTGTCATAAATACTTATCTCAGTGGCATCACCTGTTTTAGGGTTAAACCACCATGCTTTTACTTGTGTACCTGATATCTTGCCAAGATTCACAGTTACACTTCCACCCCAAGGCAAGTAAATAAACCCAAATCCTACACCTCTAGTAGATATAGCTGTACTCACATTCTCTACCATAGTTTGATCAGGGATTCTGTATAAAAGTGGTCTACTTCTCATAAGTTTTGAAAGGTGACTCATGTGTATAGCACCTTCATCATTTAACGAGTTTTGCCATGTTCCTGTAACTGAACCACCTATGTCTACAGTATCACCATCTGCATACATTTGCCATATAGAATGATGTCCGTAAGTATGCCCAAATGCCCCAGAAAAAAGTTGAATATAGGCTATTTTTCTTACTTCATTTGAAGAAATTCTTGTAGTGCCTTCTTCAAAATTTTTCCATATATTTTCATATCTTGGTTCAGCATCTAAAATAGGTTTTCTGTCACTATCATTTTTTATTTCTTCATAAGCATTTTTCAAGATAGCATTTGCACTATATTCTCCTGCAATATCAATCTTATGCCCAGACTGTATCATATGAAAATCAATCCATGTTGCATTTTTAAACCATTTTGTAGAAGACGCTTCTCCCGATGGGTGATAGGATATAAGTTGATTATGTCCTACAACACTTCGTATCGCTGTTCCCATAGCATTCCATATATCATATACCTCTGGAGTATCAGCATTACTATCTCCACCCACGGCCCAAATAATATTGCTTTTGTCTTTATATCGTTCAGCAATCCATTTTCCATAGTTGGTAGCATTATCTTTCACCCTTATCACATCATGCCACGCTGGCAATAATAATACATAAAGATTATGCTCTCTCGCACCCTCAATGATACTATCCATGACTTTCCAATACTCTTCGTTTGGTACAGAAACAGTTGCGCCTATAAAATCATGATCAGCAGCATCTACATTTTCTCTATTGTAAAATGCATCTTTTATTAGCAAATATCTCTTCATTAATGCAGAAATTTGGATAACACTAAAACCTTTATCTTGACGGTCTTGCATATATTGATTTATTAAAATATTTCTTTGAGAATCATCTTTTTCCCAAAATTTAAATGGCATTTCCCACGCAGTATCACCCATCCAAAAGAAACCTGATCCATCTTCATAAGCAAGCATTCGTTTATCTGCTGATATTTTCAACTTCCCAAGCTTGTTAGAATTTTCAGGTATTTCTTGAACAGTATAATCATGAACAGTATTAGTTGTCTCATCCACAGTAGATGAATCATTTGACGGCGTATTTTTCCCACATGCTGACATATAAAAAAGTGTAAAAGAAAACAATAATATATGTATCATTTTTATAGTATTCAAAATAATTCCTTATAATTATATAAATATTGAGTCGAGAATTATAGTGATACAACCTAAAAGAGGAAGCATATAACTATTTCAATCCTTTAATAAACATACATGTAGTGTAATATGATACAAAATGTAACATTTAACAACTAAGTAAGCCAAACCGTTTTATGAAAATATCATTTATATCTATGACTCCCTTTTCTTGTAACCCATCTAACACCTCTTTGCTACAAAAAGTATCACCTGGCCACTCTCTTTTGTAACCATCATACCCATTTTTATTTGTACCGTCTAGACATATAAATGGCTCTAACGTCACATCCCTTTGCGCATCTATATTATTCACTACTCGCCAGATAAGCATATAGACATTATTTAAATCATTATTGACTTTATCCACTATAATAAGAAGTTTTATATGTTTTTGTAACGTATAAAGTTTTACACTCAAGATTTTCATAGATGTTTTTTTATCTACACTAATCACACATATAGGGGTTTTTGTCTCACACATATACTGTTTTAACGCTACAATATTACTATCAAGTGCTTGCATTTTTTCTAACAACGCATCATCACCTAATGGTTTTTCTACACCCTCTTCTACCTCATCACCTGTGGCATCCACACCAAGTTTACCACCCACAAACTGTTCAGAAGAAGAGTGATCTAAGTGATCTACTATCCCCTTAGTGATAAACACGCGTTCAGCATTTAGGCGATTAAGTATGTGTTTCGTAAGGGCTTCACTCTCTTCCAATTGGGGTGCATCCTCCCCCACAAAAAGTGCATGCTTCACAAAACTCATCTGCCCTACACCCCAAAATGCATGCATAAACTGCATCGCATGTCCTTTATAAAGGGTCTTCATCTTTGCCAATATAAGATTATGAAACACACCATTTTCTGGCATATTGTAGTCTATAAGATCAGGCGCCATAGGTTTAAGCATGGGCAAGAATATGCGTTCTGTTGCCCAGCCCATGTATTTATCTTCAAGAGGGGGTTTTCCTACAACAGTTGCTTGGAAAACTGGGTTCTTTTTCATAGTAATGGTCTCTACTTCCATCACAGGAAATGCTTCTTTAAGTGTGTAGTATCCTGTATGGTCACCAAAAGGCCCTTCTATCTCGGTAAGTATAGGGTCAACAAAACCTTCTATGACGATGTCTACATCTCTAGGTATATAAATATCATTAGTTATGGACTTTACCAACTGTGCATTTTTATTACGTACGAAACCATAAAGTAACATCTCAAACATACCATGAGGCATAGGCGCTTGTCCACACCAAATATAAAGAGGATCACCGCCTATGGCTACTGAGATAGGCATCTTTTTCCCAGCTTTTTGATACTGATCAAAAAAGTGTGAAGCATCTTTGTGGATTTGCCAGTGCATACCAAGGCGATTTTTATCATACTGCTGTAGCCTATACATCCCAAGGTTTTGCATCTTACCATCAAGGCTTTGCGTATAGACCTGCCCCATGGTTATAAAAGGACCACCATCCCCTTCCCAAGTCTTAAGTATAGGGAGCGTGTCTAAGTCCACTTCAGCTTTAGGTATGATAACCTCTTGACACTCACCTTTAAACTTTAGACGTTTAGGAAAGACATTTTTAAGAGAAAAGAGCTTCGGTAACATCGCTAGTTTTGCTTTGAGTCCTTGCGGGGGTTTAAGTTTTAGAAGCTCATCGATACCTTCAGCTACAAGGTCAGGGTGTTTGCCAAATATTTTCTCAGTAAGTGCTTTATTTGCAAAAATATTCATAAGCACTGGCATATCATACGTTATGCCTTTTGCTTTGTTTATAGGCTTGGTAAAAAGAAGTGGACGAGAATCATCGGTCTTGACTTCTATGTATGCCACATGAGGGATTTCAAGTTCCACATCTAATGGCTCATCTATTATCTTTAAATCACCATTGTCTTTAAGCCATTGTACTACGTCTTTCATCACTATGTCCTTCTGTCTTATCTAGAATGATTATAACGATTATCTCATTATATTAGATTGATTATGGTATGATAATAACAAGTAGTATTACACCAAATTAGAGTAGAGAGCAGATGCGTAAACTTTTAAAATATATACTCGTTATGATTATACTTACCATCCTAGTATTATTTTATTTTAGATACACCGAATCTGGACAAAAAAATGCATACACACTAGCCAGTATGTATGCCACTCATAAACTTGGTATACCTATCGATATACAAAAAATAAATATAAACCAACTTCCTTTTGTAAAAGCAGATATACTTTTAAACAAACAATATAAAGTGCATTTAAATGGTTTTATAGAAAATAAACATATGAAATTACGCTATACATTAAATTCTGATTGTTTTACAAGTAATGTTTGTACCTTTGAGGATGATATACAAATAAAGGGTACACTAACTGGATGGGGAGATCATCTTAAGATTTCAGGAAAAGGTAAAGCAATAGATGGGAACATTACCTATAACTTTATCAAAGAAAGTAAACAATATAAAGATATGAGTCTTACTTTTAAAGATGTCAATTCTAGTAAACTTTTTACTCTCTTGCATGAAAAAGCATTTTTCAAAGGAAAAGCAACTGCTACTGTAAATTTTGATTTTATCAATAAAGACCATAAACAAGGAACAGTAGTTTATGATGTTTCGGTCAATAAAAATAATTTTTATGGTTTACCTACACATTTTCATACACAAATAGATATCCATGATGACTTACACACTTTTAATGTAACACTAAAATCCCCTGACATAGAATTAAATATTACAGAGGGTAAATATGATAAAAATAGAAAAAGTGCGCATGCGAAATACACACTTGATATTCAAGACTTATCCTCCTTAGAAGAGATACTGAAAAATAAATATGCAGGTTCTTTACATACAGCAGGAGACATACGTTATGAAAATGAAAAAATATATATAAACGGTAAATCAAAAGACTTTGGAGGCATACTGCATTTTTCATATGTAAATAAAATATTAGAACTTGACCTAGAAAAACTTTCTTTACCTATTCTTATGAAAACATTCAATATAAAATCACCCATACTCGATGCCAACATCATAGGAAAAGGCACCTACAATCTTACAAAAAAAATCATGGAGCTTAATACAACACTCCATCAAACAAGACTACTCCCTTCTTCTCTTTTAAAATCTATAGAAAAAAAGTTTTCACTTTCTCTTCAAGATGATACATTTGATAAGAGTAGTTTTTCACTTTCACTAAAAGACGCTAACCTTACTTCTAATTTAACCTTAGCCAATAAGCATATACACCTGATACTTAAAAATACCAAAATCAATAATTCTTATGATGCTATTGGCACCACTATTGATATAAAATTACCTAAACATACTGCAAAAGGGAAACTTTTTATAAGAAATACAGGATTAAAAGAAAAGCCATTCCAAGAATTTTATCTTACCTTTGATGGTTCTGTTGAAAAATATTATAACCTCACTCTCGATGGGCTAATAAGTGAATCGTTTACTAACTTAAACTACACACTTAATGCCAAGCGTTTACCTAGCCATATCTGTACCATCGTAGATGACATCAACCTCTCAGGTCAAGTCAGTGGATCGTTGGAACGTTTGTATATTGCAGGGGAAGGTCTAGCTATGGAGGGTAAAGTGAAATTCAAAGGCAAGAAAGCAGAAGAACATTTTGAAGATGTATCACTTCAGTTTCAAAATATACATGCACTTAAACTCTTTACCCTACTTGGAAAACCAGAATTCCCAAATGGAAAAGCAGACCTAAATACTTCATTAAGCTATATAAGCAGTACGAAAGCCAAAGGAACTGTAGATTATAGCCTCAAAAAAGGTATGTACAAAAAACTACCACTAGCCCTAAAAACCCATCTAAAGCTAAACAATAAAGACATCTCATTTAGCACACAAGCAACACTTTCGACTGCAGATATCAATATTACCAAAGGTGCATATAATTTTGATACAAATATCTCTAAAGCATTTTACACCCTAAGTTCAAAAAACCTATCACCACTAGAATCTCTCATAGGTAAATACAGAGGGCCTTTTAGTGCTACAGGAACCATAACACATAAAAAAAACCTTCAGGTTCGGGGACTTAGCCAAACATTTGGGGGGATGATAGACTTTTTATATAAAAAAGATATGCTCTACATAGATTTAGAAAAAGTCTCTTTAACCCGACTTATGAGACTTTTTGACTACCCTCATATATTTACAGCGCAGGTCAATGGAAACATAAACTATGACTATAAAAAAGAGCAATTTCTTGTGCGTTCTGATTTAAACAATACCCGGTTTTTGAAATCAGACTTAGTACATACCATCTTTAAGAAATCTGGTATAAACATGCGCAAAGAACTCTTTTCTCAAAGTACACTTTTTGCCATCTATCAGCACAACATACTTGCAGGTGACTTAATACTTAAAAATAAACAAAGCCACTTTATCGTTAAAAATACACAGATTAATACTAAAAAAGATACTGTGCATGCTAACTTTGATCTTCGTATGCAAGGTCAAGCATTTTCAGGCACAGTCTATGGCTCCCTTCAAGACCCAAAAGTAAAACTTGATATGAAAAAACTTATGCGCTATCAAATGGATAAACAAGTCGACTCCGTCATAGGAAAAGGAAACAGAGAGCTCATGGAGAGTATGCCTATGGGTGGAGCAGCAAAGGATGTAGCTACAGACATGGGTGCTGGGATTATGGAAATGTTTTTTTAATGACACTCATACCTATTACAGATATTCATGCATCTAAACTACATATTTATCATCAGTTTAGAGAACATGCCTTCAAGGCTGATGGCAGTTTCATTGCAGACAGTCCTAAAGTAGTAAATCTGCTCTTAGAAAGTGACATCAAAGTAAAAAGTATACTTGCTACAAAAGAGTATTACGATAAACATAAACAACTTATAGAGACAAAAAAAGATGCCATCTTTTATCTAGCAACAAAAGTACAAATGCAAGAGATTGTAGGACATAAAATACACCATAATGTCATGATGCACGGCATACGTCCAAAAGACACAACCTTAGACAAGCTAGACAAACACATCATCATGCTAGATGAGATAAGCTCTACACAAAATATAGGCTCCATCGCACGTTCAGCTGCTGCTATAGGCATAAATACATATCTACTCCCCTCTTATGGACCACACCCTTACTCTAGACGTGCATTACGTGTAAGTATGGGGCATGTGTCTTTACTAAAGACTCATATATATTCAGACATTACCAAAACAATCCTAAAACTTAAATCCTATGGCTACCACATCTACGCTGCAGAAGTCACCCCAAATGCTACAGCATTACATGATGTTGAAGTAAAAGATAAATGGGTGCTACTTATGGGACATGAAGGATCAGGACTCAGTGATGAAGTTTTGAATTTATGCGATGAAGTCATTTCCATAGAAATGACAGAGGGGATTAAAAGTTTTAATGTTGGCGTGGCAGCTTCGCTTATAATGTATACATTGAAGCATAAGAAGATTATTTCTTCAAAATAATCTTACAAAGAGGATGTTTATTATTTTTACCAGTATCCTTATTGTACCAATGTACAACAAAATCAATTATAGCTTTATCCACAGTATAATTTTCATTTAAATATTGTTGTACTTTTTTATGAAATTTTTGTGACAGAAAGCCTACTACTTTACCCTTATGTACGATACATAAAGTTTTAGAATTTCCTCTCATTTGAATAGTAACATTTTCTCCCGATAAAAATTCACTAGAATTATTACTATTAAATCCTAAATTAATATCTCCTAAGCCCATGATTAATGTGATAACTTTATCATTTGGAACATGCTCTGTAGTATCAAAATAATATTTTGCAAAACCTTGTTTCTCAAATCCTTTATTTCCCTGCCTTAAAATTGTCAATTCATTTTTAGCACGTGTCATACCTACATAATAAAGACGTTTATCCTCATCTGTATTAGGTGTTTGATTCACAATTAGGATCACTTTATCAAACTCCATACCTTTGGACTTGTGTATAGTTGACACAGTTACAGTTTTATTGTAATCTTCAAACTCTTCAAGCTTTATTTCATCAAGATATGCCAACCATTGGGAGACATAATAGTCTTGACTTTCTAGTAGAAATCTATCGATGACTTTTTTCAATAAACTTAAATTCTTTGAACCCTTAAATCTAGATTCAATTATTCTCCACGCATCATCAAAATTTTCTTCAGTGTAAAAAGTATCATGCTTCAATAAACTATTGATAGTTTTATCAAACTCAACGATCTCAGAAATATTTTTAAGTGTAAACTTTTCTCTATCTATAATAAATTTAGCCTGTATGCCAAGTTCTCCTAAATATGAATACAGTTGCATTACTTCTTCATTTGTATATGCCAAGATAGCAATATCATTCTGCTCTTCATACTCTTTGACCTTTTCTATGGCGGGCATGATAAGGTTTTTTGAGGCACATGTATGTACCGTAATTTTTCCTTGCTCATCAGAATGAGCATGTAGGGCATTTCTCTTATATCTATTGGCTATCCTATTGATAAAATCATTGCTATACTGAACAATGCCCTGTGCACTTCTAAAGTTTGTAAGTAACTCATATTGCTTATATAAGTTTTTCCCGTCATCATCCTGTCCAAACGTTTCTGCAAACTTATCAATGTATTCTACCTTTGCTCCAATGTGACCCATAATACATTGATCATCATCACCTACAGCAATGATTCTCATCTCTTGGTTATTCGCATTATAGATAGCTTTTACAAGCTCAAAACTATCTTGGTTGATATCTTGAAATTCATCTAATACTAAAACTCTTTTATAGGGTAAGGAAATATCCCCATTATTAATTTGTCTTGTTGCCTCAATAATGGACTGCTTTAACACATCATCATTCTCTTTAACTACACGAGCAATTAATTTGAGTGCATAAGCATGAAATGTATTGATCTCAATATCATAAGAAAGCACACCTATAAGTTTATTCAGTCTAGATCTAAACTCTCCTGCTGCCGTTCGTGAAAAGGTAAGCATCATAAATTGTTCAGGTTTTATATCTTCTGTTAAAATAAGTGAAGCTATCTTATGCACCAAAACTTTTGTTTTACCACTTCCAGGTCCAGCAAGTATCATCATTGCTTTTGTTTTTTTATCATTGATAATTTCTTTCTGTTCATCTGACATTTCAGAAAATATTTTGTTATACCGTCGTTGTGTGATAGGTCTTGATATCTTCTCTTTTAAAAGTTCATATTTTTTCTTAAATTCATCATACGGTAAAATAAAATAATCACGTAAAAACATACCAGCCTTATAGTCATCACTCTGTAAACGCTTAGCGTATTCGCCCATGATATGAATTGATTCTATTTTTACTTGATAATGCTTAGCTAATCTGTTCTGATACTCTTTAGGTGTATATTTTCGTTTAAATTTTGCCTTATCTTCTTTCGTGATTTTCATTGGAGAATAACTGATAAATCTACCATTTAATAACTCTATAATATGAAGATGATGTAAATAAAGTAGAGTTCTATCTATCTCCTTTAAGCTAAACTCTCCTCCTATCTCTTTACGTAATGACTTCAAAGAAAAATCAATAGTTTTTTCTTTTTCCTTCCCTTCTAGTTCATTAGAAAAAATAGTTAAAATTTTATCTGCAATAAGATGTTTATTTTCTAGAGTATGTTTCACTTTTTCAATATCTACAAAAGAGAAATACCACAAGTCATTCTGTCTACTAATTCTTTTAAAAAGAAAACTGGATTTTTCTTTCCAGTTTCGAATGAGATTTTTTATGAGTGTAGATTCATTCTTTTTAATAACCCTTTCTTGATGTAAATATTCATTTAACTCTTTAATCGTTACTTGTGCTGTATGTAATGACTGCAAATATAAAAAGAGTTTTAACTCTATTTCTGAAACTATTTTAACGTTTTTTATAGAGTTTTTATAGACTTCAAGACTTAGGTCTTTACTATTACCAAGTATCTCTATCTCTTTTAATTGATGAATAGCATCTGAGATATCTGATTTTTTATAGCCTAGTAGATAAGCTAATTCATCTACCTGTACAGCATTTACTTTTCCTCTGCCTAAAATTGTTTGTAACACTAAAATAAGTCTTTCTTTATACACTTCATCAAAATTTGAAGTGTTTAAAAAAGCATGTAATTTTTCCATGCTACTCGTGGCTATCGAGTCAGCAAAGAAATTGGTTATATTTCTTTCTCTACTGATATACCCTTCTCTTTCTAGTTCCAGTAAAGCTGTTTTGATTTTGGTACTATAATCATTAGATTCATCTTCTACATCCCAACCCGCCTCTAATGCTATCTCAAAAGCTGTTTTAGTGATGATGTCACCTTTGGCTTTTTTCAGTACTCTAAAGATAGAGTTTATCTCACTTGCAGTAATTTTAGAACGGTTAAGTGATGCAAAATGTTTATCTAAATCATCTTCATCATAAAGTATAGGGCAAGATGCTTCTAGTTTTTCATCTCTAGCTCCTCTACCTGCTTCTTGTGCATAACTTTCAAGTGAATCAGACATCTCATAATGAATGACATTGGTTATGTTTGCCTTATCTACACCCATACCAAATGCAGTAGTAGCCACAATGACATCTACTTCATCAAGTATATAATCTTTGAGGATATTCATTTTCTCTTGTGACTCAATTTTAGAGTGAAATGATTTTACAGACTTATCTGTATCTAAACTAAGTTGTTCTGCTACTTTATCGCAATCTTTAGTGGAGGAAGGAATATATACAAGCGAAGATCCATCGTGGTCTTTAATAAGTTTCAATAGGGCTAAATATTTGTCTTTTGCATTGGAGGGAATAGACTTATAGTGTAGGTTTTTTCTCTCTGGTGTAGCAATATATTCATTAAGTTCTATATCCAATCCATTACGAAAAAAAGCTTTAATATCATCTATCACACTTGGTTTTGCAGTTGCAGTAAAACATGAGATGGGTATATGATTTTGAAAGCTCTTTGCCTCAAGTAAATCTTTGACATAATCACAAATATAATAATAGTCCTGTCTGAAGTCATTACCCCATGTAGAAAGGCAGTGTGCTTCATCTACTACAAATCGTTCTATAAGTCTGTTTTTCAAGATACTGAAGATAGCATTAGAGCGTAAAGACTCTGGAGCAATATACAACACATCTGCTTCACCGTTAATAGTCTGTTCTATAGCTTCACTTCTTTCTAATGGACTCATATACCCACTGATAGCCACAGCTTTATAGTTCGCTACCTTTTCATTAAAGTTGGTAATATGATCTTCTATAAGTGCCTGAAGAGGAGAAATAACAACAGTTAATCCTTTATAGGATTTTGCTTTGATAATTGCAGGAAGCCAAAAACAGAATGTTTTACCACCACCCGTTGGTAAAACAGCAAGAAAAGACTCATCTCTAAGTGAAGCTTCTATGATATCTCTTTGTGAGATTTCTGTATGCATAAGTGTTGGGTTTAATTTTGGAAAAGGTCTAAACGTACCAAAACCAAATGTTTCTTTTGCAAATTCACTTAATTGATCTTGGCTTTTTTCAAGACAAAAACAAAGTTTTTTTTGAATATCAACAATATCTGGATAGGTATGTAAAATCTTAGGTGGATGTGATTTTATCTCAATATGAGGAGTTAATAAAGCCAATATATATCCAAGCTCTAATGGGTTTGACTTTATTACCTCATATAAATACTCTTTATTTACTATTAACATACTATAATATTCAATAATAAGTTGATATAATTTATCATCTTTTAAATATTCAAAAAAATTTCTTTCATCTAAATAATGAAAAAAACCACTAAAATATCTTTCTTCTTTTAATAATGAATAAAAAATATTCTGCATATGACTTTCTAAAGAAAGAAACTTCTTTTCAAGCTTCTCTAACATCTTCGCGGTTATTTTGGAATCTTTTATTGGATCATTTTTAAAATCATCTTCAGTTTTATAATTCTTTGGTAAAGCATGGACAGATTTTTCATTAAAAAGAAGTAAAGAAAGAGGTAAAGTATCAATAATATTATATGTCTTAAATATGCTATATAGTGTTGTATTTTTAATAACTTCTAAATCAAAATCTATAAAATTATGTCCACAAATAAATCTAGCATTACATAAATTTATAAAACTTTTAGTTTCTTTAAGTGCAGGTGTATTATGTGTAAGGGACTTATATACCATGCCTAGTTCATATATTTCTTTTGACTTTTTATCAACTTCCAGATCAAGAAATATAATATTATCGTGATTAATTGATAGTTTCTGTGTCATAATGGAAAGTTACTCCCTAAACTAAATTGAATAATTATTCTAGTTTAAAGAAGTCAAAAAATGTCAAAATATGATAAACACCTATTATAACCGCTGAGGCATCTCATCCTTAAAAGCAATACTCTCTGCTTTTTCTAAAATATCTAATGCACCATCAGCTATCATGAGTTCTGCTAGTTCTAACCCTAGATTATCACACTCTCTCACTTTAGATACAAGTTCTTTATGCATAATGTTGCTACCATCTGGGTAGCCAAGCATTGCTTTAACCCTAAGAGTATCGCCATTTATAATAGCATTCACTGCTACTGGTGCTGAACACCCTGCTCCTATGGCTGAGACGAAGTCACGTTCTACTTTAGTACAGATAAAACTATTTTCATCATTTAAGGTCATTGCTATTTCACGTACCTTGTCATCTGAACTTACTATCTCTATGCCTAAGGCGGCTTGTCCCATAGGCGGTATGAAAAAGTCTAGTTTCTCAACATAAGGAATGTCTTTTAGTAAGTCCAATCTATAAAGACCAATATATGCAAGAATAATAGCGTCATATTCGCCTTCTTTAAGCTTTCTTAGTCTTGTATTGACATTGCCTCTGAGTTCTTTTACTTTAAGATCTGGACGGCGTTCTAGTAGTTGCATACGTCGACGTAGGCTGGTCGTTCCTACTGTTGCA
Source organism: Sulfurovum sp. (assembly GCA_021647715.1). Classification (GTDB taxonomy): domain Bacteria; phylum Campylobacterota; class Campylobacteria; order Campylobacterales; family Sulfurovaceae; genus Sulfurovum. The sequence goes on from JAKIUE010000003.1 coordinate 25,647, forward strand.
CCTTTTGGTAAGTCATCTAAACATTTATAGGTATGGGAAAGTAACACATCACTCTGGTCTTGCCGTGTGGTAATAGCACAAAGCTCTAAACCTTCAGGAATGTATGTTGGTACATCTTTAAGTGAATGTACAGCCATATGTGCATTGCCTGCTAGCATCTCATCTTCAAGCTCTTTGGTAAAGTGACCTTTACCTCCTATGAGAGCCAATGGTTTGTCAAGTATCTTGTCACCCTTGGAGGTAATTTCATTAAGTTCAACACTTACTTGTGGAAAACTTTTTTCAATTCTCTCTTTGATATGATACGCCTGCCAAAGTGCTAAGTTACTAGCTCTTGTGGCAATAATTATTTTTTCCAAAATATTACTTTATGTTAAATTTTTAAATAGTTTAAGACTAGTAAAGCTCTTTATATCCATCTCTCATTTTATCCCACTGACCATCTATATAAATAGTGGGTGTTCCTGAGACCATCATTTTTCCTGCAGCTTCTTCATCTACTTTAAGTGCTTCTTTAACCTCTTTTTTATCAATCTGTGTGGCGGTCACTGTGTACCCCGTATGTTTTTTTACTGCTTCTATAATTTTAGTCGTATTGGTTTCTCTTGGCTCGATTTTAAGTGAATAGAGTTTTTCAACAACATCAGCTTTACCTTCATGCTGTGCTACATGCATAATACGTGTTAACACATCTGAAACTGGGTGAATACGTAAAAGTGGTAAATGATAATAATACACCGCTATTTTTGTAGGGTTTTCTTTGGCTGCTTTAAAAATCTCAGGGACTACTTCCATACAGAAAGGACACTGAGGATCTGAAAAGATAAGTACTTTATGTTTTGCATCTTTGTTACCAAAAAGTCGATGTGCATCATCATAATAAGTATTTGGTACAGATGGCTTTATATTGTCTCTATAGTTATTACCTGTTTTTAAATCTACAAGATGTCCAGTGATTAGCCCATCTTTTATAAACATCATTTCTGGTGCATGTATCTCTTTACCTTGGAATTCTAAATCCATCGTGGTTAAAAGGACATTCCATCCAGGCAAGTCTTTATGTGTTTTAGATTCAAGTATAGTGACACCATTTACTTTTACTTGTGGGTTTTTCACCACATTTTTTTTCACATATTTAAGTAGTTTTTTAGTATCTGGTGCTGCTGTTGCATTAAGAGCTACGCTCATCAGGGCTGTGCTCATCAATAATTTCGACATCAATGACATTGTCATCTCCTTGTTTTTTAAAGTTAGTATATTTTTGTTCAGGTGTTATTTTAGCAACAAATTGTAAATAGAACGAATACCCTAATGCTATTAGCCCTAAAAAATCTGAAAACACACCAGGAATGATGAGTAAAATAGCTGCAGTCAAATATGCCATACTCACATTCTGAAAGCTTTTCATGTCCAGTTTACCCTGTCTCATGGCATTCATATTTCCCATCATTGTGAGTGAGGAGCGTTGCAATAACATCATACCCAAAGCAAAACTAAGAAATATCCATACCACTGAAAAAAAGAATCCTATCGTCTCTCCTGTTTTTAAAGAGAGGTAAAGTTCGATAAGAAAAAAAGGTATGGCTAAAACAATCATCCTAAAACCTCTCCTGTAAAAAAGATAAAATATTTTCAGCACTTACTTCTTCTTTTAGCATCTCTTTTCTCGTCATGAACTCCACCTTGCCATCAGCCAAGTTTTTACCAATAACCACTGCGTGTGGGACACCTATGAGTTCATAATCTTTCATTTTTGCACCATACCTGTCTTTACGATCATCCAATAGTACATCTACACCCTTAGCTTTCATTGCACCATAAAGTTTTTCACCAAGTGCCATTTGCCCTTCATCTTTAATGTTTGAAACAATAATTTGTAAATCAAAAGGGGCAGACTCTTTCGTCCATATACACCCTTTGTCATCATGGTTTTGTTCTATGATAGCTGCAAGTAAACGGCTTACACCTATGCCATACGTCCCCATTTCCATAGGTACAGATTTACCATTTTCATCTAAAAAGTTACACCCTAATGCTTTAGAATATTGGGTGCCTAATTGAAAGATATGCCCTGCTTCTATCCCTTTGCTATAACGTAATGTACCACTACAATGTACACAACTATCACCTTCACACACTGAAGAGATATCTTCATAAAACATCTCATCCGCATCATAGTCACTTGGATTGACAGCAGCACCTAGTGTCTCTTCTATCACTACTACAGAAGATTTAGTTGAACTATCATATTCAACCAATTCATTTGCCCCTACTGAATGACATGCTTTAACCTCTTGTAATGTAATACCAGAAGGTAACACAAATGTTACGATACTACTTTTCCCCTCATCATAAAGTGCTTTCATCACAACAGTGTTTACTTCAGTACTGGTATCATATACTTTAGGTTTAGCAATCGCAGCTTCAATGTTCGCACCATAGTCACAGCTATCACAAACAACAATAGTATCTTCCCCTGAATCGGCAAGAACCATAAACTCTTTGGAACCACTTCCTCCTATAGCACCTGAATCTGCTTCAACAACTCTAAAATCAAGTCCAAGACGGGTAAATATTTTTTTATACGTCTTCTCCATATAGGCAAATTCTCTTTGCATATCTTCTAGTGAAGCATGAAAGCTGTAACCATCTTTCATAAGAAATTCACGTCCACGCATAAGTCCAAAACGAGGCCGTATCTCATCTCTAAACTTAAGGTTAATTTGATAAAGATTCAAAGGGAGTTGCTTATAGGACTTTATCGTTTGTCGTACCATATTTACCATCATCTCTTCATGTGTGGGTCCTAAGATAAAGTCATTGTCTTTTCTGTCTTTAAAACGCAAAAGCTCTTTACCATACTTCTCTAAACGTCCACTCTCTTGCCAAAGGTTTGCCGGCGTTACAAAGGAAAGAGCCACTTCTTGACAACCCGCTTTGTCTAGTTCGTCTTTTACTACAGCACGTACTTTATCAAGTATTTTTTTTCCAAGTGGTAAAAAATTGTAAAGTCCAGCTCCCCCAACAGATTGTATAAAGCCTCCACGTATTAAATATATATGGCTTGCCAATGTAGCATCGTTGGGTACCTCTTTACTTGTGGGTATTAATAATTTTGAAAATCTCACGCACTATATCCTTTAGTATGATGATCATTTTTATATTGTTTGACATCGATGTTATCCGTATTGATATTGAACATTTTTTTAATAGATTCAATACAGTTTGCATTTTTCTCTTCTTTAGAAGATTGTCTCAAGTTTTGTGTAGGCTCATGTAAAAAATGATTAAACATCTGTTCAGACATCTTGCGCATATTCTCTTCAGCATCACTTGGAACAAAACCTTTTTTTATAGCCCTTTTTAGCTCTTTATTTATTACCTCTGAGACATGTTCTCTCATTTGCTTAATCACTGGCTCTATAGACAATGTTCTAAGCCAAGTATAAAAATCATCTTTGTACTGTTCTACAATCTCAGCTGCCCGTACTGCCTGCTCTTCACGTAAAGCATGATTGGTTTGAGAAATGGAACGTAAATCATCGATTCTATAAAGTGTTGTTTTTTCAATATCTATATCTTCTATGTCTCTAGGGATTGCCATATCAAACCAAAGTCTTGGCAATGTTTCATTTTCTATCATATTTTGTGTAATAAGTACTTCTTTAGCCGCTGTTGCAGAAAATAATAATCGGTAACGATTTAAATACTTCTCCAACTTATCCATCGTATCTGCTTTTACATTTTCACCTAAAGTATGTGCTACAAGTTCAACTTTTTCTAAGTCACGTCCAAGTATCACTACATCACACCCTGCTCTAAGTAGATGTTTTGTCGCAAGTACTCCCATCTCACCCGCACCTACAACTACTGCTGTCATACCTGCCATAGTCTCACCTAGGACATGATATGCCTGTGCAACAGCAACAGAGGCAATAGATATGGGGTTTTGTGAAATATTCGTTACATTTCGTACCTCTGCTGCACATTTTACAGCATAGGATATCATACGATTGAGTTTACTACCTGCTGTTTTGTTGTGGTGAGAAAGCATAAATGCTTCTTTAACCTGTCCTGTGATTTGAGATTCTCCAATAACCAAGGAATCTAAAGAAGAAACCACAGAAAATATATGTCCCACGGCTTCTTCATCATCATAACGAATGGCTAAAGACTTAAGTTCATAAAAATTTAAATCACTTTTTTGTGCCATAAGCCCTAAAATAGCATGATAGGATGAAAAATTATCTCGTGTTGCTAATACTATCTCCACACGATTACATGTCGATATGATAAAGGCTTCATGTACAAATTCAAATGCACACAATAAATTTAACATCTCTATCTTCTCTTCATCATTTGCAAATGCCAACTTCTCACGCATACTTTGCTCACAGTTATGATGAGAAAAACTAACGACGAGATAATACACTAAAAATTCCTCTCTATCATAGCCATAGCGATACTGCTTAACTCTTTTTCACCTTTGTCATTCATAAGTGAAATCGCCTCTTCTATAAGTCGTTTTGCCTCTTGATAACTTTTTTCTATAATATCATGCTCTTTCATTTTTGATTGTATCCATACTTGATCCTCTATGCAAAGCGTTTTTTTATGTAAAGATTTAAGTTTTTGCGCATCCTTACCCTCTAAAGCTTCATACAAATAGATATAAGGGAGTGTTGTCTTCCCCTCTTCAAAATCATGTAAAGCAGGTTTGCCCAAAGTCTCAGCATCCATGGTAATATCTAACAAATCATCTATCATCTGAAATGCCATCCCCAAGTTCCTACCATAAGTCATATAGATATCTTTCTCTTTACCTGCAAGTATCGCGGCAGCTCCTGCACTCGCTTCCATAAGAGACGCTGTTTTTTGATATATCATTTCAATATAAATCTCTTTATCGGTATTAAACCCCTTAGAGAGAGAAACATCTTTTAACTCTCCTAAACTAAGGTTCACTACTGCTCCAGAGACCATTTTGCTAATCTCTGTAGAGATATTATTTAACTCTAAAAAACCTTTAGAATAAAGAATATCTCCTAGCATAATGGCTGTCTTGTTACCATAAAGTGCATTGAGTGAAGGCTTAGAACGTCGTGTATATGCATCATCTATAACATCATCATGAAGTAAACTTGCAGCATGTATCATCTCTACTACGGCTGCTGTTTTAATTACTGAGAGTTTTGAACCCGCGATTTTTAAAATGAGTTTTGCCCGAAGTCTTTTACCATGTGGTAACTTTGCATAAAGAGAAATCACTTCTTTATCATTTAGTTCAGCTATAAATTGTTCTATTTTTCTCTCAACCGCACTTAACACAGTATACCCTTCAACATCTTTTCTCTTCACAATATAATGATTATACCTAAAACCTTGTTAGTCCTTCTCTTTAACCTTATAGATAACCGCATACATTAAAGGTACATAGTAGAGATTTAACACAGTTGCCCATGCGACACCAAATCCTAAACTAATTGCCATAGGTTGCAATATCAATGCCTGTCCAGAAGCAAAAAACATTAAGGAGGATAATCCCAAGACTGTCGTCACAGAGGTAAGTACTATAGGGCGCAAACGCATCCCTGCATTATGTTTAAGCTCATCATAATTTTTACTACCCTTAATAAAATCTAACATAATCAACCCATCATTCACAACCACTCCTGCTAACCCAATAACACCCATCATGCCTGGCATCGTCATATTTATACCCATCAAGTAGGTTCCTAATAATGCCCCAAACAATGAAAGGGGTATGGTTGAGAGTATAATCAAAGGTAAAACCAAAGAATTAAACATCCAAACTAAAGTAATAAAAATGAGAAATACTGCAATTAATAATGCCTGACTCATCTCTTTTTGAAGCTTAGCATTCTCCTTCTCTTCACCTTTTATGATAACGTTCACACCTTCTTCTTGAAGCTTATCCAATAAAGGTTTTATTTTTCCCATCACCTCTACAGGAGTAATTGTTTTCTTTTCTACCCGTGCAAACAAAGATCGTACTTTCTCCCCATCTTCTTTAAAAATTTTAACAAAACTTTTTTTATACATGAAGTCACATACATCTGAAAGCCGTACTCTTTGTTTTCCATCTGGCGTGCTAAGTTGAAAATTACCTATAGCCGAGGCATCTTGCTTATAGATATCTTCTATTTTAACCCTTAGTAAACCTTTTTCATTAAACATTTTGGCATACTCTGCTTGTAAGAATGCTCCTTTAAGTACAGAGGTAATATACCCTTCACTTAGCCCCAAAGACTGTCCATATTCATTGACTCTTAATTTAAGTTCACGCTCTCCTTCATTGGCATTATCCGCGATGTCTTCAACACCTTCTATATTCGATAGATTATCTTCCACCCTTTTCATCGCAGAAAGCATAACCTCTCTATTGACATGTTCAAAGCCAATTTCTATATCATTACTTACTATACCCGCTTGTTGTACATAAACATTGAACTCTTCATACAGTTTTTTACCATTTACCATTTTATCTTTAAATTTTTCAACAATTTTTTTCTGTACTTCTTTAGCAATATCTTGAGAGAGTCTCGTTCTAATCATATCTGTATCATCATATTCTAAAGAAAAAATAGGGTTTATAAATGTATCAAAAAAGTTTTCTGGTGCTTTTTCATGTAAATTAATAAAGATTTGAAAAAGATTTTCGCCTAGCTCGAAACTCTGATCTTTATTAAATTTAAATCCTATGACAGACGTTACAGAATCCATCTCTTTCTTATCTAAAAGCGCCAATATCGCTTCTTCCACTTGTGTCACATATACTTCTGTGTCTTGTAGATTATTATTGATATTTATCTTTCCATTCATATAGACCTGCTGTGCATCAAATTCAGGAAAAAGCTGAAATTTTGTTAGTTTTCCTATCCCCACAGTACCCAGAATAATAACCATTAATATAATTGCCAAAGAACGTTTTTTATGCAATAAAAGTTTTTTTACAAAGCCTTCATACTTCACAATAAGCTTAGGCCAAAAACCCTCACCATGATTCTCTTTTTTAAAGGTTCCTACAGAATAAAGTTCTTTTGCATGTAGTGGTAAAAAATAAAATGCTTCAAACAAAGAACTTATCAATAATATAGAGATCATCACAGGTAAAACCTGCATAAACATACCCATCTTTCCACTCATCATCAATAAAGGTAAAAATGCAAATACTGTAGTAAGTGTAGCAGTGAGTACGGCAGGAAACATCTCAGTAGCACCATCTATGGCTGCTTCTCTTGGAGTCTTGCCCATCTCCATATGTCGATATATATTTTCTGCCACAACAATAGCTTCATCTACTAACATACCTAAGGCTATAAGTGCCCCAAGTAAGGTAAGCATATTTAAACTGTACCCAATCATATCTGCAGCAATAAGTGTAATCATAAAACTAGCAGGTATCCCAATGGCAACAACAATTGCAATACGTACATTCACCGATAAAAACAGAGCTAAAAAAACCAATATCAATCCAAACAGTATATTTGAAGAGACAAGATTAAGACGATTTTTAATCCATATAGACGTATCGGTATAGGCTTCAAAACGTATATGTTTATACTTTTCATTAAAAGAAATCAATACTTTTCGCACCTCTTTACTTAAAGCAATAGCGTTACCCTCTTTACTTTTGTTGACATTTAAAGAGATATTTTGTTTTCCATTATAATGCGATATTTGTGTAGGGTCACCCAAACCATAATACACTTCTGCAATATCTTTAAGCCGAAAACGTTTACCTCCGATACTTAAAAGCGTCTGACCTAAACTTTTAGCATCTTTTTCACCACTCATAGTAGAAATATAAAGGTGCTCCCCTTGACCATCTAGTGAACCTGCAGGAAAAATACTTGAAATACTTGAGATGGCTTTATAGACAGAAGTTTTATCTAAATCATACACATCAAGTTTCTTTTGATCTAATTTTATGAGCACTTCTTCATCAGTATCACCTCGTATGTCTATACTAGACAAATCAGTAATTAAGGCCAGTTTACTTTTTAAATCATCTGCCGCTTCTATCAACTTCTTCTTAGTTACATCACCAGAAACGGCAACAAGAAGTAACGGATAGTCATGTACTGAAACACGTGCCAAAGGTTCTTCCATATCCGAAGGTAAATCTCGTCTTGTCTTAGAAATAATATCTTTAACATCTGCAAGTACCAATTGTGGATTATCCCCAGTTTTTATATCTGCGTTAATGGTGAAACTACCATTTTGGATACTTGTATAAATGGTGTCAACCTCTGAAAGACTTTTTAATTCATCTTCAATAGTACCTACGACCATCTTATCTAGTACATCAGCACTAGCCCCAACATACCCTGCATTTACAGATATTTGATCGAGGGTAGAAGACGGGAAGATTTCTTTCGCAATATTTTGATAAGCAAATACAGAAAGCAACAACATAAAGACCATTAAAATGTGATTGATAATAGGCTTGTCAATAGCAAAACGAATAAAACTACGCATTCAATTTCCTTAATTTACTTTCATTATAAATTAATTTTTAATCACAAAAATTGTATCTGTCACCTGATCTTTAAACCTTAATGCCTCAGTATTTTGCCTTAACATCACTTTCTCTGCTTTTAATGCTCCCACTTCTCTTTGCATCTTATTGACAATCTTACTTTCATAATATATTTGATTACTCAAATATGCTTTTATCAAGGTAAGTATTAATACGATACTCATCGCTATGATGATGACAGAAACCATACCAAAAGTAATGCCATCTGTTTGTTTCTTTTTTCTATTCGTTGTCATTTTTAAACCTAAAACTTCTTAATTTTGCTGATCTACTTCGGGGGTTAATTTTTAATTCTTCTTTCTTTGCTACAATAGGTTTACGTGATAATACTTTCCCTAACGCATGATTTTTACCACATACACAACGCATGGCTTGAGGATCACAAATACATGCATTTGCCCATTTTTTAAATCTATTTTTAACCAAACGATCCTCAAGTGAATGAAAAGTAATGAGAGAAACTACTTCATTCTCATAATGTTTTTTTTCTATCACATCCAACAAACCTTCTATTTCACCTAATTCATTATTTACTTCTATACGAATTGCTTGAAACATAAGCGTTGCATGGTGTATCTTACCTCCAGAAGGTATCACTATTTTAGCTATATCACTCAACCTTTTTGCACTCTCTATTGGTTCAGTAACTCGCTGTTCTACTATAGTAGCTGCCAACTTTTTGTAAGATCTTATTTCTCCATAGGTATCAAAAATATATTCTAACTTATCTTGCGAATATTCATTAACAACTTCTGAGGCACTCAACGATGCACTACTATCCATACGCATATCTAAAGTCTCTGACATAAAAGAGAAACCCCGTTCTTTTTTGTCAAGCTGTAAAGAAGAAACACCAAAGTCTGCCAGTATCGCAGTAATAGGTGTAACTTTGAGTAAGGGGAGCACTGTAGAAAAAGTTCCTTTATGTAAAGTACTACGCTCTTCATAAGTTTTCAAACGCTTTTTTGAAAATACTAAAGCCTCATCATCTCTGTCTATGCCTATGTGTTTTAAATGTTTATATTTTTCTAAAATTTCAAAACTATGCCCAGCATAACCCAAAGTACAATCAACAAAGTAGCCTTCTCTCACATCATCAAAGCTTTGCAAGACTTCATCTAAAAGTACGGGTATATGCGGTGATTTCATCACTGTCCTTAAATCATCTAGTTTCTTATTTTAAATAGGAATGCTATAATAGCAAAATAATCCTAACAAAGGTTTCAACATTATGGACAAACATCTTATTGAGGATATAAAACATATCTCACATTCATTGTTTAACAAAAACTTTTTTTCTGTGTTTCATGGTTCCATCTCTGCGAGAGTAAATCAAAGTGAGTTCATTATCAACTCAAAAAGTACTATTCTGGATGAAGTTACAGAATCATCACTTGTAAAACTTGATTGTCAAAAAAGAGATCATCGTTGGAGTTTAGCAAGTCAAGATGTAAATATTCATGAGCATATTTATGAAAATATTCACAATGCCAAATATATCTGTTATACCATGCCTCCTTACGCAACCGCCTATTCACTAAAACATGGCAAAGTTTTACCTGCAGATTTTTATGGAAAGCAAGTCATTGGAGAAGTTATTGTTTATGACCCTAAAAACATTGAAGACTGGTTAGAACGTGCACCTCATGAAATACCTAAATTTTTTCAAAAACATGATACACGCCTTCTCTTAATAAAAGGATTTGGACTTATTTCTTATGATAGAAATATTACTGAAATGGCAAAAAAAATCTCTATTTTAGAAAATTCTTGCAGGCTCCTTGCTCTTTCTGCCAATCTTTAAAAAATAAAATACTTTATTTAATATTATAAACTATACATTCATAGTTTTGTAAAGCAATCTTTTGTTATACTTAAGCAACTTATTATAGCTAGGATGCCGTAGATATGAATCAAACCAAAAAACGATTGACAATAATAAATCTTGCCATTTCAATTACAGATATGGAAACAATACAACTACAAGTTTCAAAACTTTCTTTACTTAAATCTGATCTAAAAATTGGAGAAATAATTTCTGCATTGAGTGAACAGAACTATGCACAAACACAAAGATTAATTTCAGAATATCTTGAGGCACCTAACGAAACGGTACTACAACGTACTTCACAAGATGAGATAGCCCATCAAGAACAAATACAACAAACTCAAGATGAAGAAGAACAAGCCATTATAAAAGAATTTGACCTTTTTACAACTCCTGCATATAATGCCTCTGGAAATACAGAAGAAGAAGTGAATTATGATGCATTCTTAGACACAACTACTGCTTCTGAAGTAAACATAAATAAAGAAGTAAATTACGATACCTTGCTTAATGTAGTAGCCAATGATATTTTACCGAATAATATTGATTTAGATATTTCAACAGAAAATAAAGAAACGCAACAAAATGGAGATCATAAAGTATCATCAACCGATACACAACTTGACACTGAGGTAAATAAAGAAGATAATGATATTGTTATACGAAATGAAAAAAGATCTACTGATACAGAGGATACTGCTGATGAAATAGATGAGAATGGGTACTCATCATATGAGGCAATTTCTCACATAAGCACAAAGTTCAATAATTTATACAATCAATACTCTCCCATAGAACATACTGAAAATCGCTATAAATCGGTAGAAGATTGGTTGCTCCAAATTTCTACAAAAGGGTATACTGAGAGTGAAGTTGAGATCAAAATAAAAGATGCCGAAGAACTTAAACATACAAATGTATCAGAAGCTGCACAACTGTTAATTGCAACTGGTGCGACAGACTCTCTTTACGCCTTATTTCAATTAGCTCGTGCATTGTTTGTGGGAGATATTTTACAAAAAAACATTCCAGAAGCTGTAACACTCATTCATTATTTAGCAATCAATGAAGAATACCCCGAAGCTATGTGTGATTTAGCACAATTCTATGAAAAAGGTATAGAAGTTAAACAAAATAGTAAAAAAGCAGAAGTACTTTACAAAGAAGCTATGAATCAAGGTATCAAAAGAGCAACACAACACTATCAAAGAATACAAAAAGAAAATACAAGTATCTTTACAAAATTTAAAAATAAATTATAATTGCTTTATACCTAAATATGCTACATTTATCATTTTGTCAATCTCTTCATACGTAATGATATAAGGAGGCATAAAATAAATTATGTTTCCTAATGGTCTAAGTAATACACCCTCTTTTAATGCATATCGATACAACCCCAATCCAATACGTTCACTAGCATCATAACCTTGTAGTTCTATCGCTGTAATCATACCTTGTTGTCTCACCTCTTTTACATTAGATAGTAGAGTAAACTTTTCTGTTTCTTGTTCTATATAACTTCGTTTTTTTTCATTCTCACCTAATATATCATTATTTTCAAATATGTCTAATGTAGCCAAAGCCGCAGCACATGCAAGTGGGTTACCTGTATAAGAGTGTGAATGTAAAAATGCTTTATGTTCATTATAATCACAGTAGAACGCCTGATAAATTTCGTTGCTTGTCATAACAACTGACAACGGAAGGTATCCCCCTGTTAACGCTTTAGAAAGAGTCATAAAGTCTGGGGAGACATCAGCATACTCGCATGCAAACATTTTTCCAGTCCGACCAAAACCAGTCATAATTTCATCTGCTATAAGATGAACATCATATTTTTTTGTCAACACTCTTGCCCCTGACAAGTAGAGAGGATGGTACATATGCATACCCCCTGCTCCTTGTACCAAAGGCTCCACGATAAGTGCTGCTATTTCATATGCACTATCTTTTAGTACACTCTCTAAAACCTCTAACGCTTTTTGTGCTGCTTCCTCAGATTGATCATGGGGTACAGGTACTTGTCTATTTCCTATAAGTAAAGGTTCATATGTTTCTTTATATAGTGCCACATCGCCAACAGAAAGAGCCCCTATAGTCTCTCCATGATATGAATTCGTTAAAGAAAGAAAAATAGGCTTTTTCTTACCTTTATTAAGATGATAATGATAACTCATTTTTAAAGATGCTTCCACAGCACTTGAGCCATTATCCACATAAAATACTTTTTCTAATAACCTAGGTGTTATATTTACAAGTTTATGTGCTAATTCAATGGCAGGTTCATGTGAAAACCCAGCCAAGAGAACATGTTCAAGGGTATCAAGTTGCTCTTTAATTTTTTGATTAATTTGGCTATTTGCATGACCAAAGATATTTACCCACCAGGAACTCACTGCATCGATATATTTATTTCCATCAAAATCATATAAATAAATACCTTTCCCTGATTTAATAGGAACTAAAGGTAGTGTTTCATGATCTTTCATCTGTGTACAAGGATGCCAAATAACATACAAGTCTCGTTCCATCATATTCTCATTAGTTTGTATCATTTAATACATACTCCATTCCAAGTTACTCTTACAAATTTATTTGGTAAGATTATACAAATTTTAGATTAAAAGGCAGAAATAATATGATTTCTTGGATGCAAAAACATAATAAATATCTTGTTTGGACTATATGGGTAGCTACAATAGCATTTATTGGTGCAGGATTTGTAGGATGGGGATCTTACGACCTTAGTTCAAAAGCTGGTAGTGTAGCAAAAGTAGGCGATATTGAAATTAAACAAACAAAACTTAACATGGCTTACTCCAACCTTTACAATCAATACAACCAAATGCTTGAGGGGAAACTTGATGAAAAAAAAGCAAAAGAGATGGGTCTTATTAAACAAGCCTTCTCAACTATAGCCATACAAGCCAAAATTCAAAATTTTGCTAAAGAAATGGGGATTATCGTCTCGAATAAAGAGCTGATGTCAAAACTAGAACAAATACAAGGTTTCCAAAAAGATGGCAAATTTAATAAAGAAATTTATCATAATTATGTTAAATCTCAACGCATCAAAGCAAAAGATTTTGAAGAAACACTTAAAGAAGAAATTCTTTTACAAAAAACTCTTGCTTTACTAGAAGTAAAAGCTTTACCTTTAGAAATAGAAGCTATTTCAGCAGCCATGAATGTATCTGACAAAATTAGTTATAAAGTGCTCACTGAAACAGATCTATCTTATACTAGAGATTATAAAAAACTAAAAGCATTTTGGGAAGCACAAAAAGAGAATTATTTAACCGACACTCTCTATACACTCTCTCTTCTATGGACATCAAGCGATAATACAGAAATCACAGAAGAAGAACTTAAAACATATTATGAAGCCAATAGTTTTAAATATACTGATGCTGAGGGTAAGCAACTTTCGTTAGATGATGCAAAAGAAGCTGCCACAAAAGACTTGAAAATAAAGAAAACCAAAAAAACTGCTCAAAAAGCATACATCGAATTTAAAAAAGATACTTTAAAAGAAAATGAAACACTCTCTCTTCCTCTAGGTGACGCTAAATTGACTCAAATTATATGGAAGGAAATTCAAAATAAAGTAGTTGGAGACATCTTAAAACCTAAGGTTGTCGATGACAAATATATAACCATTAAAATTAAAGATATAACAAAACCAAAAGTAATGGATTTTGAAAAAGCTAAAGAAAGAGTTAGTTTAGACTATGACAAACAAGAAAAGAAAAAATCTTTATTGACATTAGCTGAAAACACACTAAAAACACTTGACAGTAGTAATCCTATAATCTCCAATTATCTAAGTTTAACCAATACTGACAACTTAGAATCATTAAATTCACAAGAAAGTTTACAATTTATACAAAAACTCTTTACATCTAATAAAGAAAAGGGTATCATTAGTGTATTAGATAAGGTGATTGTTTACAGTATTTTAGAACAAAAACTAGGATCACCAGAATCAATGGATACAAATAAAACACAAAGTGTTATACAAACGGTAACTCAGGTAAAAAAGAAAACGTTTGAATCTAATTTATTAGAGTTACTAGATAAAAAATATCCTACAGAAGTGTATATGGAAGGACTTACAAATTGAGTGAAACAATTTTAGCTATAGATATTGGATCAACTAAAATATGTGCAATAATAGCTGAGGTTGAAGATGCAAAAGTAAAAATCCTAGGTCATGGAATCGCTAAGTCACAAGGCATAAAAAAAGGTGCTATTACGAACATAGAGCTCTCCTCTAAATCTATAAAAAAAGCAATAAATGATGCAAAACGTATTGCTGGCTCTAGCCTTACTTCTGCAACAGTGTCTATCTCAAATGCATATGCTAAATCATTAAACTCTACAGGTGTTGTCAATATACCACACAAAGATATTTCCATTAAAGAAATTAATCGTGTGATGCAAACTGCTTTATATAATGCAAATGTACCAAATGAATATGATGTTGTCCATGTACTTCCATATAATTTTAGAGTAGATGATCAAGATTACATTGAAGATCCATTTGGGATGAATGCATCTCGTATGGAAGTAGATGTCAATATAATAATGACACAAAAGTCAAATCTATCTAATCTCAAAAAAGCAGTTCGATCTGCAGGTGTAGAAATAGATGGCATAGTATTAAGTGGCTATGCCTCAGCCATTGCAAGTATTAACGAAGATGAAAAAGAACTTGGTGTCGCTGTTATAGACTTAGGTGGGCAAACAAGTAACTTAGTCATTCATACAGGAAATTCTATCCGTTACAATGACTTTTTAGGTGTGGGTTCAAATCATATCACAAATGATTTATCTATGGCATTACACACACCTCTTCAAACTGCTGAGAGTGTAAAAATAAATCATGGAAATCTCATTGAAAAAAGTAATGAAGTCATTGAACTTCCTATCATAGGTGACGAAGACAATAAAAATGGTGTCTCCTTAGAAGTAGTACATTCAGTCATCTATTCACGAGTAGAAGAAGTATTAATGATTCTAGCAAATTCTTTAGAAAAATCTTCATTAAAAGATCAAATTGGTGCAGGTATCATACTTACAGGTGGGATGACCAAACTTAAAGGTATTAGAGAATTAGCACAATCTATCTTTACTGCAATGCCTGTACGTATAGCAAAAGCAACAAAGAAAATAGAAGGTCTTTTTGATGAGCTAAAAGATCCTGCATATTCAACTGTTCTTGGTTTATTGCTTTATAGGGCAGGTGAAAATACACAATATGAAATTAATTTTCAACAAGAAGTCCTACACTCTAAAGACATTGAAGAAGAAAATTTAAATGATATAAAAATAGGCAATACAATTAATAAGGTAGAAGATAATAGTAAGCAAAATAAAAAACAAAATAAAAAAATCAATATTGATAAAATAAAACGACAAAATAAAAATATAGATCCAGATGCATTCTCTTTTGATGATTTACCAAATATATCTGAAGAGAATAGTAATCCGTTTAAAAAGTTGGCTAATTGGGCAAAACAGCTTTTTTAAGTACACATTAACAAAAGGGGAAAAATATGGAAGAATTTGAAATAGAAATCACAGAAACAAAATGTCAAACAAATGGCGCAAAAATAAAAGCGATTGGTGTTGGTGGTGGCGGTGGTAATATGATTAACCACATGATCACAGAAGGCATACATACAATAGATTTGATTGTAGCAAATACTGATTCACAAGCCCTTGATTCATCTTTAGCACCATTTAAAATGCAACTTGGTGTATTGGCTACAAGAGGTCTTGGTGCAGGAATGATTCCTGATAAGGGTAGAGAAGCTGCATTAGAAAGTTTTGATGATATTAAAGAGATGCTTGAGGGTGCAGATATTGTCTTTATCTCTGCAGGTCTTGGTGGCGGTACTGGTACTGGTGCTGCACCAATTATTGCACAAGCAGCAAAAGAAGTAGGAGCATTAACCGTTGCTATTGTTACAAGTCCTTTTAAATTTGAAGGCCGTAAACGTACAAAACTAGCAAAAGAAGGTCTAGAAGAGCTTAAACGTGAAAGTGATTCTATTATCGTTGTACCAAATGAAAAACTTCTTTCCATTGTTGAAAAAAACCTTGGTATAAAAGAAAGTTTTAGAATGGTAGATGATATCCTTGCACAAGCTGTTGGAGGTATTTCTAAAGTGATACTTTCTCATGGCGATAATGACATAAACCTTGACTTCGCCGATGTGAAAACAGTCATGTCTCATAGAGGCTTAGCACTTATGGGTGCGGGATATGCGGTAGGTACTAATGCAGCCTATGATGCAGCAAAAGCTGCTATTGAATCTCCATTACTTGACAACATCTCCATTGATGGTGCGATGGGAGTTCTTGTACACTTTGATATTCACCCTGATTATCCTATTATGGAAATTGGTGAAGCTATGAATATTATTGAAGAGAGTGCAGATGAAGATGCCTCTGTCATATTTGGTACAACTACCAACGAAAATATGGATGTTGATGAAGTAAAAATCACTATCGTTGCAACTGGCTTTGAAGATAAAAATGCTATTGCAGAACCCTCAACAGTAAAAAAACAAGAAACATTACTAGGAAGTTCTAACCCAAGTAATGTTAACACTATCAGATCAGCAAATAAAATGGTTGTAGGTGGATACAATGGTGAAAATGAAGATATTTTAGATGTACCTACTTTCTTGAGAAAGCAAATGGATTAAAAGAACTATTCTTTTTCCCTTTAAAATAAACATACAAACAAAGAAGTTTCACCGCCTCCCCTCTTCTTTGTTTTTAACTTTTTCCCTACTTATTAGCTATATTTTGATATCATAATTGTAAAAGTTTACAATTTAGGATTTTACAAAATGAAATATATTAACAAACTCTCTACGATAGCTACAGCATCTGGACTTGGTGCACTTCTTATATCTGGTGTTACAGGCTGTACTGGTAACATACAACAAGAAGAACAAGCGCAAGCAAAAGGTGCCTTTGTAATCATAGAAGAAACTGCTCCTGGGAAATACCAAATAAAAGATGAATTTCCAGCAGATGAAACACGCATCGTACTGAAAAAACTAGATGGAACAGAGCAAATACTTACTCAAGCAGAGCTAGATATACTTATCAAAGAAGAAGCTGCCAAAATAGATGATGGCACCTCTAATTTAACAAAAGAACAAACCCCACAGATGCAACAACATGGTATGGGATTGGGTGAAACAATCATGGCAAGTATGGGTGGAGCAATGCTCGGAGCATGGATTGGTAACAAACTTTTTGGAAACCAAAACTACAAAAATAATCGTAAAGCTGGATACAAGTCTCCATCAACCTACTCAAAAAGTAAAAAATCTTTTAATAAACCTAGAGCAAAGTCATCATCTAAAAGAGGTGGGTTCTTTGGGAACAAAAAAAGTGGAGGAAGAAAAGGTGGGTTCTTCGGTGGTTAAGTTACAAAAAACCACAGCACTTGACACTGACTACTTAGAGTCACTTGGCTTTGTATGGCATACAGACTCCGATGAGAGTTCTTACATAAGTGACGAGCTTGTAGTACTCACTGAGCAAGAGGCCCAAGCTTACTACGAAGCCACAAATGAACTGTACGATATGTACGTAGAAGCTGCAGAGCATGTCATAGAAAATGACCTTTTTCACGAAATAGGCATCCCTTTTAACTTAGTAGAGCTCATCAAAGAATCATGGGAAAATGATGTGCATTGGCATTTGTACGGACGTTTTGACCTAGCTGGTGGACTAGATGGTAAACCCATCAAACTTCTAGAATTTAATGCAGACACTCCTACTGCACTCTTTGAGACTGCCATCATCCAGTGGGCGATGCTCAAAAAAAATGACATGGAAGAGGCTAAGCAATTTAATGGACTTTACGAAGCCTTGATTGAGAACTTCAAAAGACTTGTCATCTTAGAAGAAGATGTAAGTAAATTTGAAGAGCGTTATGATGGTTGGAAGTTTTTGTTCACTTCCATTAGAGGTAACTCTGAAGAAGAAAACACAGTAAGACTCCTGCAACACATAGCTACTGAAGCTGGGTATGAGACAGAATTTGCCTACATGGATGACGTTGAGTTTGACGAAGAAGAAGGCATAAGCTACCAAGAGGTAAGCTTTGAACTTTGGTTTAAGCTCATCCCATGGGAAGCCATAGCACTTGAAGAGTCTGATTTAGCAATGATACTAAAAAATATCATAGCTAACCAAAAAGCCATCATCTTCAACCCAGCCTACACCCTACTCTTCCAAAGTAAAGGTCTACTAAAAATACTTTGGGACCTATATCCTAATCATCCTCTTCTACTTGAAAGTTCATTTGAACAACTTGAGGGACAAAAACAAGTAAGAAAACCTGTATTCGGTAGAGAGGGTGGAAGTGTCAGTATACTAGATATCGATGGTGATGTCATAGAACATGTAGATGATGACTATGACAATCATAAAATGATTTATCAAACCTATACAGAGCTATTGACCGATACTAATGGTGATAGTTATCAAGCTGGTGTCTTTTATGCATATGAAGCTTGTGGTCTAGGATTTAGAAAAGGTGCAAAAATACTTGATAATACCTCTAAGTTTGTAGGACATTTAGTCATTTGACATTTTTTGACATTTTTTATCTATACTTTCCTTATATTACAAATCATAAGGAAGAAACCATGAATACAAAACAAATACTAAATCACTACACTAAGACTGCTTTTGAAGAACGAGACATAAAAAATACAACTAAAACCCCTAAAGATAGATATTATAAAAATCTACATATCAAAGACAAAGAATTACTTAGTTTTGGTTCTGCTCTTTACTGGGTAAATAAAATAGCATAAATAGTCGTCTACGTTATTCTATCTATAGTTCACAGCTAGCCTTTTTTCTATGGCAAGATACCTGGATAGTTTTAACTTCATTGGTATCAATACGTACAGCTGTTAAAGCACCATCCCATAAACAGCCTGTATCAAGAGACAATACATTTTTGTCATGATAAAATCCTAAAGTAGACCAATGTCCAAAGATAATTTTAAGATCTATCTCTTTTCTATTTTGACATTCAAACCACGGCTTAAGCCCTTTTTCTCTTAATTCTCTTGTAGGAGAACCTTTTTGTTCAAAGTCTAGCTTGTGATCACCATAACAATAACGCATACGTGTAAAAGAAGAAACTATATATTTATCAATATCAATGCCTGCAGCACCTCTATCAAAATATGTACTGCCTTCTTTGAACATACTTATTAACCAAACTTCAGCATTTTCAGACTGTAATTGTAACTCAATCCGTTTGGCATACTCAATTGCCATACCCAAATCAAACTCAGGAGAAATACCTGCATGAGCCATACAGTACCCTAATTGATAATCTACATGAAGAAACTTTTGTCTTCTAAGCCAATCTATGAGTTTTTCAGCTTCAAGTGACTCCAATATAGGGTCAATAGTAGGATTTGATTTTTTGATGCCATAATATGCTGCAATTAGGGTCATATCATGATTACCAAGTACTATCTCTACACTCTCTCTTATACTGTAAAGATATTCTAATGTTTCAAATGAGCCGTCTCCTCTATTGACCAAGTCTCCTGCTATCCAAAGCGTATCTACTTCAGGATTAAATTTTATCTTCTCCAAAAGTTCCATAAAAGAACTATAGCATCCCTGAATATCGCCAATAGCCCATACCGACATTACATATATCCTAATAAATTTTTATAGGCTTTCACCTTATCTTCGAATTTCATCGCTGCATATGATGATGAAGGAGAAGGTAAATAAACAGTCTCAATATCTAAATATGAAAAATGTGTCTTAAAAAGAGCCTCTGCTTTTCGACCAGTAAATGCAATCTTATTAATGCTAATAAATGATTTTAAAATATTATTAATGTCATTAACTTTTTCATCTTCTAAAGAGCTATCAAGCGAGTTTTCACGTCTACATTCTCGTATCATATCCCATAAACCAATTCTACACTCTTTAAGTAACCATAACTTTTGATCAAGATTATTTACAGGGTAGCCCGTCACAGCTTCTAAAATCTTCCAAAATTTATTACTAGAATGTGCATAGTAAAAGTTTTTTTCAAAAGATTTGATACTAGGAAACGAGCCAAGTATCAGTGTCTGTGTATCTTTATACACGATGGGGTCTAGTGGGTGTTCTAAAATTTCACTCAATGTATTCTCCTGTAGGGTGTTGTCCCATGACAACACCGTGAGTCATTATGTTATAATTATTTGGTGTTGTAAGGGTACAACACCCTACGGTTATTTGCAAGCCTTACGCATATTTTGGACAATCAACACCAACAACGCTACAGCAAAAATCTTAGAGTTCAACTCTGAGCCTTTGTGTGTATTTAAAAACGCCACTGACTGAGTCATAGCCTCACCCTGCTCTTGCATGGCGATGATGTCTGGTATGTAGTACTGTGAAAACAAAAGCCCACAAGCCAACACAAAAAACGTCGCTATTTTCGTCACAGTGTCACGCTCAAACTTTTTAAATTTGTACCCCTCATAGAGTACCACAAGGACAATCATCACATTGACAATATATGACAAGCGTAAAAAGCTCTCTGTCATTATCTGCCCTTCTTGAAACTGTGTTAAGAGTTCTGCTCCCACATACAAGTGCGTATTAAATGTTACAGAGGTCACAACTATCCCCGCGTAAAGCATCTGTCCTAGTACCGCAGATAAAAATATGAGGTAGCCCATGGTTACCATTCTAAAGTATTTATTCATTATTATTTCCTTGATTAAATTCTATCACAAACCCTCTATCGTGTCCTGCTAAATCTTTGTAAAACTGTATGGATTTTACTCCAAGTTCATTAACAAATGCTTGCAATGGCTCTTTTTGGTCATAGCCCATTTCACATGCAAGCCATTTAATGTCTCTTGCTTTGACATCTAAAATGATTTGCTTCAATAGCTCATCTCCAACCCTACCACCAAACAAAGCTTCTTTAGGTTCATAGTCCACTACATTTGACGCTAATAAAAAATCTTCTGCGATGTACGGAGGGTTAGAGACTACAAGTTCTATGGGTTCACTTACCTCATCTATCAAGTTTGATTTTCTAAGTTCTATACGTTCTGACAGTTCATATTTATTAATATTCAACTGTGCTACCTTGATGGGTGTATCACAAATGTCTGTAGCTATGCTCTTTAACTTTGGAAACTTTCTAGCCAAAACAATGCTTATGGCTCCAGACCCAACCCCTATCTCAGCTATACGAGTGATGTTCTCTTTCTTGATGATGTCAGCCACCAAGTCTATGAGTATCTCAGTCTCAGGACGAGGAATAAGTACACCCTCTTCTACATGAAGATGTATGTCATAAAAACTAGCCTTACCTATGATGTACTCGTAAGGTTCGTTGTTTTTACGTCTTGCTATAAGTTCTTTATATTTTTTAATATCTATAGTGTCATTATCATGTGTAATGAGATAGGTACGGTCTTGTTGGAGTATATAGGCCAAGAGTAACTCAGCATCATACTGAGGACGTTCACAAGAGTCTTTTAACTCTTGTCTTGCCCAAGAAAGGGCTTCTTTAATGGTCATTTTTATCCATAAATGCAAATATTCCATCAGTAGGCAGTGCTGGTTCTTCTATACGCTCTTCCCCCACTATAGTGTTAGACGCATCAAACCCAAGCTCTTTAAGACGCTCTAGTACTGGTGGGTGCGTGTAGTAAAAGAAGATGACAAAAGGATGTGACTTTGGAAAGGACTTGTTTTCAGTCACTAGTTTCATCAACGCTGATACTAAGTTCTCTTTACCACCCATGGCAGAACCGAACTCATCTGCTGCGTACTCGTTATGACGGCTAACAGCTGACATAAATGGGGTAAATACAAAAGAAAGTAGTGGTAATAAAAGCATAAGCATCGCTATCTGCACACCTGCACTAGGTACTACACCCATGTCCAAGAAAAGTGAATCAGGTAGATGTCCAAAAAGGTAAAAGGCTATAAAGAGAAGTAGCCCCATAAGTCCTATGTTTTTCCAGATGTCTCCGTGTGTGAAGTGCCCTAGTTCATGTCCTATGACTGCTAGGAGTTCTTTGGTGTTGAGCTTTTCTATGAGAGTATCAAAAAGCACCACGCGTTTAGACTTACCCAATCCTCCGAAGAAAGCATTCAGCTTCCCATCACGCTTACTTGCATCCATGACAAATATACCATCATTTCTAAGTCCTACTTTGTCCATCATGGCAGAGATTTCAGATTTGAGTTCGCCTTCTTCTATGGGTGTGAACTTGTTAAACAATGCCATAAATGTAGGCATAAGTACGTTGGCTAGTACTGCTACAGTAAAGATGGAAACAAATCCCCATAACCACCATGACTCAAAAGAACCTATAATCCACGCTAAAAGAGCAAATATAGCCCCTCCAATGACCACAAACAATGCAGATGACTTTATAGTGTCAAGTACGTACATCTTCGCTGTCATTTTGTTGAACCCAAAGTCTTCGTCTATCTTAAACTTTTGGTACAGTTCAAAAGGCAAACCTATAACGTAGTTGACAACGATGAACCCGAACAAAAACAACACTGCTTGTAGTATGGCACTGTCTACTTGCACAAATGATGACAACCAAGCAAACCCTGCAAACACCCACCAGATAAACACTAAGTAGTCAACTAAAGTACTAACAAGCCCTAGTTTACCATTGGCGACTGCGTAGTTACCTGCTGTGAGGTATTTGTCTGCTGACATGAGTACTGGCGTTTTACGTTTTTCTTCGTTGATGTAGCCTATCTGCATGACTGAGATGTAAAGTTTCATAAAAGTGTAAAGTGAATATAAGATGATGATGATTTCTAGCATGTTTTTCCTTGCTTATGTAATGATGGAATATACCTAATCAAGGCTTAAAAAAGTCCAGTCTTGCCTTATTTGTTAGCATAAGGTTTGATGGTACTTAGTCTTTCATCAACCAAACCACGACCCACAGTAAAATGATACAGTGTTTGATATTCATTTGCTTGCAGTCCTATAACTTCATGTAACATGTCATCTAAAAAACACCCTATACCCGTAGCAGATAGATTTAGAGATGTAGTCTCTAGGTATAACTGTTGTCCTATGGCACCACATTCCCAGTAGAGTTCTTTATATCTTGAAGCTCCAAATTCTTGTATTTGTTCTGTAAATTGGGCTAACATGCCTAAGGTAAAGGCACCATGGCTTGCTATTTCTTGGCTACACGATATGCTTTGTGAGATGGTTTTCATATCGCCATTTTGAAGTTTATAGAGTGCTCCTGCATCAGTATCGACCCTTTCCCAGAGAAATGTCTCTTTTAGTAAACTTTTGAGTGCTTCTAACTGTGCATCATTTCTTATTAAGATGTAGAGTCCTTGGTCCATCTCTTCTACGCTATGGACAAATACTACCAAGTGTATAGGAGAGTTATCTGATTTGACAGAAGCTAAAATGGTTTCAAACTCATTTTTGGTAATCGTACAATCATCTTTATTCATCACTTGTGCAGAGCGTCTATTTAAAACGATATCTTTGGCTAAACCTGAGATTTTTCTATAAGGGTTTTCTTCGTAAGTGTCATTTTTAAAGTGTTTCAACTCATCTGATAGCGTTGCATCTTCTATCTTTTCTAAGATATCCCACTTATGCCAGTTAAGACTTAACTGGTTTGCTTTTCCTTCATAGGTGTCTGCTAAAGCATTGCCTAAGGCATTGACATTTATATCTGAAGTGAGAACCGTATCATCTAAAGTGACCAAGAGTAGCATATCGGGAAGTTCTCTCTCTTCAGGCACGTATCTATGTGCCTGGTCAAAACCTATGAGACTTTGAAGCTCTGTATCTTTGGTGCGTATAACGTCTATCTTCCATCCTAAGATGAAAGCAGATACTTCTAAGGCTTTAAGTGCATGACCACAATCAAGCTGCGTATATCTCCAAGACCGTTCACCATATTTCCAAGCTTCTCTCCAAACTATAGAAGACAAAGAAACCAAAAAACTATTGTTAGGTAAGGCTAACTCGCTAGTTGCAGAAGAGAGTAGTTCAAGTTGATGTTCAAGTGGGGCATAGTGATGAAGACCATCTTCTATCCCCTCTATGTCTTTAGCTATGATGTAGGCTTCACTTGGTTGCAAGTTTCCACTTGAAGCGTTACACCTTAAAGCCCATGACTGATCTCCAAACTCTTTTATGGCTGCAAGTCCTAGTGAAAACTGAAAAAATTGTGACACAGACTCCAAACATAAGGGAGCCACTACTTTTTCTTTTTCATCTTTTAATTGTGTAAATATTTGACTGTATTCCAAACTTTTATTTTCAAAAGAAAGAGCTAGTGTCGTCTTCGTAGTATCGGCATAACTACGATACGGGTCTGGCTGTGTAGCCCAGTCCATATACCCTAAAGACTTGGCATACTGTAGTTGTGAATGTTTTGTTTCATTGTGATAGGTGTAAACCATTTGTGTATTTTTATCCATCGCCTATAGTAACCAATAATTCTAAATGTAGTGAGGGGGTTTATAGTATCTCAATGATAGCTCCCTATGCGTCTTGTACAAGATGCTTCTAATCTTTTTACTATCATTTAGCTCTAGTTAGTGCTACTTCTATTTTTTATGCAGTATTTTCTGCGTAGCACCATAAATAATAGGCAGTCTCTCCTCTATAACCTCTTCTACTATATGAAAGTCAATCCCCTCGTAGTCATGAGCTATAAAATTACGCAATTCATAGCTACCTTTGATGTCTTGTTTTTCAAAGTGTGTGAGTATGTCCAGCTCGCCACTGTGCAAAAGTTTATCGAACTGCTCTGCTATAGCTGTCAGGTGCATCAGTATCGCAGCTCTTGCATTTTGTTCATCTTCAAGAGCAGAGATGATTGTCACTTTTTCTTTTACTATATTTTCTATAAACTCTATCTTCTTAGCTATATTTGATATACGATTCAATGCTTTTTTACTATACATAAATCAACTCTTTTTCTATCTCTTTTTTAAAGCTAGACTTACTATCGAGGTCAAATATATCTACATTTGTATGTAAGTTTTTAAGTATCTTAGACTTTATGGTGTTTAGTAGTGCAAAGTAATCATACGCAGAATAGTCGTCTAAAAAATCTTTCTTTTTTTGTATAGCGATATCTATATCACTATACACATTCTGATGATTACTAGCAAAGCTACCAAAAAGAGCAAGCTTCTGAATGCCAGATGCTTCTAGTTCTGGCTTTAGCTCTTTAAGGTAGTCGAGTATCTTTTCTTTTGTAAGTTTC
This sequence comes from Sulfurovum sp., assembly GCA_021647715.1. Lineage (GTDB taxonomy): Bacteria > Campylobacterota > Campylobacteria > Campylobacterales > Sulfurovaceae > Sulfurovum. Next base: position 51,343 of record JAKIUE010000003.1, read on the forward strand.
ATGGGGTTATTATATCACAAACCAAAGAGTGTAATGCCACTAACCCCTATATATGACCCACAGATCGGAATGAACAAAAAGGACGTAGACCTGCCATCATCATAAGTAATCAAGTTTTTAACAAACATTTAGGACTTTCATTTGCTTGCCCCATCACCAATACGAAAAGAGATTTTCCTTTTCATGCAAAAGTTGAAAGTGACAACATTGCAGGCTACATCATGGCAGAACAGATGAAGTCTATAGATTATAACTCTAGAAAGATTACATTTATAGAAAAAGCGGATGAGAAGAGTATCAATCGCATATTGGGGATTACTGATAGTATTTTGGATTGAAATTAGGGCTATTTACTACGATTACGTTCACCTGACACCTAATCTTTTAGTGAAGTTACTTTTAGAAAGTATGGTTTTAAGATTTAATAACTTCATGGTTGTGTAGATTGGATTCTTGAGTTTATCGTTGATAATGTTGATGATTTGTATTTCAATGGACACTTTTTACCCTCTTGTTTGGAAGGTATATTATAGCTAAAATCCCCGTATATGGGGCTTTGTATGGGGATGTATTTCATAGATATTATGTGTTGTTAAGGGTTGTGAAGCAATAGAGATTCATGCTTGCGACTAAGGGGGTTTGGAGTGTTATTTGTGTATTATTTAGGTGCGAAAGTTAAGTTAGTAAAGTCTAGCAAACTTAACCTCGCTTACTTCAAGCATTAACCTAAAAAGATTACGCTAGAATAAAACACAACAATTAAGGGATATATATGACTAAAAAAATAACATACTTACTAGCTATAAGCTTTCTACTTATGGGCTGTAGCCCCAAAATACCTATGGCTCCTGAGAAACTGGATACTATGCGTAAACAATTTAATACCCCAACAAACAATAAGTCTGGTATTTATATTTATCGTAACTCTTTTGTAGGTAGTGCCCTCACAAAGACTGTTTATATCGATGATAAAACATTAGGGTCTATTGCCAACAAAACGTATCTTTACAAAGAAGTTGTTCCTGGTAAACATAAGCTAGCTACAACTTCTGAGTTTAGTCCAAATTTGCTAGCTATAAATACCTTAAGTGGGAAAAACTACTACTTTACCCATTATATTAAAATGGGGCTTATCGTTGGAGGAGCCAATATTGAAGCTGTTTCAGAAAAAGAAGGTAAAAAAGAAATTTTAGAGTGTAAACTTGCTCAATAAAACTTGAGATAATAAATCACATTCAATGAAGGAAAAAAATGAAAAAGACAGTTCTAATTCTTAGTATACTAGCGACAACGCTACTTCAAGCAGAAGTAAAACCTATAGTTCAAATGAGTATAGATGCTGGAGGCGATAAGCTTGTCACAGCACAACTTACTACAGGTAAAGAAGAACTTTATGCGGGGAGCGGGTTTTCTTTTGAAGGTGGAATTGAATTTGATACTATTGATACAGATACGGCGTGGAAAACACAGTTATTACTAGGGTATAAATTTAGTTCGATAGACGCATCAAATGCATCTGTTGATATGACTAGGGTAATGCTTACGGCTATGGAATTGTATCACTTTGAAGCATTTATTTTAGGAGCAGGAGTGACGATCATGTGTCACCCACGTTAAGCAGTGGTGGCGATGCTAGAGGACTTGATGTAGACTTTGATAGTGCCTTGGGTGGCGTGGCACAAATTGGCTATAGATTTACCGAAAGATTTAGCGTGGGACTTAAAGCTACATTTATAGACTATGATCTATCAGATACCAGTTTATCTGTAGATGGAAATAATGCAGGTGTTTATTTGAGTTATATATTTTAAAAAAAGGGTCAGGCGTTGAAAATACACCCACATTCCTAACATTTACCCCTCAATACTCTCCAATATCTTCTCAATATGCAAAAACATAGGTAATGGACTTGACTGATTAAGTGGAACAAATCCTAACTTTTCATAAAAAGAGACAGCTTCAGACTCAGCGAGTAAGTAAAGACCTGTGCATCCTGCAATTTTAGATATCTCTACTACTTTTAGCAAAGCATCTTGAAGTAACTTTAAGCCTATGCCTTGTTTTTGTAAAGAGATGTCTAGCCCTAGCATGCCTAGTTTTATGACAGGTACTATAGGAGGTAGTCCATTTGGTTTATCGGGTAGTTCAAATATTTGTCTACTTATAGAAAATGTATCAAGGGTGTAGAAGCCTACAAAGGTTTCTTTTTTATCCAGTAGAACATAGGCTTGACTTAGATGTTTTTTGACACGTTTTTTGAGTGACTTTTGTACAAAGGTATTTATCATTTCATTGGCACAGTTAAAGGTTTTTAGCCCTTTGTATGCAGTCGTTGCATCAAAGGTGACAAGTTTAAGCATCAAAACCTTCCATATTCATAAGCTCTTTTAGCTCTTTGCTTGCGGGCTTTGGGTTGGCTAGTTCTTTTTCAAAGTTTGCCCACTCTTGCCTACTCAGTGTGAGTACGTTCTCTTCTAGCATTATCTCTTTTGCACGTTGTGTCGCTGTAGATATGAGAAAAGAACTCAAGTCCATACCTAGAGAGTTTGCTGCACCTTGCAAGAGTGATTTTAACTCTTTAGATGTTTTAAACTCTATACGTGCATCTTTTGTATCTATAGTGGCTAACATTTCTTATCCTTATACGGTTATTGTACGTATACTATACAATATTATTTGCACAATGTCAATCCCAAAATACAGCAGGGTTAAGTCTTTACTCTTTACTTAAAAAGATGCGACTTCTTTATTTAGTTTACATGCCTCTCATGTTCACTAACCCCGTTGGAAGATATCTAGCTATTTTGCTATAATTCTGCCAATAGACAGCAAGGAAACAATGTGGCACTCATAGACCTCTTCGATATCAAAAAACAATATGACATAAAACTACTACTCAATGATGTAAACTTTCATCTTAACCGTGGGGAACGCATCGCTGTGGTGGGGCAAAATGGGTGTGGAAAGTCTACGCTTATGAAGATAGCCCTTGGTACAGAAGAACCCACTGAGGGCAAACGTGTGGTGAGTAATGCCCTACAAGTAGAGATGCTAGACCAAAACCCACACTTTGATGCCTCGCTTACTGTACGTGATGCCATACTTAACGAACTAAAAGAACTCAAACTTGCCCAAGAAGAACATGCAGAACTTAGCTTACAAGTAGCAGAAGACTTTGAAAACGAAGAACTTCTGACAAAACTAGAAAACATAAGCTCATTTCTTGACCATCACAATGCTTGGAACATAGATGACAAGATAGAACGCATCTTACAAGAGTTTAAGCTCAAAGAGTATGAAGAGCGTTTGGTCATCTCACTCTCAGGTGGGGAACAACGCCGTGTGGCTCTAGCATCACTCGTACTTAAAAAACCCGACGTTCTACTGCTAGATGAACCTACCAATCACCTAGATGTCTACATGGTGGAGTTCTTAGAAGAGATTCTCCTCAAAGAGAAGTTTACCCTACTCTTCATCTCTCATGACAGGCACTTCATAGACACCATCGCCACACGAGTCATAGAGGTGGAAAACCAAGGGCTTGTGAGCTACAAGGGTGGCTACCGTGACTACTTGGTGCAAAAAGAAGAGCGGATGCTATCTCTTGCCAAAAGTCACAACACCTTAGTAAAGATGCTCAAACGTGAAGAAGAGTGGCTAGGTAAAAGTGTAAGAGCCCGAGAAAAGCGTAACCAAGGACGAAAAGCCAGAGTGTTTGAGCTACGTGAACAAGCCAAGAAAAACCCTACACTCATACGCAAAATGCAAATAGAGCTTGAACGTGAGAAAAAAAGTTGGAGGGGAGAAAAAGGGCTTAAAAAACGAAAGCTCCTCTTTGATGTTGAAAACCTTAACTACTCCATAGCAGGCAAGCTACTCATAGAAGACTTCACCACTCGCATACTCCAACGTGACAAACTTGCCATCGTGGGAGTCAATGGTGCAGGTAAATCTACCTTACTCAAACTCCTTCTAGGTCGTCTAAAAGCAGACGCAGGAAGCATCAAAAAAGGAGAGTTTCGCATAGGCTACTTCGACCAACATAGAGAGATGCTAAGTGACCAACAAACCCTCATAGAGACTTTTTGCCCCGATGGTGGAGACCATGTAGATGTACAAGGTGCCCATATGCACGTCTTTGCTTACTTAAAAACGTTTCTTTTCCCAGCAGAGTACATGACAAAAAAAGTAGGACAACTCTCAGGTGGAGAAAAAAACCGTGTAGCATTAGCCCTACTCTTTACTAAAAATGTAGAGTGTCTCATACTTGATGAGCCTACCAACGACCTAGACATCCAAACCATCACCATACTAGAAGACAAGCTCATAGCCTTTCAAGGAGCGTTACTCTTTGTCTCTCATGACCGCTACTTCATAGACAAGATAGCTTCTAAGCTTTTTATATTTAAGGGTCAAGGCATCGTTGAAGAGTCTTACCAAACCTATACAGAGTACTTAGAGATAGAAAAAGATATGAACGAGCTTGCAGAACTTGACAAAGAAGTGCAAGAAACTGTCAAAAATGAAAATAAAGAAAAAAGTAAAACAAAACTAAGCTACAAAGAGAAACAAGATTATGACAACCTACTAGATGAGATAGAAGCTCTTGAAGTAAAGATAGCAGCACTTAACAAGTGTTTATATGACCCTAAGTGTTATGAAGACAAGGGTTTGGCTAGCTTAAGTGAGGAATTAACTACGCTTGAGGTTTTGTATGAAGATAAAACTGAAAGGTACTTAGAAGTACTTGAAATATATGAATCTCACCAATAAATCATGGCGCTTTTTCTTCCCCAACGTAAAGCACGTCGTCTATCCATACCCATATATATATCTATACGTTTGGTATACCGTTTATTCATCTTATCTCGAACTTCATAATACCCAGAAAGTCCAGCTATACGTACCTTAGTCCCATTCTTCATACCGTATTTTGTTAACATGTCTCGTGAAACTGCAATGATCTTCATTCCTGGACGTAAATTATTATTCCAAGCTGCAAGGAAAGGCGTACTGTCTGTTTGATTTGCATGAGAAGTATATGCTGTAGCTGTCACACGCAATACTCTTTTACCAAATACATGTACAACTTTCATCCCTTTTCTTTTTAATTTTTTATTTAAAATAGCCCTCTTTTTCTTTTTAGATACCTTATTAGACTTTACATTTTTAACGTTACTTTTCTTTTTAAGCTTATTGTCAAACGTTAGTTTTAATTTTTTACCTACCTTAATGAGTGTATAGGATTCAATACCATTAATTTTTGCTAATTCACTTGATTTTATGTTAAATTTTCTTGCTATCGAATGGAGTGAATCTCCAGATGAAATGGTATATTCAGAACTAACAATTGCATTAATGATTTTCTGTTCTAAAGGAATTCGTAGCTTTGCTCCTATTTTTATTTTAGACTTTTTGTCCATTAAGTTAATACGTAAAAGCTCTTTAGGTACCATAAAAAACTTTTTAGCTATTGAGTGAAAACTATCTCCTTTCGAAACTTTGTATTTACCATATCTTATAACTATTTTTTTACCTTTTTCTTTCAGTAAAACATTTGTTTTTTTATTCAAGTCTAAATTTGGACTTTTTTCTATTTTTTCTTTAGATAAAAATTGAAAACGTAAGGGGTCTTCAATCTTAATATATTTTTCGATTAAATCTTCAACAGAAAAAATCTTCATCTCAAATTTTTCAGGAACAGGCATAGTTTTTGAAATAATTAACTCTTTTTTATCTGTATCGTATTGAATAGATTTTGCTTTTAAAAATTTTGACTCATATGGGTTACACTCTGACGTTCCAGCTAGCACAACGCTACAATCTAAATAGTTTTTCGAAATAACAAATTCTGGTAGAAAAATAATAAAAATAATAAAAATAAGATATTTATTTGTCATATAGTTAAACTTGTTAAACTTATAAAAAGTTCAACATCTCCCTTTTTATAGATTCTTTTTCAACCACAACTGTATGTATGATTGGCTTAGAAAACAAACCAGATATCATAGCTGGCACAGTGACATTTGCATGTTTTTTTACCCAATCAAGTGCATCAGTATCATGTGGTACTTCAGCACCAAGTGCTTTTGCTACTGCTGGAGAAAACTTTGTCCACTCTGCGGTAGAGTATACAATTGTCATCAATGGTTTTTCTCTTAACGTCTCATAAGCTCTCATACACGTTGCTGTATGAGGGTCCATGATATAGTTATTTTTAGCATATTTCCCTATCACGGCATTACATTCTTCATCATCAGAAAAGGATGCATCAAAATCTTCTCTAAGTAAGGCTAATTCACTTTCACCAAGCGTAAATCTACCCTCACTCTCTAACAACTCCATAAGCTCTTTCGTGCGGGTATCTCCAAATTTATCAAAAAGTATACGTTCAATATTCGAAGATTTTAATATATCCATCGCAGGAGATTCTGTTTGTACCAATGTTCTTGTGGTTAAATCATAACTACCCGTTTTTATCCAATCTGTCAAAATATTATTGACATTTGAACTAATCAATATTTTTTCTATAGGAAGTCCTGCTTTTTTCGCATAATATGCACCCAATGCATTACCAAAGTTCCCAGAGGGAACAACTAAGTAGACCTTATCGCCCAAAGTAATTTCTTCCTTTCTTACTAATTCTAAATACAAATGAATATGGTAAATGATTTGAAAGATAATACGTCCAAAATTCACAGAGTTTGCAGCTGAGAGTTTGATACCACGCTCTTGCAATTCTTCTTTAAAGTCTTCTGATGCTAAAAGTGCTTTCAATGCATTTTGCGTATCATCAAAGTTTCCTTTTACCCCTATCACTTTAAGGTTTGAAGCATCTTCTGTAACCATCTGTAATTTCTGCACATCAGAAGTACCTCCATCAGGGTATAAACAGGCTACTTTTACCCCTTTTTGGTTTTTAAATGTTTCTAATGTTGCAGGGCCTGTGTCTCCAGATGTTGCAGCCATTATAAGATATTCTTCACCTCTTTGCTCAGCTACCTTGGAAAGTATATACCCAAAAGGCTGTAATGCCATATCTTTAAAGGCACGCGTGGGTCCATGATAAAGTTCAGCAACAAAACAATCTTTTTCAATTTTAGATAAAGGCACAGGATTAGTACTATCATCAAAACCATCGTATCTATCTAACGCTGCCTTAAGTACTTCTTCCTCAATATCAATTTTAAATGCTTGTAAAAAATCTAATGCTAAAGTCTTATAATGACTTTTTAAATGTTTTTCTAAAAAAGGTTGATTAACTTTTGGAATATTTTGTGGTACATACAGTCCACCAAAACTTGCACTTGGGCTTAAAATAGCATCTGAAAAAGATACTCTTTGAGGGTTATGTCCATTATTACCACGTGTTTCAATAAATTGCATGTTTTTGTCCTAGTATGTTATAAATATTATGAATATTATTATAACTAAAGAAACTGACAGAAAACGCTATATCCTTGCTATTTGAGAGGTTATTGCTATTCATATTTAGAAGAGTATCGTTAGTATTTAGTATATTGGAAATAACGTCATTTATACTTATTGAAGTATAATTAGGGAAAAAGAATGTCAATGCATACAAAGGACTCACCTCACAACACACTAAATACAAGTTGAATAGAGTAAAAAGTGTTTTTAAATAAAATTCATTCTTTACTCGATTGGTAGTCTGGCTATCTACGAGAGACCCTTTGACTTTCCGTACCCATCTCACAATGAATTTGGCTTTTTCAATACAGTAAAAAACTGTATGAACGTATACTAGCAGAAGTTTCCTTAAAGTATTACCACAGTATTACCAATTTGCTATAATTCTATACATGTCCCTACACCAGAACTCGTTAAAATCTCTAAAAGTAACGAATGTTCTACCCTCCCATCTATAATGTGAGCCTTCTTAACTCCCCCACGTAATGCCTCTATACATGCATCTACTTTAGGCACCATACCACCTTGTATCGTCCCATCTTTTTTCAAAACTTCCGTTTTTTCTATACTTAGATTTGTGATTAATTTCATATCTTTATCTAATACACCTGGAGTATCAGTTAAAAACAATACTTTTCTAGCTTCCATTGCGACAGCTATCTTCGATGCAGCCAAATCAGCATTAATATTAAACCCAGGATGCCCCATAGTGCTACTTCCTGCAATAGGTGCTATGACAGGGACAGCACCATCTTCTATGATATTATTAACAATCTCTGGATCGACATGTTCTATGTTCCCTGTGTATCCAAAGTTTTCAAAGTCTTTTGGTACACCTTTTAAAAACCCACCGTCTTTACCAGAGATCCCTATGGCTTTAGACCCATGATTATTGAGTAAAGAGACTATCTCTTTATTTATCTCACCAGAGAGTACCATCTCTGCTACACGCATCACCTCTTTAGTCGTTACCCTTTGACCCTCTACGAACTTGGTCTCAACCCCTAGTTGTGTGAGCATATCAGTGATACTCTTACCTCCACCATGCACAACGATAGGTTTCATACCTACCAAGTGAAGTAAAACTATATCTTGTGCAAACTGTTCTTTTAGTGTGTCAGATGTTTGTGCTGAACCTCCATACTTAATCACAATCTTTTCATTTGCAAAACGCTTAATGTAGGGTAAAGCTTCAAGTAGTGTCTTGACTACTTCAATATTATCACGCATGGATGTATCCTTTAATATATGTATCTATTTGTGCAAGTATCTCTTTTTTAATCTCTAATTCTAACTTCATTTCAGAGATAGGTAACTTAAAACCTTCCATCTTGACTTTGTCTTTAGATGTACATAATATAGAAGTTGCATGATATTCTTTTAAAAGTTTTTTCAAAACATCTTCATCAAAATAAGCATGGTCTTCATAATAAACCTTATGTACAACTCCCTTAGGTAAATAATCCTCTAATCTACTAGGGTTAGAGATGGCTGTCACCAAAAGCATCTTTTCTGTTTTATTTTCTATAGTCACTTCTCTATTGAACCCAGAACCTTCTTTTACTATAATATCTGCCTTATCTCGTGTTGAAGGAAATTCTCTAAAAGGACCTGCTGGAAAAGTAGCACTATTCTTAATGTCATTTGGTTCTAACAAAATATCAAATTTATCAATATCTACTCTATTGAAGCCGTCATCTAGTAGTATCAGTTTAGCACCTTTACTTTGGGCATATTTTATAGCCTTATGTCTATCTTCACTCACCAATACAGAAACATCAGATAAAGAGAGTGCCATAAGCATCGCTTCATCTCCAGCTACTTTAACATCTGCTAAAATATTCCCTTTATAACTTATCTCCCTCAAACCTCTACTTTTACGACCATATCCCCGAGAGATGACAAACACATCTTCATACTGCGAAGCCAGAGCTATCACAAATGGTGTTTTACCCGTACCCCCAACAATAAGATTACCTACAGAGATAATAGGAATATCATACTGTATAGCGTTGCCTAACTTTCTGCGTAAAAACATCACACTTCCATAAAATAATGAAAACGGAAAAAGCACTATCGTTAAAGGCGTATGATACCACTGTGGATTAAAAAACATCTGCTCTACAAAATGCTTCATAGACACTCTTTTGCCCCGAGGCGTTTTATCTCTTTACAGGTAAATCCTGCATCTTTACGTGCTTGGGCATTGACATGCGGTCGGTGTTTATCAAGTAAGTCATAACGTGCAAGTATCTCAAAATATACTTCTGTAGTTTTCCCCTCTTTTTCACACAGGTACTTAAACCATTTATCACCTTTATACACATGGTCTATCTCTTCTTTATATATGACATGAAGCATCTCTATCAGTTTTGCCACAGCTGGTATTTTTCGTTTATTGTCTAGTTTTTTTATAATCTGAGGACTCACGTCAAGCCCTGAAGCTTCAAAATAGCGTGGGACTATTGCCATTCTATCGAGTATGTTATGAGCCGTATTATTGGCAGCATCAAAAAGTCCTGAGTGTACAGGAAAATCCCCATAAGAAAACCTAAGATCTTTTAAAAGCCCTTCAAGCATTTGAAAATGTCGTATTTCATCAGAGGCAACTTCTAACCAGTCTACTTTGTATGCCATAGACATGTTAGGGTAACGGTACACAGCGTCCAGTGCTAAGTCTATGGCTGAAAACTCTATATGTGCTATGGAGTGTACTAGCGTGGCCAGTCCTTCATTACTTTCAAACTCTTTTCTGTGTGGCAAATCTCTAGGAGAGACAATGGTACAATACGAAGCATAAGAAGGTACCTTAAATATTTGTGGAGAAAAGCCATCCTCT
>JAKIUE010000160.1 GCA_021647715.1 Sulfurovum sp.
ATGACAGCACAAGGCTTTAAAGTATCTGGTCTGCATGGTGACATGGAGCAAAAGCAAAGAGAAGTAACGATACGTGCCTTTAAACAAGGTGGTATAGACATCTTTATCGCCACTGACGTAGCTGCTCGTGGACTAGATGTCAATGATGTAACACATGTATTTAACTACCACATCCCTTTTGACTCTGAGTCATATGTACACCGTATTGGTCGTACAGGTCGTGCAGGTAAAACGGGTGAGGCTATTACTTTAGTAAGCCCAAATGAGCTTAGAACGATTAAAAAAATAGAAAAAGATGTAGGAACAAAGATGGCTTCTCAAGTTATCCCTACACGTATGGAAGTACAAAACAACCGTTCTGATGAACTCATAGCAAGAATTGCAGAGACAAAAGTAACAGACAAAGCTATAGAGCTTGTCAAAACACTGCAACATGACCTTGATATCGTTACTATTGCACATTTACTCGCATCCATGATACAAAGTGAAAACTCTGTTAAAGGTAAAGACAACATCGGTCTTGGACTTGAAGAGATAGCACTTCTTATGGAAAAAGCTATGACCCAACGTGGTGGCGGTGGTGGCCGTAATAGAAGACGTGGTGGTGGAGGCGGTGGATACCGTAGAAATCGTTCTGGTGGTGGTGGCCGTAATCGACATGGGAGAAATGGACGTTCTGGTGGAGGACGTGATAGTCGCAACGGAGGACAAGGTAGTAGAGGTTAACTGCTACTTCTTGCCTTATATCAATTTCATCCTTTTCTTTTTTTGTTATGATAAAATAAAAAAGGGAAACTATTATGCACATGAACTTCTCTGAAGATGCCAAACACAACTACTTTTTTTCACAACCACACCAACCTTTTTTTGTTTTAGCCTTTGTCAATGCTATAGCCACTATGTTTATTTTTATGCTTAGCTTTAAGGGTATTATTCAGATGGAAATCACCGCAATTGACTACCATGCATATAATTTTATTTATCTACTTTTTACCCCTGCATTTTTTGGCTTTTTATTTACAACTTTCCCAAGATTTGCATCCACTCCAGCCATAGACAAAAAAGTCTATATGAAAGTTTTCACATTTTATTATATTGGTTCTGCTCTTGTTGTACTTGGAAGTATAGCAACTCCTGTATTTACTGGTTTTGGTATGTTTATTCTTTTTTTAGGGCATCTATGGGGTGTACTTATACTCAACAACATCTATGTCAACACAACCATGGAAGACAAACATGACCTATTTTGGATACTTGTTGCTATGGGCATTGGGCTCATTGCAGATCTACTACTCATCATAGGCACACTCCTTCACATAGGTATGACAGGATTTGCTACAGAAATTGCCATTTATCTTTACTTATTTTTAGTAGCCTTTTCTGTCGCACAACGCATGATACCTTTTTTCTCTCACTGTATAGTCGAGAAAAACACCTATCTACTCAAATCACTTTTTATCTTACTTACACTACACATACTAGTAGAAGGTTTTATAGTGAATGGTTCTTTTCTTATTGACCTTATTATTGGGGTATTACTCCTGAAAGAAATATTACGATGGAAACTACCATTTCCCAATGACAACCCTCTTCTTTGGATACTACACATTGCCTTATTTTGGGCGGGGTTAGCCTTTATATTAGGTGGTCTTACGAATTTCATAAGTCTAGTAAGTGATATTATATTTTTAGCACTAGATATACATGTTTTGCTACTAGGCTTTGTATTTACAATACTCATAGGATTTGGTACACGAGTCACACTTGGACACTCTGGTAACATGATGCATGCTGACAAATATACCACCTACCTCTTTTACTGGACACAGGTGGTAGTATTGACGCGTGTACTTACTTCATTGGTAACTGCTTTTGGATGGAACTTTATGGTACTCTTTGACATCAGTGCTACCGTATGGATAGCTATGTTTATCGCATGGTGTGTCCGATTTTTGATGGTATTGGTAAAAGGAAAAAAACTCGGTTAACCTTTTTTGAATATACTCTTTTTATGAAAAAAACATTATTAACACTCACCCTACTCACACACCTTAGTTTTGCTGCTACCCCTGAACAGGTAGAGCAGTATATTTCAGTCTCTCGTGCTGAAGAGGAGCTTATCGCACTTGAATCACAATTTTCTGCTATGCAAAATGCCTTTAAATCTATAGGTACAAATAAAGCAGACAATGAAGCTGATAATACCTATGACATGCAACT
>JAKIUE010000161.1 GCA_021647715.1 Sulfurovum sp.
GATAAGACAAAAGAGGGTAAAGGCATCGGGCTTACTTTGGTAAAAGCCTATTGCGATAGTGAAGATATAGATATTGTAATTCACTCCCAAAAAGATGTGGGTACGGAAATTTGTTTGAATCTGGTTAAAATTCATAGTTAGTTCATTTTACTAAAGTATGATAAAAATATTAAATGAGAAGAGAGATTATAGATGACAGCAAATATATTGCTTCTTGAAGATGACCAACAGCTTAGTGATACAGTCAAACAATTCTTGATCTATCAAGGGTATGAAGTGCATTGTGCGTATGATGGACTCCAAGCCCAAGAGATAGCCTATGAAAAACATATAGATTTGATGTTACTTGATGTAAAAGTACCTCATATGAGTGGTTTTGATTTTTTAAAAGAGGTACGCAAAGAAGGGGTAGAGATACCTGCTATCTTTATCACTTCGCTCAATGCTGTTGAAGATGTAGAAAAAGGGTTTGCTTTAGGGTGTGATGATTACATTCGTAAGCCATTTGCACTGAAAGAACTGCTTGTGCGTGTGGAGTCTCTGCTGAAACGCTCTTTTGGTACACATGAAGAAAAAGTAGATTTAGGAGATGGATTACGTTTTGACATCAAAGAACTCATACTTATGCAAAATGAAGAGAAAGTATCTTTGAAAACCAAAGAACTCAAGCTACTTGCCCTTTTTTTGCAACATAGCAATGAACTTTTAGAGTATGAGAAAATAAATGAAACACTCTGGGAGTATGATGAAGAACCAAGCAGTGGTTCACTTAGAACGTATATCAAAAGACTGCGTGCAGCGATAGGAAAAGAAAAAATAGAGACGATTAAAAATATAGGGTATCGTTTTGTTGGCTAGTGAAAAAAGAAGTCTGGTTCGTTTTTTAGTTATCTATTTGCTATCAACACTATTACTCTTTTCTTTAGCATCATGGATCTATTATACTTCCTCGAAAGACCATCTGATAGATACGCAACATGAATCACTCAAGTATGAGGCAGAAGGGTTAAAGTCTACGCTTATGCATTTGCATCAATCTAATGATGATAGACTTTATTATCCTTATAATGAAAAGATAAGAACAGCGCTTTATGATGTAGATAAAAATTATATTTTTGGTACATTTGATACGGTACCTCAATATACAGATAAAGAGAAAAATATGCTTTATCATCGTACGAAGATAGAACCATATTATTTGGGTGCAGCCTATGTAGTATTGGCAAGGAAAATAGATAGGGCATCTATAGAAGCACTTCAAAAAAGTGTTATTCTTTTTATGCTTATTGCAGGGGTTTTTTTCTTAATTCTAGGTTACTTTTTAGGGCGTTTGTTTGTGGCTCCCATGCGGGAATCTCTAGAAAAAATGAACCATTTTATACAAGATACCACCCATGAGCTCAATACACCTATAAGTACCATACTTACCAATATAGAGCTCATAGAAACTTTTGGAAAACATACAGAAAATAGAGGTGAATTAAAACGTATAGAGATAGCATCCAAGACCTTAAGTCGTATCTATGATGACCTGACTTATCTCAATTTAAATCATCAGTATCATCGTGATGTTAGCAAGGTAAATCTCTCAGAACTGATAAGTGAACGCATACTATACTTTACTGCTATGGCAGAGACAAAAAAACTACAAGTAATAACACATATTAGTAGCAATCTAATCTTGGACATAGATAAAAATGATGCACTGCGTTTGGTAGATAATCTACTCTCTAACGCGATTAAATATAATAAACAGTATGGAAGACTTGAAGTGATATTAAACGACAATGGTTTGCGTGTATTGGACACAGGAGTCGGTATCAAAAAAGAGAAGTTACACTCCATTTTACAACGGTTCAAACGTGCCAATAAAAGTGAAGGTGGCTTTGGTATAGGACTTCATATCGTGAGTAAAGTGTGTGAAAGTTATAGCTTTGAATTAGAGATAGACTCTACAGAAAATAAAGGAACAGAGGTGAAAATACTATGGAAAAAATAATAGTATGGTGCATATTTAGTGTTGCGCTTTTAGCCCAAACAGATAGTCTTGAGAATAGCTGTCTTGCTTGCCATAAATCAGAACAAATTCCTAGCCATATGATTTACAAAAAATACTTATTGAAATACAGTAGCAAAGCACGTATAGAAGCAGCGATGTATAAGTATTTAAAAAGTCCAAAAAAATCAAATTCTGTGATGCCTCCACAGTT
>JAKIUE010000162.1 GCA_021647715.1 Sulfurovum sp.
TCTTTTTATTTGAAAAACCAAAGTTAAACCCTGGCGATCTAAATATCATATTATCGACAGTTTTTGTGCGTCTTTTTCTTTTTCCATAAAAAGGCTGGGCATGCGTTGATAATGCCGACTTCAAAGAGCGATTTTTAGTTCTTTTTTTTGTAATACGTTTTTTCTGTTGCGATGACACCTTGTATGTATTTGTCGGGACTTTAAGTGTCTTGCCTACTTTAAGTATATCACCCTGCTTTAAACCGTTGATTTTTCTTACTTCTTTGATGCTTGTTTTGTGCTTGTGTGCGATGGTGTAAAGTGTTTCACCACTTTTTATTTTATATTTAACAACTTTTGTTGCTGCACTTAATGATACTGTAATCATAGATGCTATCAGTGCCATTTTCAAAATATGTTTCAATCACTACTCCCTAAATTAAACTTCGAATTATAGAATATATCTATAATAATATCTCTATTTCGTTAATAAACCATAAACATTAAGTTAAATATAGCTTAAACTTATACTTGTTTTAATTGTGAAATTATATTATCAGCCACCCTAAATGCATTTGCATAAATAGTCCATGTGTAGGCAACGGAACCTCCTGTAGGCATAAAACTTGCATCGGCTACATATAAGTTATGTACATCATGTGCTTGACAATATTTGTTAAGTACTGATGTTTTAGGATCATTTCCAAAACGACATCCACCCGCTACTAAGTTTTGAGATGCACCTGATGTTACAGAAGAATAGATGTTCTTTGCACCCATCTCTTCTAATATATTTTCACACTTTTTGGCAATATATTTACCTACTTTTACATCTTGTGGGTGCCCTTCAAGTCTAAGTTTTCCTACAGGCATACCATATTTATCTTTATGTGTTTTATCTAAAGAGATAAAACAATTATCATTAGGAAGCCAATCATTAAATATCTCAAAACGTATACTTTTTTGCTCTTTAAAACGTTTTTCAAGTCTATCTCCTAATCCTTTCCCCCAGACTAGTTTTCCTTCTTCGTAGTTATTTTTTCTAGCTCGTGAAATAATGTTTTGATGTTCAAACATAAATTCGACTGAGCCACCTTTAAATGTGCCATCCCACCAGTGATCTATAAAATACCAATCAAGTACTGTACGATTTACAAACAGTCCTGTTGTCATGAGTTCTTCAAATTTTATCTCTTTTAGATTCTCTTTATGCAACTCTCCCTGCCCTGACCCACCTCCTGAAAAAATTAGATTCTTACCAAGTTCACCAGAGCTATTTGCAAGTCCTTGAGGATGATGCTTATTTGAAGAGTTGAGTAAAAGCCTTGCACTTTCATGTGCCTGTGCTGCGACTACAAATAGTTTTGCTCTTATCTTTTTCTCTTTACCTGTAATGATGTTAACAATTACAGCATATTTCACTTTCTCTTTGCCACTATGTAAATATTTTACATGAGAATTTGTCAACAATGTTAAATTTCCAGTAGCTAGTGCTGGCTGAATAAGTGCTTCTCTTGAGCTACTTTTCCCTCCTGAACTACAGCCATAAGAGCCACAAAAATTAGAATAATAGCAAGCACTCCTATGTCCTTTGTCTTTTGATAAAATTGCTCTAGGTGTCACCAAAGGCGTAATACCCAATGACTTACAACTTTTATCAAGCAGTTTGACAACAGCATTTTCTTTCGTAGGTGCTTGCGTGAAGTTTTTTCTGCTTCTAGATGCTTCAAACTTATGTGGTATAAACTTACCAGAAATGCCAACAAGTTCTTCTGTAAGGTCATAATAAGGTTCCATCTCTTCATACGTAATAGGCCAGTCTACGACATTGGCTCCTTTTATCTCTCCATACTTACTTTTAAGCCTAAAATCATCAGGGTGCATACGGTGTACCATGCCTGACATTAAATTTGAAGAACCTCCCACAATGTTGCCATTCCAAAAACTCCAACCAGATTCATAGGTAGGGGTTGCTATCCATTTGCCTTCTACTTTTTCTTCTATTGTATGGTACTCATCAAAAAGATTTGGGGTAACTAAGTCTCGTCGTGCATAAGAGAGTTCATCTTTAGAGAACTCGTCTCTTTTGATAAGTCTTCCTTTTTCAAGCATACACACTTTATATCCCGCTTTACATAACGTGTAGGCAACAGCTCCGCCACTCGCTCCTGAGCCAATAATTACAACATCATACATCTTCTAAGTACCTAGCTTTT
>JAKIUE010000163.1 GCA_021647715.1 Sulfurovum sp.
TTGAAGATGCCTTGCGTCATGAGGTGTATGACTTCTCTTTTGAAGCACATCCTAATGACACGACAAAAGAACAACTCCAAACGCTTTTTGACTTAGGGTTTACACGTACTTCTTTTGGCATACAAGATTATGACCCTAAAGTACAACAAGCTATCAATCGTATACAAAAATTTGAAACAGTTGAACATATACATGGCTTGTGTAAAGAGATAGGGTATGAATCTATCTCTCATGATATTATCTTTGGTTTACCTCATCAGACTAAGCAGAGCATTATCCAAACCATTGCTAACACAGTAAAACTTAGACCAGACCGTATAGCTTACTACTCTTATGCACATGTCCCATGGATAAAAGGTGTGGGACAAAGAGGTTTTGATGAGAATGACCTACCTAAAGATGAAGAAAAAAGAGCACTTTATGAACTGGGAAAACAACTCTTTTTTGAAGCAGGGTATGAAGAGATAGGTATGGATCATTTTGCTTTACCAACAGATAAGATGCACAAAGCCATGGTAGAAAAAAAGCTCCATAGAAACTTTATGGGCTACACCGCAGGTAAAACCAAACTGATGATAGGACTAGGGATGTCTTCTATCTCTGACTCTTGGTATGCCTTTGCACAAAATGAAAAGAGGGTAGAAGACTATATAAACCGTGTTAACGAAGGAAAGCTACCAGTTTTTAGAGGACACTTACTTAGTAAAGAAGACTTAGTCGTACGGCAACACATTTTGAACCTTATGTGTAACCTTGAGACATCATGGGCCGATGAAGCGATGCGTTTAGAGAACTTAGATGAAATCTTAGAACGCCTTAGTGAGATGAAAGAAGATGGACTCATTGAGGTGTCTGATACTGGTCTTGTAGTGAAAGAGTCTGCACGTATGTTTGTACGTAATGTCTGTATGGCGTTTGATTTAAGACTTGCTAGGGCAAAGCCAGAGGGTAGGATATTTTCTATGACGATATAGCGTAATATTTATTTAGATATACAGCTTTGTGTTCCACAACTCATTGGTTGTACTTCTCCTTGAGAAGTCATTTCTATGCCACAGAAACTTTTTTCAAAATCTAGCATAAAAACATAGGTATTTGTATTGAGTTCAAGGTTAGATGCATATCTAAAAGTATTGCCTTTGGATGTACATGTATGACTAGTGTTCTTACTAATCTTACATCCTGATTTTTCTAGTAAAGCATCTCTTTGTTGCTCATCTGGATGGTTACCCATTTCATGGAAAAATTGGCTTAGGTTTTCACTCATGGGTTGTGCTATCTTTTTTATTTTAGAGGTATGGTCTGTTGGACAGCATGCTGTGAGTATCAATAGTGTAACAGATAAAAATGATATATTTTGCTTATTCATACTTTGATTATATCAGATATTGTATTGATATATAAATTTAGATTTATTATGTAATATTTTGGGTGTTGTGAGGGTACAACACCTTAGAGAAGAAACTATGTGATTATTTGACACATCTCACATCTACTGTGTTATCTTTACTTCCTCCACCTGAAGTAGCACTGTAGAAGTTCATTCCGTAAGAATTTTTTGGGTATTTTTTGTCTGTGTCTGCTGACCAATAGCTACTAGAACCTGTAAAGCCTTTTTTCTTATAACAGGCTATATATGCATCTTTTTCTTTATTTTTTGATTTACACTCATCTACTTCTTTTTGTAATTCTTTTAAGGTAGGTAATCTTGCATCAAAAAGTTTACATATCTCTTTAGCATCATTCCATTTAGCTTGACAAACTCCATATGTGCTTATTGTTCCATTATTTTTTGTACAAATGGACTTTGAGGGGGTAACCCACTGAGAACCTGCAAATACAGAAGTCGATAACATTATCCCTGTTAGTAATATTTTTTTCATTTTTTACCTTGTTTAATTTTGGAGAGTATAGCATTTTGAATCTTTTGGCTATATAATTAGAATAGAGACTTTTCCCACACACCACTAAACACCTCCACCCCATCCACTATCTCATCTTCACTGAGTCCTCCAAACCCCATACGCACTGCCTCAAACTCTCCACCACAACGCTCTTTGGCTAAGTATATTTTGATACTTGCAACTTCAGCAAGTATCTTAAACTTTTCCCAGTCAAAAGGTACAGTAGGGTGTATGAGAATAGCTAGTCCTCCGCCTTGCGTGACGATGCGCATGGTGTTGCCTA
>JAKIUE010000164.1 GCA_021647715.1 Sulfurovum sp.
TCTTTTTATTTGAAAAACCAAAGTTAAACCCTGGCGATCTAAATATCATATTATCGACAGTTTTTGTGCGTCTTTTTCTTTTTCTATAAAAAGGCTGGGCATGCGTTGATAATGCCGACTTCAAAGACCTATTTTTAGTTCTTTTTTTTGTAATACGTTTTTTCTGTTGTGTTGGCGCCTTATATGTATTTGTCGGGACTTTAAGTGTCTTGCCTACCTTAAGTATATCACCCTGCTTTAAGCCGTTCATTTTTCTTACTTCTTTGATGGTTGTTTTATGCTTATGTGCTATGGTGTAAAGTGTTTCACCACTTTTTATTTTATACTTGACAACTTTTGTTACTGCACTTAAGGATACTGTGATCATAGATGCTAGCAGTGTCATTTTCAAAATATGCTTCAATCACTACTCCCTTAATTTTACTTTAAACTATCTACAATAGTAGCACTCTTTCGTTAATAAACGATAAACATGAAGTTAAATATAGCTTAAACTTATATTTCTTTTAATTGTGTAATAATATTATCTGCTACCCTAAATGCATTTGCATAGATGGTCCATGTGTAGGCAACGGAACCTCCTGTAGGCATGAAACTTGCATCAGCTACATATAAGTTCTTTACATCATGTGCTTGACAATATTTGTTAAGTACTGATGTTGTAGGATCATTTCCAAAACGACATCCACCCGCTACTAAGTTTTGAGATGCTCCTGATGTCACAGAAGAATAGATGTTCTTTGCCCCCATCTCTTCTAATATATTTTCACACTTTTTAGCAATATATTTACCTACTTTTACATCTTGTGGGTGCCCTTCAAGTCTAAGTTTTCCTACAGGCATACCATATTTATCTTTATGCATTTTGTCTAAAGAGACAAAACAGTTGTCATTAGGAAGCCAATCATTAAATATCTCAAAACGTATACTTTTTTGCTCTTTAAAACGTTTTTCAAGTCTATCTCCTAATCCTTTTCCCCAGACTAGTTTGCCTTCTTCGTAGTTATTTTTTCTAGCTCGTGAAATAATGTTTTGATGTTCAAACATAAATTCGACTGAGCCACCTTTAAATGTGCCATCCCACCAGTGATCGATAAAATACCAATCAAGTACTGTACGATTTACAAACAGTCCTGTTGTCATGAGTTCTTCAAACTTAATCTCTTTTAGATTCTCTTTGTGCAATTCGCCCTGTCCTGATCCACCTCCTGAGAAAAGTAGATTTTTTCCAAGTTCACCAGAGCTATTTGCAAGTCCTTGAGGATGATATTTATTTGCAGAATTCAGTAAAAGCCTTGCACTCTCATGTGCTTGTGCTGCTACTACAAATAGTTTTGCTCTTATCTTTTTCTCTTTACCTGTAAGGGTGTTAACAATTACAGCATATTTCACTTTCTCTTTGCCACTATGTAAATATTTTACATGAGCATTTGTCAACAATGTTAAATTTCCAGTAGCTAGTGCGGGATGAATAAGTGCTTCTCTTGAGCTACTTTTCCCTCCTGAGCTACAGCCATAAGAGCCACAAAAATTAGAATAGTAACAAGCTCTCCTATGTCCTTTGTCTTTAGATAAAATAGCTCTAGGTGTCACTAAAGGTGTAATCCCCAATGATTTACAACTTTTATCAAGCAGTTTGACAACGGCATTTTCATTTGTAGGTGCTTGCGTGAAGTTTTTTCTGCTTCTTGGGGCTTCAAACTTATGTGGTATACATTTACCAGAAATACCAACAAGCTCTTCTGTAAGATCATAATAAGGCTCCATCTCTTCATAGGTAATGGGCCAGTCTACGACATTGGCTCCTTTTATCTCTCCATACTTACTTTTAAGTCTAAAATCATCAGGATGCATACGGTGTACCATACCTGACATTAAATTTGAAGAGCCTCCAACAATATTGCCATTCCAAAAACTCCAACCAGATTCATACGTAGGGGTTGCTACCCATTTGCCTTCTACTTTTTCTTCTATTGTATGGTACTCATCAAAAAGATTTGGGGTAACTAAGTCTCGTCGTGCATAAGAGAGTTCATCTTTAGAAAACTCGTCTCTTTTTATAAGTCTTCCTTTTTCAAGCATACACACTTTATATCCCGCTTTACATAACGTGTAGGCAACAGCTCCGCCACTCGCTCCTGAGCCAATAATTACAACATCATACATCTTCTAAGTACCTAGCTTTT
>JAKIUE010000060.1 GCA_021647715.1 Sulfurovum sp.
GTAAAGCGTGTGAAGTGGCATGTAAAGAAGAGAATGGCGTTCAATTAGGTGCAGATAAGCAGAGAATTTGGGTAGGAATTCAAGAGAAAACTATTTTTGATACTCCCTTTGTAAACTTCTACCCTTCTCAATGTAACCACTGTCAAGATGCCCCTTGTGTGGATGTATGTCCTACAGGTGCTAGTCATTTTGTTGAAGGTGGCTTAGTGATGACTGATAAAGATAAATGTATCTTATGTAAAGGTTGTATGGAGGCGTGTCCTTATGATGCGAGATTTGTAGATGATAAATATGTAGCAGTAGATAAGTGTACCTTCTGCTACGATACGCGTATCTCACAAGGAGAAATGACCACAGCTTGTCAAGCAACTTGTCCTACAAATGTTCGACTTTTTGGAGATTTAGATGATGAGAATGGAGAGTTGGTACAACTTTTAAAAAAGCGTAAATTCTTTGTCTTAAAAGAGGAAGAGGGAACTGTTCCAAAACTTTTTTACATCTTCCCTGAGCATGATACACACTTTGCAGAGAATTCAATTGGTCACAACACAACCATACATACATGGGATAGTTTTAAACCTATCATAGAGAAAGCAAAAAATAAGAGGGGTTCACAATGGAAAACCGTATAATTTCAGGCATTAAAATTAATAAACCTTCTATCAAAGAGTTACTCTTTAATAAAACAATGCTTATTGCCTATTTCTTTTTAGCACTTGGGGCAATAGGAGTTTTTGAAGTATTCTCTGAACGATATTTTCTTCTTACTGCTAATGCACATGATGCAGGATTAAAGCTAGGCGATCCAAATTTAGCACATGCAATGAAAGAGGCTATTTTTGGTTCAGGAGGAGAGGTAGATAGAGAGCAACCTTGGACACTCTATATTGTAAACTATATGTATATGATATACAGTGGTAGTGCAATTATTTTCTTTGTGGCATTGGCTGAACTCTTTAATGTCGAAGTAATCAAAAAAACAGCAGCTGGATTTATGACTTTTGGATTGGCAATGGTTATAGGAGGACTATTTACAATTTTGGTAGATTTAAATGTTACCCATCTTCACTGGATGCTTCTCTCTCCTGAGTTTGGTTCTGGTATGTGGCTCATGCTCCCTCTATATCTGACCTATATTCCTTTTGTTATTTTTGAAATTTATCTTATTTTGACAAACAACAGAACATGGGCAAAGAAAATGGCTATACCTATTCTTTTATTAAGTATCGTTATTGACCTTGCTGAATATTATATTCAAGCAAAACTTTTTGATATGAATACAGCACGACACCTATGGACTACCTATCCACTATTAACCTTATATTTTATTGTCTCTGCATTTGTCGCAGGAGTAGGTATTATGATACTTTACACTATTATAAACTACAAAAATAGTCTCAAAGAGGAGTTTAATACCCTTTTACATTTTCTAAGAGTTAGTGCTTTATATACCATTGTACTTTTAGCCATGTATGAAGCGATTGCTTATCTGTTTATTGATAAAGATTGGGGTGCGATAATTCTTTTTGGAGAGTTTAAAATCTACTTCTATCTCTACCTTCTTTTTGCAGTAGGTATCCCATTTATTTTAGAGTTCAAAGGACACACCAAGCAGTTATTGATTGCATTGGGTGCTATCTCAATCATCATAGGAACTTACATAGGAAGATATGTATTTGTCTATGGAGGAAATGCTTTTCCTATGAGTGATAGATTTGGAACAGGCTTTCAAAAATATGGAGAGTACGAGCTTACAAAAACATTTATCTTTACTGCACCACCTCTATCTGAAATCATGGTTGTTTTAGGCTCAATTGGTGTGGTTTTGGCTCTCTATAAAATTTTAGACACACTCTTTGAGGTTTCTAAAGTTCGAGAGCACTAGAGTAACAGCTTAACAATATTAAGCCAAAATCAAAAGAGAATTAGTACACTATCCTCATAAAGGATGTACCGATGAAACACCCCGTGAAAACCTACCTAGAAAAAGGTAAAACCTACCATTTTTGTACCTGTAGTAAAAGTACCGATGGTGTACTGTGTGACGGTAGTCATATGGGTACAGCATTTGAGCCCAAAGCGTTCATCGCTACGCGTAACGCTGAAGCATTACTATGTCTATGCAAAAAGAGTACATGCACACCCTATTGTGATGGGACACATGCGAAGCCTGAGAAGTTGGATTTGGATTTTTTATTGGAGCAAAATAATTAAATGCATATAGAAGAAAAACCATATTTACAAAGAATTATACTCAAGAAAGAAAAAATTGACTCTTTTGATGAGTTTCCTTTTTATTTGCCTATCATAAAAGACATTGAGACTATTGATTTTCATCCAGATGTTACTTTTTTTGTTGGAGAAAATGGAACAGGAAAATCAACACTTATTGAAGCAATTGCACAGGCACTTGATATTAATCCTGAAGGTGGTAATAAGAATACTTTATTCACTACAAATAAAACACATACAAATTTGGGACATTTTCTACGTACTGTTAAAAGTTTTAAAAAACCTAAAGAGTATTACTTTTTACGTGCAGAAAGTTTTTATAATGTTGCTACATATATGGATAATGTAGCTCCACTCCCTGAAGAACAAGGATATGGAGGGAAATCACTACATGCTCAATCACATGGTGAATCATTTATGTCTACTCTTTTAAATAAATTTCATGGAAATGGTCTATATCTGATGGACGAACCAGAGGCAGCTCTATCTCCAGCACGACAATTAGCTGCTATTACTCTTATTGATGAACTAATCAAGCAAAAATCACAACTTATTATTGCAACACACTCTCCAATATTACTTGCTTATCCAAATGCAACTATATATAAATTTTCATCTGAAGGTATTCATCAAATTGATTATGAGGAGACTGAACATTACACCATAACAAAAGATTTTTTAAATAGACATAAACAAATGATTCAGACACTTATTTCAGACTAAAGACCCTACTACCTGCCCCAATGCAATCCCACCATCATTAGGTGGTATATCATTGGCGATGATAGCCTTTGGTATCTTCTCTAATACTAACTCTAAAAGCACCCTGTTTTGAAACACCCCTCCACTTAGCACTAAGGGCAAATCATACTTACTATGCATCATACTTATCATCTCTACTAAGGTATGAAAAAACTTTGAGACTGCCACAGTTGCATCTGACTCTTCTAATAGTGCTTTAACCATAGGTAGTACATCTATGATGCCATCGTCATACCCAAAGCTATAGTGCCCTGCTACAGAAGTATCATACAGCTCTTCTAGTAACATACCACTCTCACCCTCGAAGCTCATCACTTGACAGACACCCAGCAGTGAAGCCACTGCATCAAACAGACGACCTACGGAAGAGCTTAGAGGGGCATTGAGTCCTTTTTTCCATGAGAGGTAATAGGTGCGTAGTTCTACATCTGTAAAGGCATGTATGGTCGGACTGTCTAGTCTCATAGCCTCTTCACCATAGAGATCAAAAAGCAGGCTTAGTGCTACACGCTTTGGCTCTTTGATGGCTTTGGCACCGCCTAGGAGTTTGAAGTAGTTTAGATGTGCTACTCGCTCGTAAGCATCATAATCACAGACCAAGAATTCACCACCCCACAGATGCCCATCATCTCCATACCCAGTCCCATCAAATGCTACACCTAAGACCTTACCTCTAATCTGCTTCTCTGCCATCACACCCAATATATGCGCATAATGGTGTTGCACCTCACACAGGGGTAATCCTTTGTGGTTGCCCTTGGCATATTTGGTTGACTCATACTGTGGATGCTTGTCATGTATAATGATTTGTGGTCTAAAATCATAAATACGCTTGAGTGTCTCAATATTTTTCTCATAATACGCCACAGAACCAATACTATTCAAATCTCCAATATGCGGAGAGAGTATCGCTTCTTTACCAAACCCTATAGCGATGGTACTCTTTTGGTTCGCTCCCAATGCCAAGGCATTCTGAGTTAGCTCAAAAGGCAGCTTCACACTTGCAGGAGCATAGCCTCTAGCACGTCGGAGCATCACTTGTTGCTCTTTGACTACCATCAGTACAGAGTCGTCACATCCGTTGATGATTTGCCTATCATGTTCCAACACATAGTCATACACACCTTGTAACTTCTCTAGCTCTTCCAAATTTGTGCATATTGGTTCATCAGTAACATTGGCCGAGGTAGCGACAAGAGGACGATTGAGCTTAGTTAACAATAAAAGATGTAATGGCGTATAGGGTAAAAACAATCCTATACGTGATATATTGGGTGCAATTCCATGCCCTACTATCTGTTCATTACTATCTACTATCTTGCAAAGCACAATTGGACGCTCTTTAGAACACAACAACTTCTCTTCAATAGGATTAATAACAGCCCACTTCCGAGCCATCGTCATATCTCTCACCATCACAGCAAAAGGTTTAGAAGGTCTACGCTTACGCTCTCTTAATTTAGCAATAGCTCCAACATTTGTGGCATCACACATAAGGTGGTAACCTCCTACGCCTTTAACAGCTATGATGTTTCCATCCATCAATAACTGCACAGTTTTATCAACAATTTCACTCTGTTCAATTCTTAATTCTTCATTCCTAATTCTTAATTCCAATGTGGGTCCACAATCCCAACACCCAATAGGCTGTGCATGGTAACGTCTATCTAAAGGATTGTTATATTCTTCATCACATGTCTTACACATTTCAAAGAACTTCATAGAGGTTTGCTTACGGTCATACGGTAAATCGTAAATGATAGAGTACCGTACCCCACAGTTCGTACAAGTGATAAAAGGATGTCCATAGCGACGATTATTAGGGTCGAAAAGTTCTTTTTCACAATCACTACAGATGCTAACATCAGGAGGAATATTTACCGTTACCTCACCCTCTTCTTCTGTTTCTATGATTTGAAAATCTTCAAATTCTCTATAGTCGACTTCTTCATGTTTTATACTATCTATCGTTGCTAAGAGAGGAGACTCATATTCTAAAGCGATGAGAAATTGTTTAAGGGTAATACTGTCTGCATTGACGTAAATCTCAACACCTTTACTGTTGTTGCTTACCGTACCAGCGACAAGATGTCTTTGAGATAAGGCATAGACAAAAGGACGAAAACCTACGCCCTGAACTGTACCTGTAATGTTTATCTTATAGGTAAAGTGCTCCATGTACCGCATTCTCCTTGCCTATAGGAAAGTTTTTACTCATAAGAGGGTTTTTCTGACCTAGTGTTCTTTGTATTCTACCATAGAGTGATTGATTGGCAAAAGTCTCTCCTGTGAGTACCACTATGTTAGAGCCAACTTTGTCACAAAGTTGTGGGACTATCTCACCAATATAGTCTCCAAAAGATTCATAAATGCTATAACACATAAAGTTATTTTCTACATCCCCTAGTTGGTATGACATGATAGAGGTTAAGAACGCATAGTTATCAAAACGATTGTCTTTTACTCTGGTATCTATCTGTAATCCACCTTTGCCCAAGAAGCTAAGCGCTTCTGCAGAGATACCCTCAAAACTTTCATCTTCAAGCCCTAATGTAATGGCAGTGACTTCAAAGATATCCATATTACCCTCTAGGTTATCAAGACGTTCCCATACTTCAGGATAGGCTTTTTTATAATTACCTACAAGTCTATCTGAACCCTCTCTTAGTGTACGTATCTTCTCCCAGAGGTTATCAGATTCAAAAGGTATAGGAGGAACTGCGTTAATCACGGACTTACCATTATAATATAAAAAATGCAAAGAACCATCAAAATGTACACCAATTGACTTTTGTCCTATTTTGTGATGTTCCGCTAATACAGACATCATAGAAGCTTGGTATTGTTCAAAAGGCTTCTCATTAGCGTGACCGCTTTCAAAGTCTTCATCTTCTAGTACATAAATCTCATCTGTGTCTACAGAGTCAAAGACCTCAAGAGAATCAATAATCTTTTTTCCATCTACTCCTACGCATGCTAAATCATGTGCAACAGAAACTCTATTTTTATTACCCTGTACAAGTGCAGGATACAGTATACGCTCACCAGAAACAAAAAGTTTTTCATCTTGGTTGACAAAAAGCTTCATGTCTTTTTGCGAAGTAATGGGCATATCAAAGTCTACTAAAAAATCTGCCTCTTCGTTATTGTCACACTCTATATAAGCAACGTACTCTAAACCATGTTTTACCAACTCTCCAGCTAAAAGCATTGTCATACCATCATCAGGATATTTGACCAATACAGAAGAGCCATAGAGTTTTTTCAATGCATCACTTTTTGTCGCAACCCTAAGCAATGGACGTTCTATACTCAAAAGTGCATTAAACTCTTGTTCCACCATCATTAAGTGTTCATTAAAACCACCTGCACTCACCATAAGCAGTGTAGAAAGCCCCACACTTTCTTTATCTTGTTTTTCAAAAGTATAAGGAGATTTTGACAAACCAGTCTCAAGAGCATTGATTGAAAAATCTATACTTTTAATAGCTTCTAGGTCTCTATTGGGATTAAAAAACTTTCTATAGCCATGCATCGTTTTCATAAGTACAGTTTTACCAGAAGATATAGCTCCAGCAGCTGCTTTAAAAAGTTTACGGTAATCGCCTTTATTAAGAGCCATATGTTCTGTTTCTCTGTCTACCATCCGTAACCCTATACCACATTCAATACACGAGATAAGAGGATAGTCTTTTCGTAAAGCATTATTTTCTCTTTCTTCTTCACACGCAGCACAAGGCACTAAAAATTTCATCGTAGTATTGGCACGTATATAAGGGTATTTTGTTAAAAATGTATGCTGTGAACCACAATTATTGCATGAGGTAAAAGGATAAAAATATCTACGTGAACTCACATCAAACATCTCTTTTTGACAGCTAGGACATGGAGCAATGTTAAGAGGTAAATCTACTTGCTTTGTAGGCATAAGAGCTGGTTTTTCCTCAGCCGTATAATGTTTACTTTTACCTAAAAAAAGTGATGCAGGAAGTATAGACTCTAAACCTAAAGTAAAACTTTCTAATCTTTCATCCTCTTCATTAAAAACCATAACAATCTTTTCATAACTCTGAATTACATCTACTTCCATCTTTTCTTGCTCTGCATACGCTCGAATTAGATTTGCCAAATAATTTTTGTTAGATGAGAATTCAATCTCAAAAATAAAATACATACTATATCCTCATAATTTGTTTACTGCACAAGCAGAATTACATCTGTAATCTGACTGTAAACTAAACAAAATAGTATAGATGTATAGATAACCCCCTATACTTCTATTTATAAATAATTTATTGAAAATCTGATATTTTGGGGTTTGCAAAAGCTTCTATAATCTCTTCAAAACTCACTTCTTGGTCTTCTTTTCTCTTAAGTAGTATACCACTTTTTTCCAATTCATCTAAAGTTTCATTGACTAAATTAGGCATACAAGAGAGTGCTTCAGGAGTCATACCATTTTTAACATCGATTATATCATGTGGTACCATAGTGATAAGTTGTACTTCACCCATATTTTCATGAAAAGAACAAATTTCAACCATCATAGTGATTTCAACTTCATTGGCTGTTTTACGTATACCACTCTCGTGGCTCATTATCTCTTCAGCATTTTCAGAATTTATCGTACCCACAGCACCTTCAGTAGAACCTGTACCCACAACAATCACTTTGTCGTATTCTTGATAATAAGTCATTAAAGTAAAACCTAAAGTTCCACCTTCTACAACAGTTAAATTTTCGGGAATAATGTAATTTTTTTCGATATATTTGACTAGGTAAGCACCTAGTCCCTCATCGTGGAACATAATGTTTCCTATACCGATGAGTGCAACTTTTTCATATTTCAAGCAATTTCCTTTGAATAACAGAGAGATTATCTCTCTGTCAAATCAACTTCTTTGTTTCCATCTTCACCAACTTTCATGAACTTACTACCACCAACAACGATAGCAACATCACCTTCTTGCCAAAATACTGTTCTCCATACTTGGTAATAGATATGAAATACTACCCAAGTAATAATTAGCCACATAGTTATATGATGTGATATACGTACATCCATCAAGTTTCCACCAGTCGCCGTTGAACCAATAAGCCAGTTACTCACAGGAATCGTCCAGTCTGTAGCCATATGGAGCATCGTTGGCCACCACTCACCTATACTGCTATGCCCATGAGGGAATATTTGTACATACATTTGTAGACCTGTAAAAAGCATCCATGCTAACATCAAGTGAAATATTATGAAGAATATAGAGTTAAAACTATCACTGTGTGATGAGTCAAATTTCTTTCTTCTGTTTAATGTTAGTAAGTTAAACAATACTTCAAAAAATTCTACAATATTTTTCTTGTTTGGTATTATCTTCAAATAATGTTTTTCAAAACGTGAGAAAAAGAAAAGGTACGCTACCAAAATAGAAGTAACATCAAATATAATTGCCACTATAAAGTGTCCCCATCTGTTCCATGCCATTACATATTTATCAACTGCAGGGTCTGCTATCAATGTTTGGTAGTACGGTGCACCTATGTAAAGTCCAGTAGCTACTGCAACTATCATAGAAAACACATTCACCCAGTGAATAAGACGCATTGAAAATGTCATACGTCTTACTCTAACTCTTTTGTGACCTAATTTGTCATCATATTCAACTGTATTTGCCATCACAGCCTCCTTAGAATGCACAAGTAGGGTCAACTTTATAGACAGCTAACTCCTTACCGTTTGTATCCATCACATGTACTGCACAAGCAATACAAGGATCAAAGCTGTGAACCGTTCTTATAATTTCAAGTGGCTCTTCTGGATTTGCTACTTTTGTACCAATTAGTGATGCTTCATAAGCACCTATCTCTCCATTTGGTCCTCTAGGTCCCGCATTCCATGTAGAAGGAACAACAGCTTGGAAGTTTTGTACCAAGCCATCTTTGATAACAATCCAGTGTCCTAGAGATCCTCTAGGTGCTTCTGCCATACCTCTACCTTTACAGTCTTTACTGACTTCATCAAAGTCAAATTCTGTCCATGTATTAAGGTCTCCAGAAGCTGCATTTTTAGCAAGCTCAGCTGCCCAAACCTTCATCTCATCTGCAATAAATTCAGTCTCAATAGCACGAGCTGCAGTTCTACCTACTGTTGAGAATAATACAGTAATAGGAAGTCCTGAACGCTTCAAGAAATTACCTACATACTTAGTGATTTTTTCATCACCTTTTACATAACCAATCACCATACGAGCTAGTGGTCCCACTTCTACTTTACGACCATCGTATAATGGAGACTTAATCCAAGAGTATTTTTCTTCTGTTTTAAGATAAGCATACCCATCATCTTTTTTCTCTAATCCTGTATATTTAGGAATTGTTGTCCCAACGTAAGGATGCTCAGGAGCACCTGTACCTTCAAACCATGAATGTGTCACATCTTCTGATACTTTCGTATCATCAAACTCATGTACTTTAGTGATGTCACCATCTAGTACAACACCTGAAGGCAATAAAAGTGCAGAGTTATAGAAACCAGTATCATCTAGTCTAAAGTCACCATAAGACATATATGATAAAAGTCCACCACCTGAACCACCCACACCTTTGCCTAAGGTACCTTTATGTTTAGTACCATGGAAAGATTGAGCATTATCAGTTGCTTCTTTAGCATACGCTGTTCCTGCCATATAGATATCTGGAAGATATGCTCTTTTAACAAAATCAGTTGTCTCAGCAAGTAGCTCTTGGAAAAGAGATATACGTGCAGGGTTTTGGATATCTTGTACACACGTTACTCCACCAACAACGATTGATTGTGGGTGTGGAGACTTTCCACCAAAAAGTGCATGCATTTTAGACATACGTCTTTGTACATCAAGTCCTTTAAGATAGTGAGCCACACCAATAAGGTTTTGTTCTGGTGTAAGCTTGTAACCATCATTACCCCAGTATCCATTTCCAAATATACCTAAACGCCCCTCTTTTGCAAACTTCACAATACGATCTTGAATAGCTTTAAAGTCTGATGCTGCTGCTATATATGGCGTAGTACCAGCCACTTCGGCCCATTTTGCTGCCTCTGCTGCTGTTGCTTCTGGATCCGCTTTTGTTGCAGAGATAATATCTACAAAGTCAAGTGCGTGTAGGTGGTAAAAGTGTACAAAGTGATCATGTACTTGTAGTGAACCTTGAATTAAGTTACGTACAATACGTGCATTTTTGGGGATAGTCACGTTAAATGCATCCTCCACTGCTTCTACAGATCTTTGGTAATGTGTACCTGTACACACACCACAAATACGCATCGTCATCAAACCTACATCTCTAGGGTCTCTGTTTTTAACAATCGTCTCAATCCCTCTAAACATTGTAGAAGATGACCATGCATCAATAATAGTATTGTTACTATCAATCACTGCTTCTATTCTAAGGTGACCTTCAATTCTTGTAATTGGATCCACAATGATATGCTTATTTCCATTTGCATCTGTTGAGTGAAAATTTCCATCTGCACCGTGTGCTGCTGCTGGTGCTGCAGTTTCTGCTCCACCACCTGTTACATTATTTTCTGCTTGTTCGTTTAATTCTGGCATTAGTACTGTCCTCCTTCTGATCTTTTTCCTGCTACTACACTAGCTACTGCATGAATACCGATACCGATACCTGCTGCTGTTAATAATCCTAAACCAAATTCATCAACGGTTTTTTCAACCCCACCTGTAGGTGCTTTGATATTGGCATTTGCCATGGGTCTCTCATATGCATATTTGTCCCAAAAATCTGGTTCAGAACACCCTATACATCCACGTCCTACACCAATAGGCCAGTTCACCCCTTCATTATAACGAATGATAGAACAGTTATTAAATGTCATTG
>JAKIUE010000061.1 GCA_021647715.1 Sulfurovum sp.
CATCGATGCTTAACCTCATAGTGATATAATAAGACAAATTTTATCCAATAAAAGGTATCACTATGATTAAACAGATAATGCCGTTGAGCCTTATTGTTGCCCTACGATTCTTCGGACTCTTCATTGTACTACCCGTACTTTCTATCTATGCTTTAGAAATGGAAGGGGCTACACCATTTTTAGCAGGTCTTGTAGTAGGTGGTTATGCCCTCACTCAAGCCATATTTCAAGTACCTTTTGGGATGATGTCTGACAAATTTGGACGGAAACAAGTCCTGCTGGTAGGTCTCATCATTTTCATCATAGGGTCTATCATCGCAGCACTTTCTGACAACATTTATATGCTTATGTTAGGACGCTTTTTACAAGGTGCAGGAGCCATAGGTTCTGTGGTCTCTGCCATGATAGCTGACATCGTAAAAGAAGAACAAAGAGCTCACGCCATGGCTATCATGGGTGGGACTATAGCCATGAGTTTTGCTGTAGCTATGATAGTAGCTCCCATAGTAGGTGGTAACTGGGGCATAGACAAACTCTTTTGGCTCACTGCCATTCTTTCCATCATGGCTATAGGCATACTTTTCACTTCCGTACCTAAACCTCCTACCATTGTGCATACTTACAGCGTGGCAGAGTCCAAGATTACCGAAGTCTTTAAAGACAAGGCACTTACACGTATGTATGTCACTTTCTTTTTTCATTGGCTTACGATGACGATGGCGTTTTTCATCATCCCTCTTGTCATGACACAGTCACTAGCAGAAGGGGGTTTTGGCTGGGAGAAAGCTGAACTTTGGAAAGTCTATTTCCCTGCTATGGTCATAGGTGTTGCGTCTATGGCTCCTGCTGCTATATTTGGAGAGAAGTACGGTAAAGGAAAAGAGATATTTATGCTTTCAGTGGCATCCATTATGATTGCCTTTATTGCCATGGGTTTTGCGGACACAGACTGGGTATTTGTCATAGGTGTTGTATTTTTCTTCATTGGTTTCAATATGTTTGAGCCACTCTTACAAAGTTTTGTAGCCAAGTTTGCCAAAGTACACCAAAAAGGAGCAGCACTCGGCGTAGCCAATACCTTTGGATACTTTGGTATCTTTGTAGGTGGTATGCTAGCAGGCTGGCTCATGCAACACTATGACAGAGCCGTGCTATCTATGGTGGTACTTGCTGTGGCTGTAGTATGGTTCATCTGGGTAGCAACCATGCCTAGCCCAAACAACAGAGGAAACGTCTACCTACCACTAGACATTTTTGACCGTAACAAAGTAGCAGCACTCACAGAACATCCTGCCATCGTAGAGAGCTATGTCAATGAAACCGAAGGCATCGCAGTAGTCAAGTACGACAAAGACCTCATAGACGAAGATGAAGTACGAGGGATGTTAAGCTAAACTTCTAACCTTTCCTTTGACATCTTTTGACATTTTACAAGTATAGTTCTTTTTAAATATATTTTAAAAGGCTATATCGTGTCTACCTATCAAATGTCTACACCAAGAAGAAAACTTATTAAATTTTCACTTGCTACAGGGGCATACCTCTTTACAGGATGTTCCAGCAATAAGCCAAATGAAGATAATACTAATGCCTCAGCTATGGATGACTTTAAAACTGAAGCAAATAACCGCATAGTCTCTTCACGTGAAGTATTAGTTGAGAGAAGTACACTTATGACAAATTGTATCGTCATAGACAGTGTAGGAAGAACCGCTATTGAGCGAGATGGTGGGATTTATAGATTTAAAAAACAACCTATGTTTCCTATTTATGTTTTTTCAGGTGTGGTAAATTTTGCTTCGAATGGTCATATCACCCAAGGTGATGCTAAAAATAATCTAATGTTAGAAGTTTCACCTTCTCGCATAGGTACCATTGTTACCACAATAGCAAGTGATGAGAACAAAAGAACTTGGCTAAAAGAAAATTTCTCTTTAAGCGATAAAGAGATAGACACAGAAATACCACGAAGCAACAAAACAATCGCTGCTATAAGCGATGAGGTTTTAAAATATTGTACTCAAAACAATATAAGCAAGCCTTCTCAAATAGATGTCACAAAAATCTCTAAACTCACAAGCGATATCTTAATACGTATAGAAAAATACAAAACCAGCACAAAAGAAAGCATCGAACTAGAAAAAGAACTTGTAACACAACTCAAAGCACCACTTGCAAATAAAGAAGATGTTACATACTACCAGTATGGTAGTACAAATCCAAAAATAGTCATAGACCAACTACCCAAATATGAGTTAAACGATGAGCAAAAATATGCCTTGGCTTTTATGTGGAATGAAGAACGTTTAGCAGGAGATGCCTATGGTGCTTTTCATACAGCCCTTTATCAAAACCTAAGTGACAAAGAAAAAGAGATGGCAGACAGAATCTTAAACACTATCCATCATGCCGAAAGACTCCATGAAGAAGCTGTAGAAGCATTAATCAAAAAATATGATATTGATATCTTAGACCTTGATGATTATGACGGTGCATACAGCAAAGAAGAATTAGAAAACATGAAACCAGGGGTCTACCCTATTAAAAAACTTCAAGAGATTTGGGACAATGTCGCTCCTGTAGGCACTAAAAGTTTAAAAGATGCTTTCAGAATAGGTGCCATTACTGAAATAGGTGACATAGAAGATTTAGATCGCTATATCCAAATCGCAGACAAAGCTATAGACTTTCGTTATGTCATGGAGTTTTTACGTGATGGGAGTATTTTGCACTACTGGGTCTTTGACAAAGCACTCAAGGAATTGGGTATCAAAGAGGGTGCGTGTTCTATCTCTAGTAGATATTGTAAGCAAAAAAATGATTTTGAAATCAATGGAGATGGAGGCACACGTCGCCCCCTACTTCGTTGGGTACAAGGATAAAAAATGATAAGAAAAATACTTTTAAGCACTTCAGTGTTAATACTTTTAGGCTGTGGTGGTAGCACTGCTAATACCATAAACGATACAAATGAAAAAACGTATACAAAAAATGCTTCAAATCCGACCATAAATATAGAAGATGGAAACAATCCAAATAATCCATCTCGTGAAGAAAAGAAGTATAGCTATATTCCAAAAGGTGAGGCACTCACCCAAGAAATAGCCTATAAATTTTTAAATATGGCAACATTTGGTGCCACCCCTAAACTAGCAAAAGAGCTCAAAGAAAAAGGGGTTGTAGCCTGGGTAAATGAACAACTAAACATACCTTACAATCCACAAACACAAAGTGTACTTCGAGGCACATTAGAATGGGCATCTAAGCTAAGACCAGCATATCTACAAGGCAATAGCATTGACGATATTATTGCTACAAATGATAAAACAAGTCAAAAAAGAGCAACCATAGAATGGTCGCATTTTGTAGACTCAGCACTACTCAATGGCATCTTAAATGACAAATCTCAGTTAAGACAGCGTGTAGCCTACGCCTTGAGTCAAACCATCATCGCCTCAGAATCTGTAGATGGTTTTTTTAGGTATAGATTTCAGGCTTTAGCCTACTATTATGACTTTTTATTGGAACATGCTTTTGGTCAATACAATGACCTTCTTTTTGATGTCACCTATTCACCAGCAATGGCAACCTTTTTAACTTATCATGGCAATAGAAAAACCTACACCAGCGACAAGGGTGCCACAATGCTACCTGATGAAAACTATGCAAGAGAAGTTATGCAGCTATTTACGCTTGGACTCTATCAACTCAATATGGATGGTATGCAAAAATCAAAAGGCACCCAGTTTCTCCAAACCTATACACAAAATGACATCAACAACATGTCCAAAGTATTTACAGGGCTTACCTACCCAAACTCATCAAAATTTGGCGTACATAGGTATTATGCAGATCTTATACACCCTATGGAGTGTGAAGACGATTACCACGATACCACAGAAAAATCTATTTTAGGGTCTACCCTTCCTTCAGGACAATCGTGTAAAGAAGATATTCAAGGTGCAATAAATATATTAATGAAACATAATAATATCGCCCCTTTTATCTCTAAAAAGTTAATCATGCGACTCACCATGTCGAACCCAAAAGCAGCCTATGTTGAAAGAGTAGCTAGAGTATTTAACGATAATGGTAAAGGGGTAAAAGGCGATTTAAAATCTGTAATAAAAGCCATACTACTTGACAAATCATTATGGGAAGAGATCAACCAAAAACATGGAACAAAAATAAAAGAGCCTTATATAGCCTATATAGGCATGTTACGTGCTTTTGATGTACAAGCCTCACCAAAAATATACTTTTTTTATAGACATAAAGGTGCTGCGACTACCTATGAAATCTCAAACAACCCTCTAAACAAACCTTTTATTTGGCAATATTATTATAGAGATAATTCTTTTTATTACTCTTTTGCACAAGCACCTCTTTATTCACCCACAGTGTTTAATTTTTATAGCGATAATTTTGTACCTAATGACAATAAGTTTAGATCCTATAGTTTCGTTGCACCAGAACTGTCCATTCAAACATCAGAGTATTTAGTAAGATTTTCTAAAAGAATAGATGACATGACTTTAAAGCATGATAAAGGAAGTACTTATTTTAAAAATCGTCCAAACTATTTCGATATCAAATTTAGAGATAGATTGGTTATAGACAGTGAATGGATATATGATGAAGCACTTCAAGTTGTAGGAGGAGACATCAGTAAAATTCCGACATCTACAGATAAAGATGCTATGAAAATATTTGAAAAAATGACAGAAAAAATTGTAGATAGTATAAGTATAAGACTTTGTGGTAAAAAGCTCACACAAGCACAAAAAAAGATTTATATAGACAGTTTTGCAAAAAATATAAACATAGCAAAAAACAGCACAGAGTCAGTTGTCTACACAACCATACGTGAAAAAGTGATTAGACCTATCATGGCACATATTATCATGTCTGATGAATATATGGTTCAATAAGGAAAATAAAATGAATGAAACTAAAAGATATAGACGTAAAAGAGATTTTTTCAAAGTAACAGCAGGTACCATAGCAGCATATACCATGCCCTCTTCACTTATGGCAAAAGATGATATAAACGACTATAAAGTACTTGTTGTTGTCAATTTTCTAGCTGGGAATGACTCATTAAATATGTTTATTCCCTCAAGTACAAAGGGTTATGAACAATATGCAGGTATTCGTAAAAAATCCTTAGTGGTAAAAAATAATGATTTAACTTCTACACTAAGCGATAGTGCAGCACTAGCCCTCTCAAAGGGAGCAGGTAACCCTTACTATGATGGCAAAAATATAGAGAAGTCCTACATCAAAGGTTTTTATAAACATACCCATAGTAATTTTGATGGTAACATCGCTACCAATGCAATGATGCCAGAACTTGCACATCTTATCAATCAAGGAAAAGGTGCTATTATTTACAATGTGGGAAACATTATACAAAAGGCCACAAAAGCACAACTTCGTGCAGGAGAAGTAAAGATTCCAACATCCTATTCATCTCATCTTGATGGACAAAACTATATTGCTTCAGGGCGGTGTGCACAAACAACATTTGCAACGGGATGGTTAGGTGCTTTAGCTGATAAATGGGGGGACATAAATAACTCCTCTGTATACAAACTAAACATCAACACTTCACGTTATGGTAGCCAAAAAATGTTATTTGGCTACCAAGCAGGTGTCTTAAACTTTCCGACAACGGGACCTAGTAAATTACATGTGTACAAAACAGAAGAAGAAAAAGAATCTATAGACAATACCTTAGCCATGCAAAAACGAGATTTATTTAAAAATCTATTTAACCAAACCAGAAGAAATGCACTCAAGGAAATAACAACCACAACGCTAGACTGGGAGTCGGTATCTAACAGCAACGACCCCTTCATAGGGATTCAAAATGCCTATGGAGAAGCATTATTTAAAAAAACATCTACAGCAGATTTAGGTGTAAATAAAAGTGTATACACATCATACTTACAAGACTTTGAAGCTGCAGCTAAACTGATTGCCATCGGTCAACAAAAGGGTTTTAAAAGACAAGTGATTACCATCACACTTCCAGGATGGGACACACATTCTAACCAAGCATACCTACATGCTAGAAACCTAAGAGGACTAAGTATGGGTGTAGGTGCGTTTCAAAAAGCCATTGATCATCTTGGACTCTCTGAAAACGTTACACTTTTTTCAGTAGCTGAATTTGCAAGAACCACCTCTACAAACTCATCAGGGACAGATCATGGATGGGGTGGTAGTCATT
Organism: Sulfurovum sp.; assembly: GCA_021647715.1. GTDB lineage: Bacteria > Campylobacterota > Campylobacteria > Campylobacterales > Sulfurovaceae > Sulfurovum. The sequence continues at coordinate 6,236 of JAKIUE010000061.1, forward strand.
TTGTCATAGGAGGTGCGGTAAAAGGTGGTGCCTATGGTGAATTTCCTGATTTAGAAATAGGTGGGAAAGATGATATCTCCTCAAGAGGTCGTATCATACCCACCACATCATTTTCACAATATTATGCAACACTTCTAAAGTGGTTTGGAGCAAATACACAAGATATAGAAGATATCCTTCCTGAAGTAAAACATTTTACTCAGAAAGATTTAGGCTTTATGAAGGTATGATACTAAAAAATATTATACTTTCAAAAGGATTTTCTCATGGTTTTTTCGCGAACTATACTGCTTGTGGCATCACTCTTCTTCCTAGGTTGTGGTAACACTTCTTCTACTAACATCAAGATTACTACAGAAGGAGATCTTGGCACTACCGAAAAACCTACCAATGGTACGAATAATAACGTAAATATCCTACCTAAATTTCCCCACAAAAATGAAAAGTATCAAATCCTAGCTTGGAATGACTTAGGTATGCACTGTATGGATGGGGATGATTACTCCGTATTTTCTATTTTACCGCCATTCAATAATCTGCTCACACAACTGATTAAAAAAAGTACCGCTGAAAATAAACCAGAACTTATTTCTACTGATGTGAACATTACCTATACCGCCGTGGCTTCCTTACAGGGAAAGTATAACACTTCAAGCGCAGACAAAACCAACTTTTGGACATACTCAAAACAACTCTTTAATGCCAATTTAAAAGAAAACATGGGCTTAAAAGGAAATCCTGCACAGAGTAAATCACCCGCACCCCTGCACTATCAAGCTACACATAAATGGTGGGATGCAGAAGGCATACCAACTGTCCCAAAAGATGATGATGGCACAGCCAATGAATACCCCATGGTAAGAGTTACAGCAAAAGACAAAGAAGGAAAAGTCTTAGCAGAAACTATCACAGTACTCCCCGTAAGTGATGAGATGGATTGTAAAAAGTGTCATAGCTCAAAAGCAAACTACCCTGCTACAACTCCGTATAAAGGATATGTCAATGATACAGATGAAAACAAAGATTATAAGTACAACATCTTAAGACTACACGACCAAAAACATGAAATAGACAGCCATTTGCCTGCATTAAAAGCATTAGGATATACCTATAAAAATTCACTAGAAGCTACAGCACGAGCAGGAACTCCTATACTGTGTGCTAGCTGTCATAAAAGTAATGCTCTCGGTACAAAAGGCATAGGCAACATCCCTTCGCTTACTTCATCGATACACGCAAAACACAGCAAGGTCATAGACCCAAGTAATGGAAAAACACTCAATAGCAGTGACAATAGAGACTCCTGTTACGCCTGTCACCCGGGTCAAAAAACACAATGTCTGAGAGGTGCTATGGGAAATGCAAAAGATGAAAATGGCACACAAAAAATGCAATGTCAAAGCTGTCATGGTAACATGTCTGCAGTGGGCAAAAAAGACAGAGAAGGTTGGCTAGATCAGCCAAACTGTCAAGTCTGTCACCAAGATGGAAAAAGACATACCAATGCCGTTACAGATATGAATAAAGGTACCTTAAGGGCTGTCATAGACAATAAGTTTGCAACCAATCCAGATACTCCTGCACCAGGTCTTTCTCTCTATAGATTTAGTACAGGGCATGGAGGACTACAATGTGCCTCTTGTCATGGGTCGACACATGCAATCTATAGCAGTTCAAAAGTAGAAGACAACCTACAGAGTAAAAATGTACAAGGACATGCAGGAACGATTAATGATTGTAAATCTTGTCACAAATATGTACCAGAAACTACATCTGGTGGTCCACATGGTATGCATACACCAGGGATTGCTTGGGTTCAAAACCATCAAGCTGCAGTTATTGAAAATGGGTCAGAAGATTGTAAATCTTGTCATGGAAAAGAGTTCAAAGGTTCCCCACTCTCTAAGATGTTCAAAACACGCCATATGGCAGGAAAAGAGTTCAAAAAAGGTAAACAAGTAAGTTGTTATGACTGTCATGATGGACCTACAGGAAAAGGATACTAAGTTGCCAGACTTTATCAAAGATTTAGAGGTTATTTTAAGTTCTCATACGGTTCTTGTAAATGCAAAAGAAAATTTGCATATTCTTTTTAACGCAACACCTTACGGATGTGAAAAAAACTATCCTGTAGCCGTTGTTCATGAAAAAAAGCGTATCAAAGAAGAGAGTGCTTTAGACTACTTTCAAGAAAACTACTTACTTGATGAAGAAGGCTATAGCTACGAAGAATACCCACTTAGCGACCTCTTGAACCTTTCATTAAATGTACCTAAGTACATCCAAAACGTAAGCTATATGCTCTCTACAGATAAAAAAGTACCAGAACCCTCCTTTTTTAATAAACGAAAAGGAGATTTTTGGAAAAAGTTAAAATCTGTAGAAGGACTAGAAGCAGTCATAGACTTTTCCTCCTTGTCTCCCCAGACTTCTGAATGCGAAACTGAAGAAACACTACGTGCCATCATACGTAAACGTAAAGAGGTCCATCAACTAAAAAAAATAGCCTTTATATGGATAGTAGAAATAAATGGAAAAAACCAAAATATTTCCACTGTGATGAAACATTATTTTGAAGAAGAGGTAATGATAGTAGAAAATGGTAGTAAAAATTACTATATAGGGTGGAGTACTCCATTACAGAGTATCAATATGCGGTATTTTGTTTGTCCACCTCAAGATGGTCAATAACTATGACTATTGAATTTTCAAATATAGAAACTTTATTACAACAGTTAAATGACAATATTTACCTTGAAGATATTACATGGATTGAACCTATTGGAATAGCTATACTCAAACTTTATAAAGTTGTCAATCCAGAAATACAAATACATCTTACTGGAAAGGACAATGCTATTAATTATTGCAAAACAATATTAAACAGTTCAAGAACCCCAGCTCAGACTTACACACCTTTTAGTCAATTTGATAATGAAATTAACTCTATAGCTAAAGATGTAACCAGTAAAATTATACAAAATACACATAACTTAACTACTGAAGATAGAAAAGATTTATCTGAATACTTACGTTACTTAGTTAGTGAAATGATGGATAATGTTGTTTCTCATGCACAAAGTCATTGTGGAGGCTACATAACTGCTCAATACTATCCACAGAAGAAAAAAGTACAAGTTGTTATAATTGATAATGGCTTGGGCTTAAAACAAACATTGTCTCATAAGTATCCATTAGAAAATGAAAGCGACGCGATTAGTAAAGCTCTTGAAGAAAAAGTTACAGGTTCAAACGTATTTTCTATTTATAATAATGTTCCAAAACATGCAGGATTAGGATTATTTTTTCTCACTAAAATTATCCAAGAAACTGATGGTAAACTTTTTATAGTTTCCAATAATACGATATATCATTTAAAGGATAATTCATTTACTGAACTTCAAACATCGTTTAATGGGACAATAATATGTTTTGAAATTGAAGTTGACAAGATAAACCATGACTTGAAAGATTTAATGAGTATTATTATGCATGTAGATGAAGAAGAAGATATTTTCTAAGCAACTTCTTCTTTATGAAACTTATTGCTATATTTAACAACATAGTTTAAAATATTTTTTATTTCATCATTATAATTATGTAATCTAATATTTTTTTTAATAAAATCAACACCATGAATGCGTGTCAAGATACCAATTATTTCGTCACCAAATGATTGTGTAATCATATTTATATGAACGAAATCAAGCGTAACACCATTGCTATCTTTTAATTTTTGCTCAATATCTTCTCTTACTTTTTCACCACTTTTTCTACTACCAGCAAAATCGCTGTCTTCAATAAAGTCGCTTATTCTAACTACTGCCATATTTTTTCCCTCTTACTAACTAAATAGTAAAATACAATTGATTAAATACTTATATAATAAGTTAAATAAATTAATACTAATATATATTAAAAAATTGTGTAATATTCAAAGAAAGTTACTAAAAGTAATATTAAACATAGAGCCTATGCATGAAATACTAAGTTATTTTCAAAAAATAAGTTAGTATATTAGACTTAAAGCTTACACTCCCCAATCTCAACATCTCTATACTCCACATCCATCAAAGCACAAGCCCTTTTCATGATGCCTTCTTGTGTAAAACCAAACTTCTCAAAGAGTAAATCTGCTGGTGCAGAGGCACCAAACGTTGTCATACCTAGTACATCATCCACATAGCGATAATACTCTGTAGCTGTTGCAGCTTCTACGGCTAGTACTTTGGTACTTGGATTAATCACTCTTGCTTTATAGTCTGTATCCTGTTCATTAAAAAGATCTAGACAAGGTACAGAGACTACGTTAGCTTTTATACCAAGTGGCACGAGGTAACATGCAGCTTTTAAACATGGCATAAGTTCAGAACCACTAGCCATGAGTGTAAGAGTAGCACCCTCTCTCTCTTTTACAAGGTACGCACCTTTACTTACCTCTCCAAAGTCACGTTTTGGTTTAAGAGTTTTAAGTTTTTGACGCGAAAGGACAAAACCGTGTGGTGCTTTCATGCCAAGTGCTGTCTTCCATGCTTCTACGTTTTCT
>JAKIUE010000165.1 GCA_021647715.1 Sulfurovum sp.
TCTTTAATTACTTTTTCTGTATGTGCCCCATCTGTATTTAGATACCAGAGTACTGTTTTTCCTGTACTATCTCTCCAAAGAACATCTGCGATGCCATCGTTATTGAAATCGCTTGCACTAAGTGATGATAGTGTTAATAGTGCTGTGGTGCTTATTAGGATTAGGGGTTTTAGCTTTGTGTATGTTTTAGAAAAAATATGTCTCATTTCATTTACCTTACTTAAATATATATTTATTTATTTCGTAAGGATATAGGAATAATGTCAAAAAATGTCAATTTTATCTTATGGACAACTCTACTTTATAAAGTAGACGGGTATATTTTAATTCTCATAAAAAATTTCTTTTTGTGTTGCTTGGTTGGTAAACTTACGGATGATATACTCTTTATAAAAAACATCACTTGGTACGTTATCTGATTCTTTTTCATAAATTTGATTATCTACAATAGTAAGTTTGCTAGACTGCTTATTTTGTCCACCTAACCATGCAACAATAGACGTAGGTTTTACAAAGGTATTATGCGTGATATTTACATCTTCAACATTATATACTTTTAAAATAGGCACTTGTTGTATAACAGAAAAAAAGTTTTCTGTTATCTCTAAATCCTTTGCACCATTAAAGATACCTTCTTGACTTGTCCCATAAATACTTAGAGCAATATTTTGTATTTTATAAAATACATTATGCTTAATGGTACTTTTTTCTATGGCAGACTTCCCTGCCATTGGACCATCAGAGGTAAATCCATAATCACTATTAAACATATAATTATGAGTGAAATTAACATTTCTAACTGAATAATGTGTAACGATAGCAGACCCAGGATCATCTATACCACTATAAGTACTATCAGATTTTTTATATCCCCACATCATGTTATGAGTGATTAAAATAGGGTTACTTGGATCAGCTGATCCACCTTTTAAATCAATTGCATTCTCAGTAAAACTTTGCTGACCTTGTTTATTTGAATACCCATTACCATCTGTGTACATTATATCTGTTACATACATAAGATTATTACTTATGATTGTACCAGCAAAATCAATAGTTGCATTATCTTGCACAGCGTCAAAAATCCTAACAGTTTGAATTGCATCAACGTGATTAATAATTTCATTATTTACGATAATAGTATTTTTCACATATTCTTGATCATTTTGACAAAAAAGATTAATAGCTGCTGTATCATAAAAGTTTTTATTATTCACAGACCATTGTGTTTTTTCTATATGATTCTTCTGTATGGTATTATCTACACTTTGGTGGTACAATGCATAGGCAGTTGCGGTATCTAAAAAGAGTCCTCTATTAAATATATTGTGACTTGAAGCTTTTATTTCATTTCGTTTAAAAGGATCTGTTGTTTCCCAAAATGCTTGTCTATCTACAACCCAATGCTCTGTATTTTGTAACTCAAGTACATATTTAGCTAGTTGGTTGGTTTGTAGTTTTGCAGGATGTAGATCATTGCCATTATTAAGTACGATATATCTTGGCTCTTGGGCAGTACCTTTTGTAGTAAGTTCTATTCTTCCTAGTTCTGAATAATCACCTGGAGAAACACAAAAAATAGTCTTATCGATACTATTTATCATATCCCAATCATTGATAGAATTGATAAAATGAACCTTAGGGTTACTTTGATTACATTGGGGAATTGATATCTCTTTTTCTATTGAGTTAGAGACAATCACCATTCTGATGATTTGTGATGCACTATTTCCTGAAGAATCATTAACATCGTAGGTTACAGTATAATTTCCTTCTGTACTAGTATCTACTGTACTATACACTTGAATGTTTTCTGTTAGATTCCCATCTACATCATCTGCAGCAGTTGCACCTGCATCTATGTAGGTATCTCCTACAGTGAGATGTACTGTATTTTCCCCAATAAGCGTGATAGTAGGTGCTTGTGTATCTGTCGTTGGACTTTCACTAGACCTCCCATCTACTACCAGATAATCAACACCCATATCACTTAACACTACAGAAGTATGCGTCCCATCTGCTTTCATATACCAAAGATAGTTACTTGAACCTTTTCTCCAAAGGATGTCTGTATTACCATCCATATCAACATCTCCAATGGCATGCAGTGTCCAATCTGTTGAAAGAGTGCTAATAGCTTTATAGGTATAT
>JAKIUE010000062.1 GCA_021647715.1 Sulfurovum sp.
AAGTCCAAAAAGTTTAAAAAAGATACGTATGTATATAAAAAAGACGTAGCAGGTGCACCAAAAGGTTTTTACTTTGAACAAGATAGAAGTAAATCAACAACTGCCACTGCTAGAAAAGTAATTTCTAACATCTCTACAGCCTTTGGCAATAAAACACTCAATATCTGGGTATCTGATGATAGTTTTGGCTCAAACTGTACTAAAACTAAATGTGTTACACAAGAAATGGTAGATGCTTTAGCAGATACTTTTTTAAAGACAGGTTCAAACAACGATATCTATGACTGGGTAACAAATATTTATGGGGAAGAGTGGAATGTGGAGGCATCAAAAAAGTATAAAAACCTCATTGGATCTAATAATGAAATCACCATTTTACTTACCGATATAGATGGAGATAATAGTGCAAATGGTGGGGTAATAGGATTTTTTTATGCTAAAGATAATCTTAATAAAGAAAATATGCCAGGTTCAAATGAAAGGGTGATGTTTTATATCGATGCAGTGATGTTTGCTAATAATGATGGAAGTGAACCTTGGTCCATAAATCATAAATGGCCAAAAGAGATTGTATCTACTTTAGCACATGAATTTGTACATATGATAGAGTTTTGCCAAAAATCAATACTTCGTGATAAAAAGTTGGAGAGTGACACTTGGTTAGCTGAGATGATAGCTGAGACTACTGAAGATCTTATAGCTACAAAGATAGAATCTTCTGGTCCAAGAGGTGTAGCTTATACCGATGGAAGTGCAGGAGAGGTGAATAATGAAGAGGGAAGATATGGACTTTTTAATGAAAATAATACACTTTCACTCACTACATGGCGAGGTGCTTTAGCTGATTATTCTAAAGTAAACGCTTTTGGAACATATCTTATCCGTAACTATGGAGGAGGACAAGTTTTGCATGACATTATGCATAATGATTATGAAGATGAAAAAGCCCTTGAATATGCTGTGCATAAAGCTTCTGTAGGATCAGGCAAAACCTTTGCAGATTTGCAAAAAGAGTGGGGCATAGCAGTGTTGCTCTCTGATCAAGAGCATTTGGCACCAGAGAAACCTACCTATAATACAGGTGACTTTACGGTAAGCCAAATGGGAGATGTGGTATATAAAATGGGGGCTATTAATTTTTTTAACTACGTAACAAAGCCAACGTTCTCATCGTGTACTACGGTTAAGCCACAAGCCAACTGCTACTATAAAGTTGGTGATAACCTAAGTGGTAAAGTAACGATTGATTTAACTTTAAATGATACAACTTCAGCTACCTTAATAGTGAAGTAAAGGAAAAAAGATGAAAAAGATGAATAAAAGTATAGCAGGAGTGTTGATTATGCTAGGAATGTTAGGATGTGCTAACAGTACAGAGATTGAACTAGAAGGTAAAATTGCCATGAAAGGTTCTGAACCTTTTTCATATTTGTCTATAAAAGACAAAGAGAGTAAAAAGAGTTATAAGATTCAAAACCAAGAAAGTTTTGACTTGATGCATAAACAGAAACAAGTTATTAAAGTAAAAGCTGAGATTGTAAAAGATGCGGTAGGACCTGGTTTCCCTGCTGAGATTAAAATAGTAGAGGTTCAATAGCCATAAAACTTCTTTTCTCTTCTTCTTTGATATTCTCACACCCTCTATGCTCATTTTGACATATTTTGACATTTCTTATTTATAATACAGGTAAATTATTTATAAGGGACTGTCATGCTTGTGCGAAGTAACACTGTTTTTGTTATGTTTACTGCTTTCTTTTTTTTAGCTTGTGGTGGAGCTAATACCGATAAATCTAACATAAAGTCAAATACACTTAATAAATCTAGTTCAGAAGTGCAATACTATCCAAATCCAAAACCTTCATCTCAGAGTAAAAAAGATATCACCATCAACGAAGAGAATCAAATAGTGTTTTTAGGACAAGGAAGTAATATATCAACAACTATAGATGTAGGGGCAAATCCTAAAAGTCTCTATGTATTATTGAGTAACAAAGATAAGGTCTATACTTCTTTGCCTACTATATCACATACTAAAATGTTAAAAAAACAAAAACGTAGTGTATATAGCGATGACTCTAAAGTAGAGAATGATATAGGTCGTGTAGAACATGCACCTGCTGAAATACAAGCATTTAATAATAATATTATGTTGTTGTTGAGTAAACAACAATTAAGTGACAAAAATGATGAAAATACATTTCCCCTAAGTAATGGAAGATTGGCAAAAAAGAGTAAAACTGTACAAGGTGTGAGTAAAGAAACTTTTTATAAAGATGTAGATGCAAAAGTAAGTACGCAAGCTACGTTAAGAAAAATTATCTCACAAGTACATACAGATTATGGTACAAAAACACTCAATATATGGGTATCAGATGATAGCTTTTATGATGATGACTATGCAAGTACTTCAGGATGTGCCAAAGTAAGATGTGTGACTCAAACTATGGTAGATGCTCTGGCTACATCTTTTCTTAAAGAAGGCAGCAATAATGACATTTATGATTGGGTCACAAATATATATGGAGAAGAGTGGGGAGAGACATCTAAAAATCAGATTCCTGTAAGTAACGAGATAACTATACTTCTTACAGATATTAAAGAGGACAATCGTCCTAATGGAGGGGTCATAGGATTTTTTTCGGCAAAAGATAGTGTGAAAAAATCATATGTAACTGGTTCAAATGAAAGGATTATGTTTTATATAGATTCTGTGATGTTCGCAAATAAGTTAGAGTATGAAAAAACTTGGAGCTTGGATAGTTACTGGGCAAAAGAGACACTCTCAACTTTAGCACATGAATTTGTACATATGATAGAATTTTATCAAAAAACATTAAAATATCAAACGAATGGTACACAAACATGGTTGTCTGAAATGATGGCGGTGACAACTTCATATATGGTAGATACTAAACTGAAGTATAAGGGGTATAGAGGTGTTGATTATAGAGATGGTAGTGCGGGAAAAGAAAATAATAGACAAGGTAAATATGGCATATTTAATAAAAATAATATGCTCTCACTTACAACTTGGGATAGAACATTAGAAGACTATGCTAAAGTCAATGCGTTTGGTGCATTTTTAGTACAAAATTATGATGGGGCAAAGCTCTTGCATGACATGATGCATAATGGACATACAGATGAACAAGCTGTAGAAAGTGCTGTTAATAATGCTCAAAGCGTATCGGGAAAAACATTTGAAAGTTTGCAAAAAGAGTGGGGTACTGCAGTGTTACTTTCGGATAAAGATAATTTATTAGAGGGAAAACCTAGATACAATAGTGGAGACTTTATCCATAGTAGCTATAACAATACAGTATATTCCATGGGTTCTATTAACTTTTTTAATTATACGTTTAAGCCAGATTTCTCAGAATGTAAAAGTGTCAATCCTCAAGCGAACTGTTATTACAAAATAGGTGATAACATCACAGGTGTAATCGAGCTTGATTTAATTTTAGATGATATAACTTCTGCAACACTTGTAGTTAAATAGAAGAAACTTGGCGATATAATATTTTTTACTATGAGCCGGGGTAAGCGTTAGACTTGTCCCCTTTTCTCTTGCCAGTCTTCTTTTTTTCTTACTATTTTTGCACCAAGTTTAGAGAGTTTTCCCTCTAAGTCATCATAGCCTCTATCTAAATGGTAGATACGTCTTACATTTGTTGTACCAACGGCAACAAGTGCAGCTAAGACAAGAGCAGAAGATGCACGTAGGTCAGTTGCCATGACATCTGCCCCATAGAGTTCTTCTACTCCTTTGACTGCGGCTATACTTCCTTTAAGCCAGATATCTGCACCTAAACGGTTGAGCTCACTTACATGCATAAAACGATTTTCAAACAAACGCTCTTCTATGAGGCTTTCACCTTTTGCCATAACCGCTAGTGTCATAAACTGTGCTTGCATGTCTGTAGGAAAACCAGGGTACTCCATGGTGATGAGACTTACAGGATTTAAGTTAGCAGTAGGGTGTATGGTAATGCTGTCATCATGCAAGTCAAAGGTGCATCCCATAGACTCTAACTTGTCAATAGAGGCTCTTATATGCCCATGATTGACTTTGTTGAGGGTAATGTTAGAGTTAGTGATAGCTCCAGCGCATAAATACGTTCCTGCTTCTATACGGTCAGGGATTATTTCTACTTCTTGAAAAGTGAGTGGTTTCCCACAAGTACCTTCAATGGCAAGTTCTCCTGTACCTATGCCGTCTATCTTGACTCCTGCGTCACGTATCATCTCACAGAGTTGTACGACTTCAGGTTCTTTAGCCGCGTTAACTATAGTGGTAGTACCATGGGCTAGGGCAGCTGCCATGACGATATTTTCTGTACCACCTACGGTTATCTTGTCAAAGATGATTTTAGCTCCTTTAAGACCATCTGGAGCCATAGCATGCACATATCCACCTTTTATCTCTATGGTGGCTCCCATAGATTCTAATGCTTTTAAATGTAAGTCAATAGGACGTTGTCCTATCGCACATCCACCAGGCAATGAAACTTCACATTCTCCAAACCTTGCAAGTAAAGGACCCAGTACTAAAATAGATGCTCTCATTTGTGAGACTATTTCATATACTGCTTTTGTTGAATTGATAGTTCCATTGTTAACATGTGCAATGGTTCTGTCATGATTGACTTCTCCACCAAGCATGGTCAAAAGTTTGAGGAGGGTACGAATGTCAACTACATTTGGTAAGTTAGTAAGTGTTACTTTTGTATCCGAGAGTATTGTTGCCGCGATGATAGGTAAAGCTGCATTTTTTGCACCAGAGATAGTTACATCACCTTGTAATGTATTGCCACCTTCAATTTCTAAATAATCCATAATATCGTTAATCCCCATTCATTTGTGTATTGAATCAGATTCTATCAAAAGTATGGTTAAGGTGTGTATATGTGTAAAATACTAATTAATATTAATTATTTTAACATTCATTAATAGGAAAATTAATATTATTCAGTATAATTAAGCTACTTATTAATAAATATCAGATAAGATATTTTCTAATATAATATTTTAAAGGCCGTTGTGCCTTGCAAAGGGAATTTATGGCTAGTAGTTTAGATAAATTAAAAGCTCTAACAAATAAGCTTGAAGAGAAGTTAGAAAAGAAAGATAAGAAGGTTGAAATACCTGCTGCAGATACTAAAAAAGTTGAGAAAAAAGAAGTAGAAAAACCTGTAAAAGAAGTAGAAAAATCTGCAAAAAAAGTAGAAACGGTTAAAAAATCACCTGTAGTGAGAAAAAAAGTTTCTTCAACTAGTACTGATTCTGTACGTGTAGAGAATATTGAACGTGTAAAAACACTGTATGAAAAACTAAAGATTTTTGAAAAATCACCAGATTTTGATAATATTTTTATCTATAAAGCGATGAATCTTTCTGGTATTGGACTGAAAGAAGATGATTTCGGTGAAGTACGTGAGGGTAAATATATACAGATTATTGCTATTACTTATGAGCCAGACAAAAATGGTAAAAAGAAAGCGAAGAATATCTCTTTAGGGTATTTCGGAAAAGCTGAAACTTTAGAGGGTGCACTTAAAAATGAGATTATAGAGTTTGTTTTACGTTGGCGTTATGAAAAAGCATTTCAAAACCTTGAACACTATAAAGACCTTATTGCTAGAGTAGAAGTGCCAGCTGACACTTTGTTTTAAAATACAAGGTATTTATTCTAAAAAACCTTCTTTCCTAACAGTTCACTAACCAAAAATCTGTTACAATCTATTTCTAATTTATTTATATTAATTTACTTTTAGGATAGACATGCACCTTGAATTCACCCCCGAAGCATTGTTAGCACAGTTAGGGTATACCATCACAGATCAAACACTCAAACAAATCAATACTATTATAAAAAATACAAGAAAGTTTGATGTATTTTCAGCGCATATCCCTTCTTTTAATGATGCCTTAGCAGTAGAAAAAGGTTTTATAGCGATGTCAAATTCTCAAGATTATCTTAAAATAAAATGTAACGAAGATATCTCTGCAGATAATCTTTCTGCTTTTACCACTTTAGTGAAACATTGGGCAGATAAATATAAACTTGAACTCAAAAAAGTTGATAATAAAAATACCTATTATATACTCGGTCAAAACTAGTTGCCACTTTCAAATCTTAATGAAGAGCAGCTTAATGCTGCTACTGCACCTTTGGGACATAACCTTATCATAGCATCTGCGGGTACTGGTAAAACCTCTACTATTGTTGGACGCATTGGACATCTATTACATGATGGCGTTGAACCATCAAGTATTTTACTGCTTACGTTTACCAATAAAGCTGCAGGAGAGATGATAGCAAGACTTGAAAAGTTTTTTCCTAAAAATGTGGTCTCTAAAATCGTCTCTGGTACTTTTCATGCAGTCTCTTACCGTTGGCTAAAAGAGATATATCCTAACATAGCACTCAAACAGCCAAGTGAACTAAAGACACTTTTTAGAAGTATTTATGAAAAGCGTAATTTTGAGCGTATGAACCTTCCTATGCAACCTTTTTCTGCAACATTTCTTTATGAACAGTATTCACTTTATCAAAATGCATCACTAGATAGTTTTGATGTATGGTTCTTGGAAAAATATGAAGAGCATGAACCTGTTATGGACATTTATATGGATATAGCAGAAGAATTTGAAAGAGAAAAAATAGAGTTTGGTTTTGCTTCATTTAATGACTTGCTTTTACGAATGAATACCTATCTAAAAGAAAATACCATTGCTTTTAAAGAAGTACTTGTAGATGAGTATCAAGATACCAATACTTTGCAATCAGCACTCATCGATGCACTCAAACCAGAGTCACTTTTTTGTGTGGGCGACTATGACCAAAGTATTTATGCTTTTAATGGGGCCAATATAGAAAATATCGCTACTTACTCAACACGGTATACTGATGCAAAAGTATTTACACTAAAAACCAATTACCGTTCGACCGCTCCTATACTTTCTTTAGCAAATAGAGTGATAGAAAAAAATGAGCGTATCTATCCTAAAAAGCTAGAAGTAGGGCGACATGGTAAAACGCATCCACCTAGACTACTCATGTATAACGATTTGTTTGAACAATATCAATCCATAGCTCAGAATATTAAACAAACGCATGTACCCAATGACCAAATAGCTGTCATATTTCGGAACAACTCTTCAGCTGATGGAGTAGAGGCCTCTTTACGGGAGTATGATATTAGCTGTAAGAGAAAAGGAGGTACAAGCTTCTTTGATGCTAAAGAGATTAAGTTTTTACTCGACCTTACTTCACTTCTTGTCAATCCAAAAGATATGATGGCATTCATTCATGTGTTTGAGTATGCTAGGGGTGTGGGTTCTGCACTTTCCAAAGAGTTGTTTCAGTGTTTTTTGCATTTTGGAGAGGGACGTTTAATGCAAGGTGTTTTATATCCTAAAGTACATGACTTACCTAAGCTAAACCCCAATAAAAATGTCCAACTTGGACTTTTTGATGACGATGAAGAGATAGGCTCTGCTGCTAGGTTTAATAGTTTAGGACTAAATGCTAAACTTATGGGACATCCTTTACTCAAACATCCTAAACTTACTTCTGATGCTGTAAGTTACTTTAAAGAGTTCCATACACTTATGAATGGGGTTCATCAACTTGAAAACCCAGCAGATATAGTAAAAAATGCTATCAATTCTAGTCTCTATAAAGGTATAGTTGAACTCCTTTCCACCCAAAGAGGGAGACTAAAATCAGGGGAAATAGATGAAGAGAAGAAAAAAATATCAAAAGAACGCATAGAGAAAAAAGCAACATTATTACTTAAAATATCAGGTCAATATAAAGAGCTTAGACGTTTTGTCAATGCGATGGTGCTAGGTGGTAATGAACTCAGTGAAGGTGAGGGGGTAAACTTACTTACTGTACATGCATCTAAAGGTTTAGAGTTTCCAGAAGTGTATGTGATAGACCTAGTAGATGGACGCTTTCCAAACAGAAAAATGATGTCTAGCATAGAAGAAGAACGAAGGCTTTTTTATGTGGCAGTTACTCGTGCTAAAGATAAGCTCTACCTTTCTTTGGCTAAATTTGATAAAGTAAAAAAGATAGACTATAAACCTTCTCAGTTTTTACATGAAGCGGGATTGATAAAAGGGGAATTTATTGAACCTGAGAAAAAAGAAAAGAAGCCTAAGAAAAAGAAGGAAGAAGTAGATTTAATGTGACTAGTCACATGAGCCCACTGCTGAAGTAGACGCAGTGTCAACGTAGTTTTTTGGGCTTAGCTCAAAAAGCGTTCTATTAATGGGAGCCCATTCTCTTATCTCTTATACTCATAATCTTAGTCTCTTCATCTACATAGATATCAAACAAGTCTATCTCATAGATAAGGTTGGAAAGTTTTTTATATCCGAAGTTGATGGGTGAAAAAGAAGTAGAGTTATTGATGTACTGACCAATGCCAGCTAAATTTGCCCAGCCATCTTCATCCATAGTTTGCTCCAAGGCTGTACGTAAAACATTGACTAGCCATGTGTCTTGACGCATTTCTTTGCCTGTCTTTCGTACAAGTGCTTGTCGTGTATCTACACTTATATTATCTTGCTCTTCTCCTTGGGCTACATAGTTAGACATGAGTTTTTCAGTAAAGATAAACTGTGAACATGCAGCCATGAAGGGCTTAGGTGTTTTTTTCTCTCCAAATCCATATACTTTTATACCTTCATTTTGTACACGCATCACTACAGGAGTGAAGTCAGAATCTGAAGTGGCAAAAGCAAAAGCATCTATGTCTTTGGTGTGTAGTAAGTCTATGGCATCTATGGTCATGAGTATGTCTGTGGCATTTTTATTTTTAGAGTAGTCAAATTGTTGTATGGGCTTGATGGCAAACTCTAGAAGTTTATCTTCCCAGTTCTTAAGATTGTCTTTTGTCCAGTTTCCGTAGGCTTGGCGTATGTTCACTACACCATACTTGCTAAGCTCGTTGATGATACCCTCTATAGAACGGTGTGATATGTTATCACAGTCTATAAAGAGTGCGATATGGTTTTCAGTCTTGGTTCGTGCCATTAGGATTCCTTTGGTTTATAGTAAGTGATGGTGCTACGACCAAACTTTTTACGTTTCATTTTCTTTAATGCTCCGATACTCTCAGGCATAGTCAGATTTGTCATATGTTCAATGATGACGATCTCACAGACTTCGGGTTCTATGCCTTCTATGAGGGATATGGTCTTGTCATAGACATCATCCATACCATCACGCGTAGAGAAGGGTGGGTCGAAGTAGAAATAGGTTTTTTCAGAAGATTTTTTAATCATATCGTAGATAAGAGAAAACTTCTCGAAGCTATCTCCTAAAAACAGGTGACACTTAGAGGGGTCTGTACGCTTTACATTTCCCTCTAGGCAATGAAAAGCTGTTTTGTTATACTCCATAAAGTAACATTGTCCAGCTCCACGGCTAAGCGCTTCAAGTCCGATGGAACCTGAACCTGAAAAGACTTCTACGAAGTTTTTATCTATGATGTCAAACTGTAAGGTATTAAAAAGTGACTCTTTGAGTATGCCTTTTGAGCTTCTTGTAGTGAAGATGTCGGGTATCTCTATCTTTTTACCCTTGTACGTACCTGCAGTGATAGTGGTGGTAAATATTTTAATACGTTCTTTTTTTATTTTTTCTTTCATCTTTTTATTTTATCTTAAACTCCGTTAATCCTTGAGTATTTCCAGAACATATGAGGGGCATTGCACTTTTAACTTCCTCTTCACTCCAATCCCACCATTTTTCTTTGAGTAGTTTGTCTATAGTCTCATCATCAAAACGATACTTAATAACTACAGCTGGGTTTCCACCTACTACAGCATAAGGTGCTACATCTTTTACGACTACAGCACGAGCAGAGACGACTGCACCTGAGCCTATGTTTACCCCCGCCATTATCATCGCTTCTGAGCCTATCCATACGTCATTACCTATACGGGTATCACCTGCTTTTTTATAAGCATTTTTAGAGGTTTTAAAAATGTTTGCTTGGTAGTAAAAAGGAAAAGTACTAGCCCAGTCCATTCGGTGACCTTGATTTCCAGCCATCATAAACACCGCCCCTGAGCCTATGGAACAGTATTTACCAATGATAAGTTTATCTACATTTTTGCTTTTCTTGTCTAAGTATCGGACACAGTCTTCAAAACGGTGTTTATGGTGATATCCAGAGTAATAGCTAAATACATCTACGAAGATATTGGGATGTGTAACACTTTGTGTGAGTAGTTCTGAAGAGAATTCATTTTCGAAGAAATTTTCCAAAACTTAAAAATTCACAATCGTTTTGAAGGTATTGATGAGTTTAGATCGTTCTTTGACATCACGTCTTTCTTTTCCAGGTTCTGTCGTAGTAATAATAGTACGTCCTGTAACTAACTTTGTGCCGTCTTTTTTACGGATACCCCAATATGTATGCATGATAATGGGTTCGCCTTTATATTGTCCCAAGTAAAGTACAATATGTCCAGGGACATAAAGGAGTGAACGAAATGGTTCTGCTTCTTGAATAATTTTTTTCTTTTTAGCTGTTTTAGACAACTTTTTAATATTGATAGCATCTCCATCTTTGGCTTGTTTAGAAGAGTTTCTTCTTAAAAAGATACCAAAAACACCTAAAAAATCACG
>JAKIUE010000063.1 GCA_021647715.1 Sulfurovum sp.
ATTTTGATGAATTTCTAGCACATGTACTCAATGCCCGTAATATTTGTTATGCAGAAAAGTTAGGACTTACCATGATTACCATCTGTAATACCTGCCAACTTAACTCTGCCATGACAAAACATGCACTAGACCATGACCCAGAACTCAAAGCCCGTGTAAATGAAAAGCTAGCAGAAGTAGGACTCGAGTATAAAGGAACGTCCGAAATAAAACACTTCCTTTATACACTTATAGATGAGTATGGTTTAGACAAAGTCAAAGACAAGGTAACGGTACCACTTTCTCACCTAAACATTGCACCATTTTATGGCTGTCATAACATTCGACCCTCAGAGTTACATGAAGATGCAAATGGACGTGAAAACCCATACAACCCTACTTCACTTGACCGGCTTATAGTAGCTCTTGAAGGTAACCCTGTAGAGTATGAAAGTAAAAACAAATGTTGTGGCTTTCATGTAGAGCTTCAAGCCAATCATACATCAGAAGTACTTGCAGGAAATGCACTACTTGATGCCATGGATAATGGTGCAGAGATGATGGTAACACCTTGTCCACTCTGTCACCTTAAAATGGATACTTACCAAGATAGTATTGGTAAAGTGATGGGACGTGATGTAGAACTTCCAGTACTACACATGCCACAAATGGTAGCCCTTGCACTTGGCTGTACAGAAAAAGAGATAGGTCTAAACTTCCACGTACAAAAAGCGAAACATCTTTATAGTGAAGCTTCTTAAAGCTTGACTACTTTCAAAGCATAACTTACAAACATTTTAATATAAAAGTATTTAATAAGACAATTTTTATCCTATTTAAATACTTTTATGCTATAATCCAATCACAAAAAAATAACAAGGATTGAATATGCCAAAAATTAACAAATACGTAGACATCTCAGAAGTAGATAGAGAAGCAAAAAAAGACCTTATCGATAGACATTCACCGTTTATCCACTGTGCAGACACAGCAAAAGCTGGAGAGCCATTTGAAGTAACAGTAAAAATGGGTAACGAATACACACATCCAGATGATTTTGATCACTTCATTGAGTCTGTAACACTTTTTAATGGTGACACACAACTGGCTAAAGCTTCTTACGTTCCTGGAACTCTAGGTAACACAAAAGCACATAACACTACTACCTTTACCATCATCCCAACAGGTAAAAAACTTAAACTTGTAGCTCACGGTTACTGTACTAAACATGGTATCTGGGAAGGTACTGAAGTTGAAGTAGCAGTAAGTTAAATCTTACATAAGATAGAGGGGTTCCCTCTATCTACCACTCCATCCCTTCTCTAGGTAATCCATCTTTTTCATAATCCATCTTTCTTTCTGTACACCCACCCTCTTTAGACTCACAATATTTATCATAAGCCATCCTGGCAACTACCAATAACACCACACACATTATAAATATAATTAAAACTTTTTTCATACCCTAAGTATATCAGAGTATCTTTAGATATAATAATTGTAAAATATTTTCAAGGATAGACCATGCACTATAAACGTCTCATTTCCTCTTTGGTTTCTATAACTTTTTTAATATCTTGTGGTTCAAACAATAAAAAAGATGATATTTCTGACATTTTAGATCCCTTAGGTATCTTTTCAAATGGGAACAATGATCAAGACAAAACCTTTTCCCTAAAAGAGAAGAAAGCAGTACACAATCTTTTTCTCACCGAATATTACTGGTATGAACAAGTGATACAAGACATAGATTACAAAGCCATCAAGCAACCTCAAGAGCTCATCAATGCCTTAAAGGTCACACCTCCTGATGTATGGAGTTTTAGCATGACAAAAAAAGAGTATGAAGACTATGCCAATCAAAAAACAGCTGGCTTTGGGTTTGGATACACGCAAAATTTTACACTTTATATGGTACGCATAGACTCACCAGCATACAACAAACTTCAACGTGGAGATACGATACTAAAAATAAATGGAACAACTGCTACAGAAACAAACATAGCACAAGCCTCTGCAAATACAAACAGAGAGACAACCTTTACAGTGCTTCGAAACAATACACAAGTAAATGTAACTATCACACCAAGTGACTACACCTTTAAAGTATCACTAGGAAAAGTAATCCCACACAACGGCATGAATGTCGGTTATTTGCGTTATGACTCATTTACTGGAAGCTCAGTAGATGAACTAGAAAAGATATTTACAACTTTTAAAAGTAAAAATATATCAGAACTTGTGATTGACCTTAGGTACAATGGTGGTGGTTCCATTGCCGTGGCTAGTGCACTGTTAGATAACATCACCAATCAATATGCTGGACAAAGACAAGGGTACTTAGATTGGAATGATAGGAATAAAGAGAAAAATGAAGATTTCAAATTTGAAGATGCAGGTGATCGTGATGGCAATGAACTTGATATGAAACGTGTTATTTTCCTTGTTACAAAAAACTCAGCGAGTGCCAGTGAACTTGTTATTTCTGCATTAAAACCATATTTAAAGGATAATATCATAACTATAGGTACTGAAACCCATGGTAAACCCGTAGGCATGTCTGGAAAAGTGTTTAATAATAACTACTATTTTTTAATCAATTTCATGGTACGTAACAATGCAGATGAAACCACACCGTTTGAAGGAATACCAGCTACTTGTGAAGCAGAAGACAATCTTTCTTTTCAAAGAGGAGATAGTGATGAACTTATGTTAAAACAAGCACTCCATTATATAGATAATAGCTCATGTCCTTAAGGACTGCTTTAGTATAATCGCATCAATGAAAAACCTCAAAAATGCGCTTTTACTCAAGCAACTGTATCAACTCAAACAATTAGGTTACCAATACACTTCAGTTATCCCCTACAAAGAAGATGAACCAAATTTCACACTCCCTAACTCACTAAATACTCTAAAAGATAAAGCAAAAGAGTGCCACCTTTGCACACTCAGTAAAACACGCCAAAAAGTCATTTTTGGAGAAGGAAATCCTCATGCAGATATCATGTTTATTGGAGATACTCCCAGTAGTAGTGATGAAAGTGTAGGTAAGATATTTACAGGACGTTCTGGTGAAATGCTCACAAAGATGATAGAAAATGTACTTAAGCTGCAAAGAGAAGATATCTATTTGACAAATATCTTAAAATGTCGCTCACATGAAAATAAAGATATATCTCCTAAACATGCACATACATGTCTTCCCTATTTACTTAAAGAAATTGATTTAGTCAAACCCAAAGTCATTCTTACCCTTGGAGAGAGTGCCTATCAATATCTCACAGAAGATAACACCCCACTACATGACATAAGAGGTTCAATACAACAAAAAGAGAATTATCTAGTTATTCCCACACATCATCCTAATTTTCTACTTAGAAACCCCAGTGCAAAAAAAGATGTATTAGAAGATTTACTAAAAATAAAAGATTTAGTTTAATAATTAAAAAAAGTCAAAACTATTTGACAATTTTAAGTTACACTTCCCTCATAAAATATTAAATACAGCAAGGAAAGGAGTATTATGAAAATTCAAAAATATTTATTTACTCACACTTTAAAAACTATTTTCATGGTACTTCTCATGATTATACCTACTATAATGACAGCCAATGCCACCCTTGTCTTAAATGATCAAGATAGTACCTACCAAAATTTTGATGTTGATTATTTCATTGAGCCTGATGGACGCTTTTTTGATATAGGAGATATTCAAGAAGTAAATTTTACGCAATCTACATCAAATAAAATAAGTTTAGGTTTTCAAGACAATGAAATATGGTTTCGTCTAAAGGTAGAAAACAAAAGCTCAACTAAGAAAAAAATGATACTTGAATTTACAGAAGTCGTACATAATGTTGTAGATTTGTATACATTCACAGCATCTAAAGAGCTTACTTACAAAAGAAATGGTTTAAATATACCCGTAAATCAACGTGAAATACAAGAATCCACACCTTCTTTTAAACTCTATTTAGAAGCTGGAGAATCTAAAGTACTTTACCTGCAACTTTCATCTACCCATGGTATTTTTGGTGCTATTCAATTAACAGATAAAACAGAATATTATCAAAATATACAAATGAAGAAGTATTTATATCTTGCCTACCTAGTAGCACTTATGACTATAGTACTTTATAATTTTCTTTATTTCCTCTATTTCAAAGACAGAATATATCTTTACTATATCACTTATGTGACATTATTTGGACTATGGGTAGCAAACTTTAAAGGTCTACTATTACCTTTTATTAATGCAGAAATATTTATTGTTTTACAACTTATTATTCCATTATTTTTCATCTCACTACTTCTGTTTTCACAATCCATTCTAGAAACAGAAAAGCGTCATGAAAAATTACATAAAATATATAATACTATTATCTATATTACACTATTTTCGATTCTATGGATGTCTGTAGCACCTGAAAGTGGATTTTACCTCATGAATCTACTGTCAACCCCACTTTTGATTACGACACTGTTATCTGCACTATGGTACCTAAGAGGTAAAGGTATTATTAATAAATTATATATCATAACATTAAGTGTTTTTACCATTAGTATGACTATACTTTCATTACTTACATTGGGCGTAATACCTTATAGTCATTTTTTAAGTACTTTGATTGTAGTTGTGTCTATTATAGAAATAGTATTATTTTCTCTTTTGCTGGCTTACCGTATAAACTTATTACGTAAGGAGTCATTTGAATCTAGAGAAAAGCTAATAAGACAACAAAAGAGTGAAAGTACACGTCTATTTCATACAGTAGGAGAAAAAACGAAAGAACTCAACCGTGCAAAAGAGGATCTTGAGGCAGAGCTCAAAAAGAAAATTGAATTAGAAAAACATTTAAAACACCTAGCATCAACTGACCCTATGACAGAACTCAACAATAGACGTGCTTTTTTTGAACTCTCAGAATTAGAGATATCAAAAGCCAAATTTGATAAAGAACAACTTTCCTGCTTGGTTATCGATATTGATCATTTTAAAAGGATTAATGATACCTATGGTCATGATGTGGGTGATATTGTCATTAATGATGTAGCAAAACTTATGATTTTAAATACACGTACTAAAGACCACATAGGAAGAATTGGTGGCGAAGAATTTGCCGTACTCATGCCAAAAACAAATGCTGAGTCTGCCTACCAAATAGCAGATAGACTACGTGAAAACATATCTAAACATACTATCGCTATTGATAATCATGAAGCGATAAAAATCACTATTAGTATAGGTCTTAGCACATTGACTAAGGATAAAGATGAGACTATTCATACACTACTTAAACGTGCAGATACTGCTCTTTATAAAGCGAAGAATAACGGTAGAAACCAAGTATGCTGTCTACCTGAGAAAATTTCAGAAGAGGCATAAGTAACTTAAAACTTTAAATAGTCTCTTAGACCTCTTGACTATCTTTTTCTCTTATGTTTGAGCATATATTACGTTGTCACTGTGACTACTTCAGCCCTAGGCTTCATACAATTAATTGTATGAAGATTCTTTTACTATCTTTTCTATAACTCCAACGATACTAGGATCTTCAAGTGTAGACGTATCCTGTGTAATCTTTTCACCTTTAACAATACTACGAAGTATACGTCTCATAATCTTACCAGAACGTGTTTTAGGCACATCAGGTACAAATGCCATGGCATCACATAGTGCAATCGCACCAATCTCTTTTTTAATCACTTGGTTGATAGCCACTTTGAGTTCTTCAGAAGCATCATCTGGGTTTTTAAGTACAAGGTAGGCGAAGATTCCCTCACCTTTGATTTCGTGTGGTTTACCCACTACAGCTACAGCTGCTACAGCGTCGTGCTTTTTAATAGCTGCTTCTACTTCTGCTGTACCCATACGGTGACCAGAGACGTTGATGACATCATCAGTACGTCCTGTAATCGTTATGTATCCATCTTCATCTATCATCGCCCCATCACCTGTAAAGTAGACAGGTTTGCCATCTTTTTTACAGTCACCAAAGTATGCTTTTTTGAAACGCTCTGGGTCTCCCCAGATATTACGTATCATCGATGGCCAAGGACGTGTAATACACATAAATCCTTTTTCGCCTACTGGTGTTGGTGTACCATCTTCTTCTATAATCTCAGCAATAATCCCTGGCAAGGCAAAGGTCGCACATGCAGGTTTAATCGATGTTGCACCGGGTAATGGACTTATCATATGCCCACCCGTCTCAGTTTGCCAATAGGTATCAACAATAGCACACTTAGCGTTACCTACTGTCTCATAGTACCACTTCCATGCAGGAGGGTCTATAGGCTCACCCACGGTTCCTAGTACTCTGAGTTTAGAGAGGTCATACTTTTTAGGCTCATCTTCACCTGTTTTATGTAATAGACGTATAGCAGTAGGTGCTGTGTAAAACTGCGTGATGTTGTGGTCTTGTACCATTTTCCACGCTCGCCCTGCATCTGGGTATGTAGGTACACCTTCAAACATAAGTGTAGTTGTTCCCGCTGCCAATGGTCCATACACGATGTAGGTATGCCCCGTTATCCACCCGATATCTGCTGTACACCAAAAGACATCATCTTTACGTAAATCAAACACCCACTCCATAGTCATCTGTGCCCACAGAATATACCCAGCGGTATTGTGCTGTACCCCTTTTGGTTTACCAGTACTACCACTAGTATAGAGTAAAAAGAGTGGGTCTTCTGAGTCCATAGGCTCAAAAGGACAGACATCAGACTGTGCATCTATCAACTCATTGTATGAATGGTCACGTCCTTCTACCCAAGTAATCTCTTCATTATTACGTTTTACTACCAGCACTGCCTCTATAGATTTACCACCTTGACTCAGTGCATCATCTACCACATTTTTAAGCATATATGGTTTTCCTTTACGAAAAGCCCCATCTGCTGTGATAACTATCTTTGCTTCGGCATCCTCGATACGGTCTTTGAGTGCTTCTGAAGAGAACCCACCAAAGACAATAGAGTGAATCGCCCCGATACGTGTACACGCGAGCATTGCATACGCAGCTTCAGGAATCATCGGCATATAGAGTACAACTCTATCACCTTTTTTGACACCAAACTCATTTTTGAGTAAGTTTGCCATTTTGTTCACGCGTGTTGAGAGCTGTGCATAGGTAATATGCTCTACATCACCTTTGTCACCCTCAAAGATAATCGCATTTTGATCTGCTTTGGTATCTAGGTGTCTATCGATACATTGGTTAGAGACATTAAGCTTACCATTGGTAAACCACTTATAAAAAGGTGCATCAGATTCATCAAGTACCTTATCATAAGGTGCTATCCACTCTATCTTCTCATCAGCAAAGCCTTTCCAGAAGCCATCATAGTCTTCTATCGCTTTGTTTTGTAATGCCCAGTAGACATCCATACTTGGTATTACTGCATCTTTGGCAAATTCTGGGTTTGGGTTAAATATTTCACTCATAATAATTCCTTACATATTCATATTAAGATTATTGTAACGTAAAAATGTAAAGAGTATAAGATATAAAGAGAAAGATTTTAAAATAAGAGTAATTTACTCCTATTTATTTCAAATACGCATTAATGCACAGAAGCACCCTCTGCTCCAATCCCTGTTTGAGAACGAATATCTTGTGCTTCGAAGGCAACACGTTCTGCTTTCGCTCGTTCTGAATTATCAGTAATTGAGAAGAACCAAATACTTATAAAGGCAACGGTCACAGAAAAGAGTGCGGGATATTTATAAGGAAATATAGCTTCTGCATTGCCCAGTACATCTACCCACACAATTGGTCCTAAAATTACCAATAGTATAGCAGTAGATAAACCTAGTACCCCACCTATCACAGCCCCTCTTGTGGTCAACTTAGACCAAAACATAGAGAGGAACAATACAGGAAAATTGGACGATGCTGCAATGGCAAAAGCAAGCCCTACCACAAAAGCAATATTTTGTTTTTCAAAGGCAATACCAAGACCAATAGCAACGATACCTAATACTATGGTAGCTATCTTTGAGACTCTCATCTCTTTGGCTTCATCACAAATACCTTTTTCTAGTACATTGGCATAGAGGTCATGCGAGATAGCAGAGGCTCCTGCAAGCGTAAGCCCAGAGACTACTGCAAGTATGGTTGCAAATGCCACTGCAGAGATAAATCCTAAAAATAGGTCACCACCCACAGCATGTGAGAGGTGAATGGCAGCCATATTTTTTCCTCCAACAATAGGCGAACCACCAGAGATAGCTTGTTTTGCAAGGTCTAAATACTCTGGGTTATTCAGAACCATCACAATCGCACCAAAACCAATAATAAATGTAAGAATATAAAAATACCCTATAAACCCTGTAGCAAAAAAGACAGATTTTCTAGCCTCTTTGGCATCAGCAACCGTAAAGAACCGCATAAGTATATGTGGTAGCCCCGCCGTACCAAACATAAGTGCAATACCTAATGATATAGCAGAAATTGGGTCAGATACTAATCCACCAGGGCTCATGATGTCTATGCCTTTATCATGTACATCCACAGCACGTTGAAAAAGTTTTTCAAAAGAGAAATCAAAATGATACAGTACTGCTAGTGCCATGAACGTTGCACCACTTAACAGTAGCCCTGCTTTGATGATTTGCACCCATGTAGTAGCCAGCATCCCACCAAAAGTTACATAGAGTATCATGAGTATACCTACCAATATTACAGCATACTCATACGGCAGTCCAAAAAGAAGTTCTATAAGTTTACCAGAACCCACCATCTGTGCTATGAGATAAAGTATCACCGTAGCGATAGCACCAAAGGAAGCGAGTATACGTATAGGCTCTTGCTTAAGTCTAAACGATGCCACATCAGCAAAAGTGTATTTACCAAGATTTCTTAGTCTCTCAGAGATAAGAAACAAAATAATAGGCCAACCAACCAAAAACCCAATAGAGTAAATAAGCCCATCATACCCAGCCAGATAGACAAGCCCAGAAATACCCAAAAATGAAGCCGCAGACATATAATCTCCTGCAATCGCCATACCGTTTTGAAATCCAGTGATACCACCACCTGCAGTATAGAAGTCAGAAGCTGTCTTAGTACGTTTGGCTGCCCAATAGGTAATCATAAGTGTCCCCCCAACAAAGATAAGAAACATGATAATTGCAGCGATATTCAGAGGTTGATGTGCTATTTCTCCCTCTATATTACCAGAGGCAAAGAGTATAGAAGAAAATGTTATAAAAGAAATTATTATAGTTTTCAACATCTATGCTCCCTTCTCTAAATCTATTTTGAGCTCTTCTAGCAATACGTCATAGGTACTATTGGCCCTATAGACATAGAGTCCTGTAAGTAAAAATGAGAAGAGGATAATAGCAATACCAATTGGAATACCTATAGAAATAACAGAACCTTCACTTATAGGTGTTGCTAAAGTATCTGGATAAAAAGCAATTGTCATGATGAATGTATAATAGACTAAAAGCATAAGTATGGAGAGCATCCAAGCATAACGGCTTCGTGTAATTACTAGCTCTTGGTATTTGGGGTGCTTTTTGATTAATTTTATAGTGTTTTGAGTCATTATTTTTCCTAATATTTCCTATTAATATCAGAAATAATAACATATTATATTTTATAAGTGATTTTACTTCAATATGTTCAAAAAGTAGAATTTTTAATCTGAGGATTTAATATTTAATTTCACATAATTATTATCAAGGTTATACACCATATCATTATCAACTTTTCTAATATCTTCTTCATTTAAGATACCAATCACATAACAACTATTTATATCTCCAACATTACAAGCCTGAGTAAAATATCTAAACGCTTTAATAGTGTCTTTTTCTATGCCCTCACCCCTAATATACATATGTCCTAAATTATAACAACCTATAGCATCTCCATCTTCACATGCTTGTGTATATAACTGCATCGCTTTTACATAATTTTGTGCAACACCTTCACCTTTATCATATTTAAACCCAAGATTCAAACAACCATTCCTATCTCCACCCTTACATGCTTGGCTAAAATATTTTACTGCTTTAAATTTATCTCTTAATATACTTTCTTCACGATCATGCATAATCCCTAAATTATAACAACCCATTGCGTCTTTTCTCTGACAAGCTTGCATATAATACTTCGTTGCCATCAAAAAATCTTGTTCAACTCCATCACCAGTGTCATATTTTGCACCAAGATTTATACATGAGCTAGTATCTCCAGCTTCACATGCAAGTAAAAAATACTTTGCTGCTTTAAATAAATCTTGTTTTATACCCTCTCCTTTGTCATATTTCATCCCCGCATTATAACAGCCCATACTATGCCCTATTTTACATGCTTTGTCATAAAATTCGATAGCTTTATAATTATTTTGTTCTGCACCTACACCCAGATCATACATAATACCAAGATCGTAACATCCCATAGCATCTCCTGCTCGACAAGAGAGATTAAAATATTTGATTGTTTGCTTCGTATTTATTTTTACATCTTCACCTATATTATATTTAATTCCCATAAAAAAACAACTTCTCGAATCTCCACCTTCACACATCATTTTTGTTTTATTTATATCATTTGCATGTATTGGTATACAGAGTATTAATAATATGACTATATACTGTGTAAGA
>JAKIUE010000166.1 GCA_021647715.1 Sulfurovum sp.
TAAATAATGTTTGTATCTTATCAACAAACCGATGAAACAATATTTGTAAATGTACCCATACGATTGACATAGTATCTTCAAAGTTTCTAAAATGACTCACACGATCTTCTGCCAAAGGATAATAACACTCTATCACTACCTCTTTAATGTTTTTACCTGCTTGTGCATGTCGAACAAGAACTTCCATCTCCCAATCAAACTTTTTTGTTTGTATAGGCAGGTCTAAAATCGATACAGGATATATCCTATAACCAGACAGAGAATCTGTTATCTTCATTTTTGTGTTAAGTTTTGCCCAGATATTACTAAACCATCTGCCAAATTTAGAACCTAAAGGTACATTCTCCAAATCAAAGTTTCTTGCCCCTATAATAATTTCATCTTGATGACACTCATCTATAAGTAAATGTGCTTGTGATGCCAAATGCTGTCCATCACCATCCATACTTAGGACATAAAGGTAGCCAAGCTCTTTGGCTTTTTGTGTCCCACTTATAATAGCTTGACCTTTCCCTTGGTTTTGTTCATGACGGACAAAGTGTATGTTTTTTTGTTCACTTTGAGAAAATAAATCTTGCACAGGTGTATCAGAACCATCATCAACTACAATCACCTCATAGTTATGTTCTAAAATATCTTCTACTACTTTTTTAATACTCTCTAAATTATTATAGGTAGGAACAACTACAATCACTTTATTTTGTTCCATAGGCTACTTCACTTACTTTTTCTTTATTTCTAAATACTTTTATCTTTCTGTTCTTTTCACTGATAGATATTTCACATTCTAAGATGTCATTGGGGAAAATATTTTTTATAAATTTACTTTTATGAATAATAACCACTTCATCAAGAAGTAATTCTGCAAGAATATCAATCATTGCAAAACCTGGTAATATGGGACATTTAGGAAAATGAGCTTCAAATAAAGGATGAGACTTACCAGACAATTGAATAACAAAATTCCCATTGTCTTGACCCCTAATAGTATATAATCCATGTATCAATTTTTTACCTCACCTACTTTTTTACTTATACCCCATAAGTATTATAATTTTATCCAAAACTAAATAAAACTACTATACAATCTTATACATTATACATAGCCCAATAAAACAATGAGAATAAATATGCAGAAATTTTTTACTGAAAATGACACAAAAAGTGCATTAGAAGCACAATATGCAGCCCAGAAAATTGCTTTTGCTCCTGTTATATTTCAAGTTGCAAAGTCCATGAGAGACTTGGGTATTTTAGAAGTTTTATATTCTCATGATAAGGAGGGTCTTACTCTAGATGAAATTAGCCAAAAAGTAAAACTTTCAACTTACGGTGTAAAAACCTTACTTGAGACCTCACTAAGTGCAGATATTGTAAAGTGTACTAAAAACAAATATTATATTACAAAAACAGGATACTTTTTACTCAAAGATAAAATGACCAATATTAACATGAATTATAATCATTATGTAAACTATCAAGGTCTTTACTATTTAAAAGAGTCCATAAAAGAAGAAAAAGCAATAGGACTAAAAGTATTTGGTAACTGGGACACCATCTACCCAGCGCTTTCAACTTTACCTAAAGAAGCCCAAGAAAGCTGGTTTACTTTTGATCACTACTATTCTGATAGCTCTTTCGATGAAGCTATACAGATACTTCTAAAAAATAAACCTAAATCACTTCTCGATATTGGAGGAAATACAGGTAAATTTTCTATGCTATTGGCACAGAGTAATCCTGATATTTCTATCACAATCTGTGACTTACCAGAACAAATTACACTGGCTAAAAAAAATATTAAGGATGCCAAACTCGAACAAAGAATAGATTTTATAGCCCAAGATATACTTGACGAAAAACAAGAAATTCCTACAAATTATGATATTATTTGGATGAGTCAATTTCTTGATTGTTTTAAAGAAGAAGATATTATTACTTTACTTAAGCGTATGAAACAAAATATGTCAAAAAATACCCTTATTTACATTATGGAACCACTTTGGGACAGACAACGATTTGAAACCTCCGCATACTGTATTATCAATACCTCACCCTATTTTACAGCCATGGCAAACGGTTACAGTAAA
>JAKIUE010000064.1 GCA_021647715.1 Sulfurovum sp.
ATCCTAATGGGTGTACCACTTATTATTGTTACAATCACATGCGGATGTGGTGAAATTGGTATACACGCCAGACTTAGGATCTGGTGCTTTACGGCGTGGAGGTTCGAGTCCTCTCATCCGCACCATCCCTTAATTTCGGAACCTTAAGAGGTTTGGCTCTCATTTTAAGAAAACCCAAGAAATACTTTTTTACTACATTTTTACTACAACCACTAAAGAACGAATTATAATCTCTAAGTCCAATCACTAATTAATTTCACCCAAATAAACCAGCTAATTTGTTTTGAGATGAATTATTCGTATTAGAATGGTGGTAAATATATCCTTCAAACACATCATTGATTAATAACATATCGTCAATACTGTTGATCATGAATACAATTGGTTTAGGCTTATCGATTTGATACAGGTAAAGTTTATTTCTAAGGATATTATGACTCATAGTTAATTTTCGAATATTAGAGAACTTAATTTTACTAAAACTATTATTTGTTAGTATAGGCTTCTTATAATATTGAACACTTAATTTAGAAAAAAATGGGAATATAATTATAAATATAATTATAAAAGAAAAAAATCCATAATAAAAGTATAGTAACAAGTAACCTATTTGATGTTCTGAAGATGTCATTGTAAACATATTTTGAATGTTATACATATGGCTATAAATTGTTATTGGCATAAAAGAAAAACATATAATAAAAAAGAAAATATAATTAAATAGAGTAAAATTATAAAAAAGTTCATTTATTACAGCAATTTTAATTGGCTCTTTGATTTTTGGGAATTTTTGGGTTTTTGGATTGGTTAGAGTGTATCTATTAAATATTTGGTTGCCATGTACATTTTGTGCATTTTGACCCTGGTTATTATCAATTTTTTGTATATCATCACTCATTAATTAATATTCCATCAAATGTAGTCTGAAACTTTTTAAATTATTTTCTTCAATAGCTTTTTTATATGCTTCTAAAAATAAATTATAGGTGGCTGGATCCACTTCATCATTTATTTTTTTTTCATTTTGATTAGCTGGGCTAGACATTTGATCTCCCCAAACATTTTGTGCATTTTGACCCTCGTTACTTATCACCGTTTGCACATTCATATCTCCAAAAATCTCCTTATAGATACCCAGTTCACGACACTTTCTTTTAATCGCATTTACCGAATTTCTATTTTTCCAACTTGATACAGAGCTAGGTTGCATATTGAGTTTTATAGCTAGTTCATTATTTGATGAAACATTATAATAATCCATAAGTATCTCTATTAAGTCATTAGCATTCATATTTTAATCCAATTTATTTTTTTAATAGTATACAGTAAATGCAAGAAAAAGTAAATAAAACAATATATTGCAATATATTGCAAGTATTTAAGTATATTGAAACAATAAAACACTATAATAGCAATGTTAAGCAAATATACACAAGATAAATTAAATAAACACAATGAAAGGAAAGTAAATGGACGAGATTGAGGAGAAGAAACTCCTAATTGAATTAATAAATGAGAGACATAAGATATGTGTACTTCCTCTGACAAAAGCAGCAAAAGAATGGGGAAGTAGTTACAGTGATGCTAGTAAATTATTCAGTCCCAAAAATGGAAAATCCATTGACATTATTAAAAAACATAAAATGGTGCCAGTATGGTTTATGGTTGGCAATAAAAAGATGTGGAAAATAACTGATATTGTAGATTGGCTGATTAATACAACTAAAAGAAATTTAAATGACTGAACAAGATATCAAAATACTTGAACGAGCTGTTAGGTCTGCACATGAATTGCATATAAATCTTGAAGCACTTGATTTTGAGTTAGCTAAATTTAATAAATTTGAGCAAAAAATATCAAGTTTTAAGATCAAAAGTATGCTAGTTATGGCAACAACCGGATTAATAATAGGTGCCTTAATAGGCTTTATATCTGCCCAAAAATGGGCAATTCAATAAGGATTAAAAATGAAAGAAGTAACAATATTTGCACTAGGTCACAAAATAGTTAAAATAAGCGATGAAGCTATTAAAATGGATGTAGTAAATCCAGAATCACCAGCAAGTTATGGCAGCGTAGCACATGGCGGTTGTAGCATTGTAGTTGATAAAATTCAAGATAAAATCTTAAAAAAAGAACTTGAAGATTTACAGATACATTTAAAAAAACAAAATAGTTTTGGAACTATACTGGCATGTGTTAATAAGGTTCAAAAATGAATATACTAGTAATTAACCTAAAAGGTGGTGCGGCGAAGACAACTAACAGCTCGTTAATAGCGAGCTATATGCCTAATTCGACTTTAGTTGAGATTGACAAAATAAATAAAAGTGATTCAAAAATTATTAGTAAAGATTATAAGTCTTTACAAATTGATTTTTTAAATGAGGGTGACAATCAATTTTTAGAATTTGAAAATTTACTGCTAGAAGATGGAATGAAAATAATTGATGTGGGAGCCATAAATTTCTCTTTCTTTTGGTATAATTACATTTTTAGCCTTGGTAGTTAACTGGTTTATTAGTTAATTCCACTTATCAGATATTTTCATTAGGCAAGCTCGATAAGATACTTAGAAAAATTATAGCATAAAAGCTATTTTTTACTACAGTTTTTACTACAAATATTGAAAAAGTATCTATTTAATTGAAAAGGATTGAAATTTAGCATAAGCTACATAGAGACGACTCTAGCGGTATTTATATGAATTTGAAAGGTAATGAAAAAGTATGAAAAAGTATAAAAAAAAGACTTAGGATCTGGTGCTTTACGGCGTGGAGGTTCGAGTCCTCTCATCCTCACCACATTATCACGTATAACCTCCCCCTATTTTAATCAATCTTATTTTTTTAAATTTTATAGTATAATGTTATATGGTTTAGTTTATTAGGATTCTATATGGATAAGAGTTTATTTCTTTTTACAGCTGTTGGTATTGGTTTTCTTTATTTTGTTACCAATTTCATTGGTAATATTCAAAAAGAAGATGAGCAATTTAGCAACAGTGAGTACAATTCAGAACATAAATATGATAAATATATGGGTGTTAATGCTATTGGACAAAGTATATTGGTGCTTACAGATATTGATAAAAAAACACAATTAGAAGCTTGGAATAAAAGTAGTCTAAAAAAAGAGTTTTTTGACATTTTCCCTGACTTTGGAGATATGAAAGAATTTGTAAAGAATAGAATTAAAAGTACATATTTACAAAAAAAACTATTAGATAAGATTAATGAAGTTGAAGGTAAATTTTTCTCTGGTAGCTTGACGACCGAAGATGTTAAGCGTGAACTAAACACGCTTAAGTAAGTTAGATACAAGGATCTGACATTACTTCTTTATTTGGATACAAATAGACTTCAACCCGTCTATTAAGCGCCCTACTCTTTTTAGAGATATTTGGAGCAATTTCTTTGGTATAGGCACACCCTTTTGTGTATGGCTTTCCATTGACAGAAAGTATATCTGCAACTGTATGTGCTCTTTGTTCTGAAAGTTTTTTATTGTAAGCTAAACTTCCTCTGTCGTCGGTATGTCCTGATACACCTACTATTGTTTGGGGATATTTCTCTAATAACTGTGCTACTTTGTTCACTTTATATTTTGCTCTAGGCTGTAGTTTTGATGATGCAGTGGCAAACATCATCTTATCTCTAAAGAGCAGTTTAACATAATTATCTGTTTTTGAAACGATAATATCATTGTTTGGATCAAGTGCGGCGAGTGGGTCATTATTGACACCAGTGCCAAGTACATTGGCTACTTCATTGGCTTGATTATCCAAACTATAACCTATGGCTGTCCCAGCAGCTGCACCCAATAGCCCACCAATAAGGGCTCTTTGTCCTTTATGATGGCCTTTTGTATTATAACCTATAAGTGCACCAGCAATTGCTCCACTTGCTGCGCCAGTTTTAGTACGATTGTAACTTTTATCTTCGGTAAGTCCTGGTTCATTGTAGCATCCAGTAAGTATAAACACTGATAGTGTTGATGCTAGAATTGGTTTAATGTATTTCATAATATTCCTTTAATCTTATATTTAGGGTATCTAAAAGAGTACTCTGTGAGTGCTCCCTAGCCTTCTACTTTGATTATATCATAGAATTGTCAATTATTTTTAGAGGATATTTTTGTATGCCATGACCACAGTGTTTTTTCAAATCCAATTTGTTCTGTTTCATACAAATGTAGCGCAGAAGTTAAATAACTTTGTGCTACCCAGCCTCCAAAATCATGCGGATATTTATAATTTTTTGCATTTGTTTTAATATGTTTGGGTATTTGCTGTATCTCCCCTGCTTCTATCATTGCCATCGCTTTATTTATTGCTAGATAGGCAGCATTTGATTTGGGAGAAGAAGCTAAATATATAACAAGTTGAGAGAGTGTTATTCTGGCTTCTGGGTAACCAATATGTTTTACGATGTTAAGTGTAGATGAGGCAAGATTTAGTGCTGGTGGATTTGCATTACCTATATCTTCACTGGCTAATATAGCAAGACGTCGGGCTAAAAATTCTGCGGGCTCCCCTCCTTCTATAAGCCTCGCTAGATAATATATACTTGCATTTATGTCTGAACCACGTATGCTTTTGATCATTGCAGATGTTAGTTCATAATGACTTTCGCTCTCACTGCTTCCTGCTTGCATCACATGTGGGCGTATTTGTTTCAATATTTCTACTGTAATGATGTCGGAGACGGCATGTGCACTTTCTAATAGATTAAGCATGGCACGTACATCCCCCGTACTCGAAAATACTAAGTACTCAATAGCATCCTCTTCAACAGATATTTTTTCTTGTTTAATAATGCTAAATAGATATTCTTTAGCATAAATATTATCTATGCTTTTTAATGCTAAAGTATGTGAACGTGAACGAATGGCAGCTGTTAGTGAATAATAAGGGTTTTCAGTCGAAGCACCTATAATGAGTGCCGCATTGTTTTCCATAAAGGGCAGTAGTACTTCTTGCTGGTTTTTACTCAGCCGATGCACTTCATCTATGAAAATAAGAGGTTTTTGTAAGGCATGAGCATATTCTTTAAATATTTTTCGTAAATCTTCTATTTTTAGTGTGGTTGCATTCATTTCATAAAAAGGACGTGATAGTATGTCTGCAATGACCCTAGCTAGACTTGTTTTACCTGAACCTGGAGGTCCCCAAAAGAAAGTATGGGGTAGGGCATCTGACTTTATAAGCTTACGCAGTACGCCATTTTGACTGAGAAGATGTTCTTGTCCAATGATATCATCAAGTGTTTTAGGACGGTATTTGAGTGCAAGGTTTGACATCTTTAGTCTTTATATTTTTTTGCTTTGTCTTGTTGTTCTTTTTGTAAGTTTTCTTCTTCTTGTTTCTTCGCGTTTATGCTGTTTTTTATTGCTGCAGTCTTGTTTGCTCTGTAACGCTTGATAAACTTATGTATATCATCATACTCTCTACGCGTAAAGTAGCGTGTCTTATTTTCGGGTAAATTATTTAGTTCAATTCCACCAAATGCTACACGTTTTAAGTCCAGTACTTTTGCATTGAAATGTGCAAAGAAACGCCGTAGTTCTCTATTTTTACCTTCTGTAATAGTGACACGTAACTTAGTAAAATTTTTACCTTCACTTCTTACTTCAAAATGTGCAAAAGGAGCAAATTCCATACTATATATTTTAGATTTTTCATGTGCTCCAGCACGGGCATCATCTAAAACTAAGCCTTCTTTCATCGCCTCAATCATCTCTGAAGTAATAGCTTTATCTATCTTAAGGTTATAGGTTCTATCTAAGCTACTCTCCATAAGTGCTGTAGAGAGCTCTATATTGTCCGTTAAGAGCAAAAGTCCTTCTGATGCATAGTCTAGCCTACCTACAGGCACAAAGTGCCTAAATTTACCTGGTAATTTATGATAAATGGTTGTGCGCTCTCTATCGTCTTTTTTTGTAACAAGAACACCCTTAGGTTTATTGTATACAATGATGGTCAATTCAGTACTTACTTTAACGGCTTTGCCTTTGACATAAATATGGTCATCTTCTTGCACATCATAGCCAAAGTCTTTAAGTGGATTTTTATTGAGTGTCACATCCCCCGCCTCTATAAGGGTATCTGCTTCTCGTCTTGAATATTTGGTGTTGTGTGATATATATTTATTTAGTCTCATGCTATCTCTTTCATTTACTTCTTATTCCCGCATTGATTAGATCATGTATGTGCAAGATACCTAAAATGACTCCATTTTTATTTGTGATAGGAAGTACTTGAATCCTATCGTTTTCTATAATTTCTAACGCATCACTTGCAAGAAGTTCCATGTTGGCATAGCTTTTAGGGTTTTTACTTGCATAATCTATAGCAAGATGTTCCAAAGAAAATCCTTTTTGGAGTAGGGCACGTCTTAGGTCTCCATCACTTAAGATGGCAACTAACTTGTTGTCACTATTGACAATAAGAACATTCCCTAATTTACCTTCACTCATTATAACGATAGCTTCTTTTAGTATGGTATTTATGTCAACTATAGGTAAGTTCTCTGTCTGCATTAAATCTTTTATTTTGACAAAAAGTTTTTTGCCTAGTGACCCTCCTGGATGAAAAGAAGCAAAATCATGTTCCTTAAAACCTCTGTGCTCCATAAGTGCAACAGCTAAGGCATCACCAAGGGCCATAGTAAGTGTTGTAGATGTAGTAGGAGCGACGCCTAAAGGACAAGCCTCTTTTTCTACTGAGATATCTAAAAAGACATCAGCATACTTTCCTAAAGAGGAGAGGGGGTTAGAACTAAGACCTATAAGAGGGATATTGAAACGTTTGATATGTGGGAGTATTTTGGTAAGCTCTTCACTCTCACCACTAGAACTTATGGCAAGGAGGGTATCTCCTTTAGATATCATGCCTAAGTCTCCATGGAGGGCTTCTGTTGGGTGCAAAAAGAAAGAAGAGGTACCAGTACTTGCGAAGGTTGCAGCCATTTTAGCACCTACTAATCCAGACTTACCCACTCCTGTGATGATAAGTTTGCTTTTTGTAGCTAATATTATTGTTATGGCATCTAAAAAACTTTTGTCTAAACGTTCTGACGCTGTATAAAGAGCATCTGCCTCTATATGTAAAGTTTTTTGGGCTGTTTTTATTAGATTCATTGCTATGCACTTTTATTATTTGATAAGTGATTATAGCATAAGTGCATTTGTAATAGGCAGGGTAGTGTAACCGCCTATTACAAGTAATGTAACTACTTGCTAGATTCCACTTTTCCTTCAGCTACTCTTTTAGAGAATTCTGTGTCTCCGCCTGTGGCAAGTATTTTGGCTTGCTCTACCCATTTCTCCCTATCAACACGGCCAGGAAATCCTAAAGTCTCATCAGCCCATGTAATATCCTCTGCACCCCATGCAGCAATTTGGTCAAAATGGTAGACTCCAATATCATTAAGAGATTCTTCAATTTTTGTACCAATACCTTTAATGCGGCTAAGGTTATTTTTTCCTTCACTACGTGGAGAGGTAAGGATTCTAGTATTAGTATCTATACTCTTTTTTGTATCGGTGTCATTTAGGCTAGACGTATTTGTTGCTATAGTGGTATCTTCATTAGATTTAGAATGTATATCAACTGTTGTATCATGCAGTGAAGTTACAGTGTCTTGCGTAGTACTTGTAAGGGCCTCTTTTGTATCTGTGCTCGTGTGTCTTGTGAGAGATACTGGAGTTTTTGAGTGTGACGTGATGGTATCAGTTTCATGTGAGTCAACATCTGATTCTTCGGTGTGACCACAATCATCACTTGCACATGTCATTTTACCAAAGAGGTATCCAATAATAAACCCTAATAGGGCAGCCAATAGTAAACATAATATCATTTGTGATGCAATTTCAAACATAATTATTCTCCTTGAATGTTAATTTCGACACGACGATTTTTTTGTTTGTTCGTCTTGTTTGTATTTGGTACTAGTGGTTTTGATTCACCATATCCTACAGCGGTTAAGCGAGAGGCATTTATGCCTTTTTTAATAAGTCTAGATCTAACGGTATCAACCCTTCTTTGTGAAAGTTTTTGGTTAAAAATAGCGCTTCCATCTGAATCTGTATGTCCCGCAATTTCTGCTTTTATATTTGGGTGTTCTGAAAGTATAGTTGCTAACTTATCTACAGTTATTGCACCTTTTGTGGTGAGTGAACCTTTTGCAACTCTAAATTCAATATTCTCAATTTTGAGAAGTTTTGTAATTTTTTCTTTCAGTGCTTCTGCTGCAACCTGTACTTCAGAAAGTCTTTTTTCTTCATCACGTTTAGCTTTTTCTTCAGCCAGTCTTTTTTCTTCTGCTTCTGTGGCCATTTTTGATTGTTGTGCCTCTTCCAGAGCTTTTAACTCAGCTTCTTCAGCAGCAGCTTGTGCTAATGCCTCTTGGTCAACTGTGGTGTTATTTACGATAGTTAAAGTACTTTCCGAGAGTAGTTTCTTCATCTCTACTAAGTCTTTTTCTGTTCCTACCATACCTGAGATATTAAGTATGTCATCTTTATATTCTATTTTTCCATTCTTATATTTTTCCATAAAAGAAGGAAGGAAGTTTTCTGTAAAGGCTATAGACCCTTTATCTACTAAATGCATAGACTGGCTTATCTGTGTAGATGTTGATGCAGGTAATTTATTGCGTAGTGTTTTTCCCTGTAATTGACTATTAAATGTTCCTGTAAAGTCTACTTTATCAAGTATTTTTGTAATAATAAAATGAACAGATTTCTCCACAATAACATTTGTATTGTCTTGTGAAGCTAAAGTTGAACTGCTAAGAAGGTTTTGCATTTGGCGCTGTGCTTCATAATTGGATACATCACCATAAACACGTAGTGTATTGTCATGGTAGACTATTTTACCATTTGTGTAGTTTTTGATAAAGTGTGGCAAAATTTTGTTTGTAAGCGTAATGCCTTCCTCTCCTTGAAGAGTTGCATCAATAGATGTATTACTAACTGTTAAATGACTTGAATTATCTACATAGGTATCACTAAGTAATGTGTGTTGCTTGGTATTGGCAAAACGTCCATTTAAGGTATAGTCGGTGGCTTTCTGAGTAATAGTATAATCCAGATAGTGTTTTACTGGACTAGCGATTGGAGTTGTGGCAACTTGGGTTGGTGCTGTTGAAGTTACTTGAATACTGTCTTTTTTGCTCCATACACAAAATATGATGAGCAACAATAATGCAAGTAGCCAAGGCCAAATCTTTTTCATATTGTTTCCTTTTCCCTTAATTTAGAGCAATTCTATAACTCTTTCAAGAATATTATACATATTTTGATAGGAAAAATGCTTATTAAGTAGAGAACGGAGTCTGTTGGGAGAGTTCCACTCCCAAATAGGGGAGTGAAGGGGTAATGGCTAAACGATAAAGATAGTTGGAATAATGAGAGGATATCTCTTTGTTATCCGAGCAACATGTTTTCTTACAAGCCCGCGTATCTCTTCTTCTATCTTTCTAGGATCTTTTAGTTTGCTTTCGTCTATATTGAGTAGTAGTACTTCAACGATATTGGCTACTTCTTTGGAAAACTTTTTGTCATCTTTGTCTGGGATAAGCCCATGAGTCGTGACTATAACATCATTTACAACTTTTTTGCTACTTGCAGATATTTGTGCCGCGATATTTACAATACCATCCTCTGCTAGTTTTTGTCTATCAACAACCACATCATTTTCGATGGTCATATTGTTTTGGTTGTCGATATAGGTTTTTCCAGACTTGATAGTTTTTACTTTTTTAAGATACTTAGTTGACAATTCTATTTGATCACCATCACCCATAAGTAGAATGTTTCTTTCATCAACACCACACTCCACAGCAGTTCTAGCATGTTTTGCGATGTGATTGTATTCACCATGCACAGGTAAGAAAAACTTAGGTTGAATGAGTCTCAAAATAAGTTTTTGTTCCTCTTGTCCTGCGTGACCTGAAACGTGAATATCGGCAAATTCTCTATAGCGTACAGTACATCCTGCTTTCATCAGTTTATTTAAAAGACTTGACACTGAACCTTCATTCCCTGGAATGGCTGAGGCGGAGATAATGACAGTATCTGAAGGTTTGAGCTTGATGTGTCTATGCTCATCTGTTGCCATACGGTTAAGTGCAGCCATAGCTTCCCCTTGTGAGCCAGTGGTCACAATGAGAACTTCAT
>JAKIUE010000065.1 GCA_021647715.1 Sulfurovum sp.
CTGTAGGAGTACCCACTGCGTAGATATCTTTTGCATCAAGTTCTCCAATACCGAAAACTTCTACTGCTGTAGTACCTTTTTTTGCATGATACACTTCATACTTAGATTTTGGAAGATATACTTTATTGTAAAAAAGCATAGCGCCTCCTCCTAAAAGAAGTACTGTCATTGCTGTTTTTATGATTGTAGATTTATTCATTTTATCTCTATGACTGTATCAGCATTGTTAAAAACAGTTTCTACCATTTCTTGGAAACGATCAGGGAAACTCTCTTTATCTTCTTGTGTCGCATCTTCAGATATGGCACTCATAAGTATTTTCATAGGATCTACTACTTTTTTAGGCATATAGTTAATCCCTACACTCTCATTGGTATCCAGACGTGTCAACCTTACCGCAGTATCTATATCTGCTTCAAAAAATAGCAAGTCACGTCTATTAAATTTGCCACCAGGTATGCCACCAAATCCATACGATTCAGTAGCACCGGTAATGGTTGATATAACCGCAGCAATCACGCCAGCATTATCATCTCTAGGCGCTTTTTTAAGCTCTACCTTAATCTCACCTCTTTGAGGTAGCCCCTCTTTATAAAGTGCTTTCAGTCCTTCACGCGCTATGAGATATGCCCCTGCTACCGTACCACAACTATGCCCTGCAGTTTTCACGATATCTGCATAAGAAAACTCTATCACACCATCATCATTCACACCTAAAAACTTTGCAAGTTCATCCTCTACAACAATCGTCTCTATCTCATCAAAAAATGCTCTGTATTTCATTGTTTTATCTCCTAAAAATTATCTTTTAATCTTCTTTTTTCTCACCAAATGTACGCTTAAGACCCTCAATTAAAGTCTTTGTTTCTGCATCACTTAATTTTGCTTCAGGATGTGCAAGCAAATAAGAGGCTAATGGCATTTCACCCTCTTCTACCTCTTCTGCTGCATCTTCACCCTCATTTTTTTTCTGATAACCCCATGCTGAGACATTAAAATGTTCACGCCCTTCTACCACATGATTATAAACCATCCATGAAATAGGGGCAACATTACTATACGCCGGCCATTTAGTTTCATGACTATGACAATCAACACAAGCTTTCATAAAAAGTTCTCTTGTTTTAGGACTGTCCCATTTAGGTTCAGCAATCACTTTTGGGTTCGTATGATCTCTTCCATACGGAACAAACTGTATGACTATTAACAGTGCAACGAGTGTAAGTAAAACTTTTTTCATTTTTTATCCTTTAACGTGTTTGACAGCCTTTACCCTGCCCTTTTCCTTGACCTCTGCCCATACCTTGAAATCCTTGAGGTGGGAAGTTGTCATACATCCAGCTAGCGATGGTTTGTAACTCTTCTTTAGTAACATTTCCTTTTTGAGAAGGCATGAGACCAAAACGTTTAATTTTCTGAGGCATACAGACAGCTTTTGATGCTTCAGGATTAAGTGCATATGCACTAATGAACGCCACAGCTTCTTCTTTGCTAGTATAACGCATTTTTACATGTCTCATCACACCCATTACTGGAGGTGCAACCAATGTTGATTTGTCACTTGGACGTGACGTTACATGACATGCAGCACATTTTGTATCAAATAGTGAAGCACCATCTTGTGCATAAAGTGTATTTGTTAGTAAAAGTGTAGTGCCGATGGCAAATAGTTTTTTTTGTAATTTCATTGTATATCCTTCGTCTATTCTATATGACTCATTTTAGCTATACAATATAAACCCTATGTGAATTACTTTTAAAAGTTATCTAAAAAGTTTTCTAACATGTCTGTACCAAAGCCTAAGTCCAGTAAAAAGTAGTACCAATAACAAAATAGATGCAATATCATTGATAAATACCCACCAAGGTGCAAAAAAACTACCATCATGAATACTTAACAATACACTATAGAGTGTTGTGTGATGATGTTTGGGTATAGTTACTTTCGATAAGGAATAAAAATACTTTTTTTGTCCCGACTCAGTATAGATACTTTTAAACATATGTGGCGTGTGCTCTAAAGCCTTCCAACTATTGTTCTTATAAATTCTATTGCTAGCTCCCATTCCGCTTACATATATAGTATTGTTATCGTGCAGTATTTTATAAGCAAATCCTCTATTTTCCAAATGCCATATTTTTAAATCTTCACTTTTGTATACACCATAACGATTGCCAATACGATAGATACCATCTTTCATATCGACAGACCATATATCTTCTTTTAATGTACGATATACCGGAGGTAGTAGCCTATAAGATACTTTTGTCTGGTGCAAAAAAGGTGCAAAAAATTTACTGTGGTCTAAAAAGATACCAGTAATCACTAAAAGTACAAGAGGAATAACAGCTATAAGTACCCACGAACTTGTATGTATTTTCAGTAGTCTACTTATAGTTTTTTTATATGATTTATCTTTTTTAATTTTACCTATGGCATACCAAAGCAAATAGCCAGAACTTGCCAAAAGAAACAGCCATAAAGTAGCAAAATCATTCCAAAGAAGAGAGAAACCATCATCAAACAGACCTCTACCATAGTGTACATCTCTTACAAATCGCCCAAGGGAGATATCATGCTGTAACTCTTTTTTATCAAATGAGACTTTTGCTTCATCTACAATATCTCCTTTTTGATTGAGCAAGAGCAATTTTTTTTTATCGATTACTGCTAAGATTTTATCTGCATCTGCACTTAAAGAAGTCACTACCTTGTCTTCTAATGCAAAAGGTTTCCATGTTATACCTTTATCATGAGAAATATAGATACCCTCTGTGGTCGCAACAAAATACGCTTTAGAAGAAGCTACCATCTCATAGCATGGTATATCTAAAGTTATATGATAGTTTTTTTGGGTATTCTCTTGTATTTCTACACCTCTAAAACCACAAAAAAGTTTCTGTGTACCATTCTCTTCATCTACATAATATGTATTGTAAAGTTTTTTGTCCTTTTCTATGGTTGCATGAGGGAGCATAGTATTGGAAAATGTTGTGGTATAGAGAAATTTCCAACTGTCATGATTGAGAAAAAAACCACTTATGGAGAGCAACAGTAAGACTATGCCAGAAATAACTCCGGCATATTTATGTATTTTCTTGAGTCTAAACATCCTTAAAATGTATACTCAATACCTGCATAGACAGATCTAGGAAGTGCTGGAGTATAACGTTCTGAACCATAGGCATAGTCAGCTTTTTCTGCATAAGTTTCATCTGTGACATTATTTACTTTGGCAAAAAATTTCAAAGATTTATTTACCTGATAATTTGCCTTAATATTACCTACTGTATATCCATCATAGCTATGTTCGTTGCTGTCATCCATGTAGTATGAACCGACATATTGTATTTCTGCCATTACTGTGAATGTATCTGTAGGGGTATAAAAGAGTCTAAAGTTTATTTTTTCTCTTGGTGCTCCTGCCATTTCATTGTCATCGTATTGTATATCATTGACATAATTACTTTTAGAGTAGCTGGCT
The DNA here is from genome assembly GCA_021647715.1 of Sulfurovum sp. Lineage (GTDB taxonomy): Bacteria > Campylobacterota > Campylobacteria > Campylobacterales > Sulfurovaceae > Sulfurovum. The sequence goes on from JAKIUE010000065.1 coordinate 3,486, forward strand.
GCAAGACTTGTTGCAAACTGTGCATTGATTTTCTGCTTGTAGGTAAGTTCTATTCCTTGATGTAGAGACTTTCCACCATTCTCATAATATCTGTCTTTATTGGCAGCTTCACGTCTTACTATTGTATCACTGATGGTCATATAGTACACAGAGAGGTCTATACTGCTTTTAGAAAAACGCTGTTTATACCCTATTTCAAACGTATCGGTCGTCTCTGGGTCAAGGCTAAACTGTGTAGCGTCAGATGTTCTACTTTGTGAGTAGAGTCTTGTTGCTGATGGTATTCTAAATCCATTAGCATAACGTACATAATATGACGTACGCTCATTGGGTCTGTAAGAGAGTGAAATTTTTGGGCTTAAATGGTTAAAACTGTCTGTTCTATCAGTAGGTCTGTAGTAACTAGAGTCTCCATACTGTCCACTTTGTGTGTTATTTGTATAGTCAAATCCGTTATAGTCATAACGAAGTCCTGCATCTACAAAAAAATTCCCTCCAAACTCTATGTGGGTTTGAATGTAAGGTGCAAGTGCCGTATAGTCCACATCATAATCATAAATAAGCCCTTTATCTACCGACGATCCCCAACCCGTTGGTACATAATCAAATGCTTGTACGTAGGATACTGAACCTTTCGTATATTCAGCATCCAAACCATAAGTCATTTTACCCCAAGAGAGTTTTTGCTCTGTTTTATGCATGATGCCCACGGAAGTTTGTTCGCTGTCATTAGCTGGTAAGTTTGGCTCCCACGTAGCGGTGTATCTGTTACGTGTATTTCGTACATAGGCAATGGTACTAATATCGAAGTTTTCAAAACTATAGTTGTCCCACTTGACACTTGCTCTCATGAAATCAAACTTCCTTTGTGGGTCTACTTGTGAAAGTTTATCTGCTATATTTCCTGCCGAAGTAGAAGCAGATTCCAATTCCTCTAAAGTAAGCCATCCTGCTTGTTCTGCTTCTGTTTTATTGTATGAAAAAGAGGTCTCTAGGTTGTTCTCTTCATTAATCATAGTAGAAAACTTTGCCATCACTTCATAACGTTTATGTGCTGTATGGTCACGGTATCCATCACTCTGGGTATACCCAACTCCTAGCTCATAATTGGTCGCTTCACCTATAGTACCTGTATTCTTCAAATATGTATGCATATATCCATCACTACCCATATTTACTTTGGCACTACTCTGTGCTTTTCCAGTAGGTTTTTTAGAGCCGACATTGATAACCGCAGAAACTGCATCTGAGCCATACAGTGCTGTCCCTGCACCTTTGAGTACTTCCACACTGTCAGCAGATTCAAAACTGGTATACGCCAAAGCATTATGGTTAAAAAATCCTGATGACTGCACAGGAATACCATCTTGTAAATAAAGAAAATAAGGTTGTGTGGAAATAGGTGTACGCACAGAAATCATATGCCCTACTCCTGAAGTTGTTTGTGTTACCAATACATTAGATAAGGAATTAAGTAAATCTTTTTGAAAGACTACCTGATCGAGTGCTATCTCTTCAGAATCTTTCTTTTCTATACTTAATGGCTGTACTACTGTTGGCATCTCAACCCTCGTTGCTGTTACAGTAATATCCGATAAATTCACCAAATTCTCTGCATAAAGTACTGTTGCACACAACAAAGATAATGTTATCCCTCTTTTTATCATTTTCGTCCTTTTTTCTTTTATAGTTCTTATGATATAAGAGTAGTGTTAATTTTCTGTTAAGGAATGTATTATTAAAAAAGAGGTGATAATCCTTTTCTCACTCAAACATATCACAAGCGTACTAGAAAACTTAAGTCAAAAAGATTTACTGGTCAATGAAAACAAAAAGTATTGATATGGCACGATAGATGGTTCATATTTAATTCATACTCATACTATAAACTAAAATATATTTAATTTAGGAGTTTGGTATGGAAAATAAAGTTGGCAAGATAAATATTGCGGTTGGTCTATCTGTTATGGCTACTTTTATGATGTATGGTTTTTTGCTCATATATATGAGGGATTTTCATCCCGATAAAGAAGCATGGATAGCAGCAAGTCATATAGGTGCACATTTTGAGTCACGGTTAGCACATGTACATGGAAATCTTTTTAGTATTTTAAATATTGTATTTGGGTACCTTTTACTAACTTTACCCATTGCAAAAAATTATGCTAAATGGGTCTCAAGACTTGCACTTACTGGATTACTTATGCCTATCGGTATCTTGGCAGAAGTTTATCTAGGAGTCCCTTTTTACTTAGTTTTAGTAGGTGCTTTATCTATTATTGTTGCAACAATTCTACTTGCTATCGCTATCTGGAAAATGAAATAATCAACTTTATGGTTTTTTTCCTCTTGGCTTGATAGAAAAATTCCATCTACTTAGTCAAGGAGAAAACAAAGGTAAGCAAGTACTTTCATCTACTCTTACACTAAAACACAAAGCCATACTCACCTCTTTTTTCATAGCATGTTTTTTATTTATGCAAATCATCTGGAGGATGATGTTTGAGTTTCTCATCACCTTTATGCAGATACGTGATGCTTTGGTTTAAAAGATACCACGAGAAAAGGCAAATCCAAAACTTATTTTATTTACATACCGATTATAATCAATCAAACTTTCGCCATATCCGCTAAAACCTCTTATGTACCAATAGGTATTCTCTGAGTTGAAAAAAGGTGTTGTCCAGTCAACCTCTACTGCACCTTTGTTATCTTTAAAATTAAAATTATTTCGTAACATTACATTAATCTGGCTCTTTCCATACAGATATTTTATGGTTAACTCTCCATATCCCATATAATCTAAAATATCTGGATTGTCATCACCTTTATCATTTGGGTCTATACCTTGATAAAAAGCTTCCGATTTCCTATCTTCTGGTATACGATACCATGTTTGTACACTTACAAAAAGATTATCCCATTGCCATATACTTTCTAGATATAGTCTATCCCAGGAACGAGACTTATAGCCCTCTTGACCATTAGAGTGATGACGATAACCAAACTTTATCCCCTTTAAATTATATTGCTTATCCATATGATCAGAAGTAGGTAAAATCATGAAAAGTTCTGGCATATAATTTGTTTCACGAAAAGGGGCAGACTCATCATATATTTTCCACCAAAATTTCTGAGTGTAGGCAAAATTTATATACTCATGCCATCCAAAAAGATTATATATTAAGGGTTTTTGAAAACTTAACTGCATTTCTGCTTCTATATGACTGTCATACGCTACACCGTCTTGCCATTCAACAGGAATATTACTGTCAAGATAAGCTGAAAAGTGTCGTCTATAGGAAGTACTAGCGTAACTAAATGGCACAATATAATTGGTCTTATATGGTTGCATACCAAAACTGTTTTCCAGTATCTTCATCATTTTAGATTTCACAGCAGAGGTGGATAAATCAACTTTTGTAAAAGCATAATTCGCCCCTTTTTGGCTCGTACTATATTTTAATTGATTTTTAAGTCGGTTTGAAAAACTTGAATCTCTTTTTAATTTATGCTTTTTATTATCCTCCCTGATATAAGAAAATTTAGATGATGCTTGCTTATACCAGTACATCGCTTTTTGTTTATTTTTGGCAACTCCCTCACCTTTTTCAAGCATTGTTCCTAACAGATATTGAGCCTCTTTATTTCCTTTTTTAGCTTGTGCAAGAATAATAGGATAAGCCTTTTTATATTTGCCATCTTGATACAGTACTAAAGCATTTACATAAGCATCAGCACCTTTAGCAGTAACTTGTGAGAGTATTATCCCGCAAACAAACAATATCCTAAGAATTATTTTCAAAATAAAATTCCTTTATTAATCTCTTTATCATTCACAACTTATCTTTTATTGATAATGTACCACCACCTTTTCAACAAATGGCATCTCAGCTTTTATCTTTTTTTCTATATCATGTGCTAAGTCATGAGCTTCAGATAATGAGTCAGTATTTAAAGCCAAGTCAAGCTGTACAAATTTAAAACTCCCAGCATTTCTACCTGTGATAGTATTGATAGATTTTATTTTAGATTCATTTTGGAGTATTGTGCGTATATTTTCTATACTCTCATGATCAAGTGAAGCATCCAAGAGTACTTTGATTGCTTCTTTGAGTATCTCAAACCCACTATGGAAAATGAAGTACACAACAACCACAACTGCTAGTTTTTCAATCATCGGATAACCAAAATATTGTCCCAACACACCCACCAATACTACTAATGCTGTATAAAAGTCTGTTTTGATATGCTCAGAGTCTGCTAGTAAACTTGGAGAGTTGAGTTCTATCGCTTTTGTTCTTTCCCATCTTGAATAAAAATATGTTATAATTACTGTGATGCCAAGCACTATCAAGGCAACAGTAAGATTTTTTATAGCTGTACCTTCCCCAAATAATACATCTTTGGCTATCTCATATCCCGCAAAGAAAATAGCAAAAGCACTGACCAATGCCACTAGATTTTCTACCTTATAGAGTCCGTGAGGGAAAAGGTCAGATTTTTTATTGGAGATAATGATACCTACATATACACTAAGAGATGCCGCCAAATCGGAGAGTGAATGTACCCCGTCAGCAACCAATGCCGCACTACCCGAGACCATCCCTCCTGCTATTTTTATGAGCGAGAGAAAGAGATTAATTCCCACCGAAAATAGTGATATCTTCTTTTTTTCATTAAAGTTTAACTCTTTTGTTGCCATTTTATTTCCCTATTTTATATTTGCTGTAATGATTTGCATTACTTTATCTACTTCTGCTGAAGACAATTTTCCACTTTTAAGATAAAGTATTTTACCTTTTTTATCACAAACAATTATATTCGATGCATCATCTTTGAGATTCCATTTTTTTAGCAAATACTTTGTTTTATCAAAAATGAATTCTGTATTGTTCAACTCTTGTTGTTTTTTACTAAGCATTGTTTCCAAAACTGCATCAGGCATCCATGTAGCAGCTAGATTGACGATGGCTACTGTAGAGTATTTTTGTTTATCATAATGTTTACTGTTGAGGATATCTAAAAACGGCATGGCTTCTTTTCTTTTGTCTGGATCCATATAGAGCAGTACATGCACTTTACCTTTTAAACTGCTAGAGTGCCATGCCTGACCTAAGTTGTTACCACCATTATCTTTCTCTAGTGTTACATTAGGAAGTTTTTCTCCCACATTGACAGCATGTAGCATAGCCATACTACTAAACAAAATCCATATTATTGTTTTTATTTTCATCTTTGTATCTCCTGTATTCTCTCTTATATGTTACCTAACAAATATAAGTGGTTTTGGTTTTTTAGTGCAAGGTGAAGTTTTTTATCAGAAGTAGTCAGAATGACTACTTCTGATTATTTATGTGAAGCTAGTTTTAAAAGTGTTTCAAATTGCTCTTTTGAGAGAAGATTTTGCACAGTATGTATACAATCTAAATGTGCCATTGTCATTTTCTCTTTAACTTCAGCAATCTTCTCTACTAATGCTTTTTGTGTTTGTGGGTCTTTTCTCTCATCCACTACTGCTTTTGCAAGTTCAAGCTCCATAGATTTAACCTCTTTTGCCAACTTAGCCGATACAGGCACTATCGTTTTTTTCATCTCAGCTAGTTTTGCTAATTGCTCTTTTGAAAGATTTAAAGTATCACTGTTAGGATGAAATAGTGCAGTTCCCACTAAAAATGGAAGATTTTGACTCACTAAAAAATAATCTTTAGGAAATACCTCTTTTTTTGCTCTATAGTATGGACTCATCTCACCAGCCATAGATGCTAGTTTTTTCATACCTTCTGGATTTTTTTGCATATTTGCTTTTGCCATACCTGCTGTACTAAGCCCCATTACTAAAACTGCTGTCATTATAATCTGTTTTCTCATCTATTTTTTCCTTTTTTTAATTTGAACTCTAAGTCTATTGTTTTAATGTGAATTTATTATGAATTACTTTTCACTACATCTCCAATATCTTCTCTTCTTTCACCGTCCATATAAATACAATCGGGATAAAAACAAGTGTCATAAACGTCCCTACTACAAGCCCACCGATAGCCACCGCACCCAAAGGTGCTAGTCTTTCAAGCCCTATGGCTGCTCCTTGTGCGACAGGGAGCATCCCTGCACTCACCGCAAAGGCTGTCATAAGAACAGGTCTTGTTCTTATTTTGATAGCTTCTAGCATGGCATCGCGTTTATTCATCCCTTGTTTTACCTGATCTATAGCAAAATGTATCAGCAAGATGGCGTTATTTACAATGACACCGGAAAGCAACATAAAGCCCATCATCGCTGGCATGGATACATGGTAGCCAATGGCAAGCATCGTCCATGATGCACCTATGATTGTTAGAGGGATAGAAAAGAGTATCATGAGTGATATCTTGATGTTTGCAAACATCACAATCAATGCAAAAAAGATAAGCACAACGGCGACTATGATAGCCCCTATCATACGCTCAGCAGAAGCTTTAAACTGCTTAATATCTCCTATCTGTTCCAGCTCTACCCCTTTTGGAAGCTTCACAGATTTCAACTGCTCTTCAAAATTTGCCATGATGTGTGAAATGGCACCTTTTTCTCTGTTTCCATATACTTCAAGGGTATATTGTAAACCCTCACGTGTGATGAGACTTGGCTCTTTTTTACTCTCTAATGTGGCTATTTTGTTCAGTGGTATCTTACCTTTTGGTG
>JAKIUE010000066.1 GCA_021647715.1 Sulfurovum sp.
TAGAAATTACTTTTCTAGCAGTGGCAGTTGTTGATTTACTTCTATCTTGTTCAAAGTAAAAACCTTTTGGTGCACCTGCTACGTCTTTTTTATATACATACGTATCTTTTTTAAACTTTTTGGACTTTTTACCCGTTGATGGTGTATCTTTTAAAAGTTTTTTTATATTTCTGTTAAACACTTGTATATATGCAGGGGCATGTCTCGATCTTTTAGCATGAATAGTAGGTACTACTATGGCTACATCTTTCATCCGTTTGTTTGTTTGTACATTCTTTCCAGATGATATAAGTTTAGGCACAGAGGTATATCTTTCATCATGATTACTTATAAGTACATAGAGACTTTTAGGCGTCTGACCAACATTGATTGTTGCTTTAACATTATTACCTTGTCCTAAATCTTCAATTTGATTCTCTTCTTTAATTGTGATATTTTTTATACTATTTAATGTTGGAGTTGGGTTGGGATAATATAAAACTCTGCCGTTTGTTATTGGTTTAGGATCATTCTCTTCACCTTGCATTATAGATTCACCCGAATTAGCACTAGAAATATCACCACCCCCACAAGCCACAAAAAAAAGTGAAGCTGGTATAAGAGATAAATATTTCACTGGTACTTTCATGACTATCCTTAAAGAGATGTTTTAAACTAACAACTTTACCCAAAAATAGTGTAGAAAAGATGTATATATTTTAGTATGTATTGCATTATACGCAAAAAAAGTCAAAAGTCAAAAAAATTTTACTTTTTTAGAGTGGCTCACCACGTAGAACGTCCAGTACATTGGTAGCGTAACACCCTTTTGGAAGCACAAACGAAAGTTCATAATGTGCTTTCTCTTCTACATAGTTTTTTCTTACTTCAGTTACTTGCACCCATGCATAGCGTCTTGTGCCATTTAGACTCATCTCCTCTGCATAGGGCGCTTCTATCAAACCTGCTATGCTTTCAGAGCATTTTGCTTTTTTACCTGCAAGTAGCCCTGCAGGAGCGATGTCTCTTGCTTCAAAACGTTTGGCTTCTTCGGCTAAATTTACCACATTAAACAAACGTCCGTAAGGATAGTGCATCATCACATCACCCTCTAGAAGTTTAAAAAAGTTAGGCTGTGACTTTGTACCTTTTAAAGAACCAGCAGGGAGCTTCATCACTTGTTCTGTCTCTGCTTCTGTGAACTTCTCCAAAAGCAAGTTAAGCTCCATACGCTTGGAGAGCCAGTTGTTAAAAAGGTAGCTTTGGTACGAACCCATCAAAAACTCTTTGGTTTTTTTATCACGCATTTTCATCTTACCCTCTAAGAGTTGTTTTCCTTGTTCCCAGTTGTTTCCATCAGTTCCAAAACGTTGGTTACCAAAGTAGTTGGGTACACCATTGGCTTTTATCCATTTAAGTACGGAGTCTAGTTTGTCTTTTTGCACGCCTAGGACTTTTTTAAGACGTATCTTGAAACGGTTACCCTTGAGGTGCCCTACACGTATTTTATTGTTATGTCGTGTTTGAGATAAGATTTTTATCTTCTCATGTGTAAAAGTCTTGAGTTTTTCTTCATGTATCGCCATGATAGAGATATACTGTATGGTCATGGCGTGTTTGTCTTTAAGCCCAGCATAGCCCATGTCACGTCTACGAATGCCTACATGGTTGGAGATGGCATCTAGCATTTCCCATGTAGTCATCTCTTTTTTACGTACTTGAAGTATAAGGTGTTCACCCTCGCCTGTAAATTCGTAAAGGGGTATCTCCTCTACAGTAAAATCACGAGGTGAGGTGTTAAATACAAAACTGTTTTTAACATTGAGTGGGTAGATTGGCTTCATGTACTTCTTTCTTTGTATAAATTATAGATACAATTTTATCTAAAATATGTATAATCGCAATAATTACATCTATAAGTAGGGTTTAACTTTGAAATTAACAGATAAAAAACTTCTCATTTTTGATTTAGATGGCACACTCATCAACTCTGCACTCGATTTGGCAAAAGCAATAAACTACATGCTAGAACAGCTAGGCAAAGATACTTTTAACGAAGCACGTATACATGGATGGGTAGGCAATGGTGCATTAACACTCGTAAAACGTGCACTCCTAGGCAAAAGAGAAGTAGATGACTCTCTCAAAAGTGACGATGTAGACAAAGCCCTAAAAATCTTTCTAGACTACTATGAAGCCAACCTCTGCAATGCTACTGAACCTTATCCAAATGTAGTAAACACGCTGCACGCACTTAAATCAAAAGGCTACAGCTTAACCATCGTTACCAACAAACCTTTTAAATTTGTAGCTCCTATACTCAAAGGATTAAAGATGGATAGTCTTTTTGAAGTCATCCTAGGTGGGGACAGCCTAGAAGAGAAAAAACCCCACCCTTTACCACTGCTACATGTCTGTCAAACATTAAATATACCCATAGCAAACACAGTCATGATAGGTGATTCCAAAAACGACATACAAGCTGCAAATGCTTGTAGTATGGAATCTGTAGGCGTCACGTATGGCTATAATTATGGAGAGGATATTGGTGTACATCATCCAAGTATTATTATAGATAATTTTTCAGAATTAAATAGCATACTATAGGCTTAGTAATGATTAATAAACATAGTAAAGAAATAGCTATCATTGGTGGAGGTGTAGCAGGTAGTACTGCTGCTTTGTATTTTGGTAAACTGGGTTTAGATGTCACGCTCTTTGAAAAGGAGTCCACGCTTATCTCTGGTCCTCCTTTTTGTCACCTGCACGCAGGAGGAAACCTCTACCGTGAGATAAGTGATACACAGTGTGTCACACTACTAAAGCAGTCCATAGACTTTTTACGCTTTTTTCCTTATATAGTGGACTACCGCCCAACAGTCATTGCACTACCAACAACAGATAAAAGTACCCCAAAAGCCCTACTTCCTCGTCTTAATGCACTTACAAAAGAGTATCAGTCACTCATAGACAAAGACCCTAAAAATGAAGTATTGGGTAAAAGTGAGCACTACTACAAAACCTATACAAAAGAAGAACTCTTACTACTAAAAGAGAAAAAGTCTGTCTCAAACCCACGAACCCATGAAGAGTGGATGATACCCGTAGCCAAACATATAGACTTAGAAAAAGTACAGTTTCCTCTTATACTGGTACAAGAGTACGGTCTAAATCTTTTTAGACTCTCTGCTGGTGTTACTTTAACGCTAGAGAGCTTGGAAAATGTGACAGTATATAACGATACTATAGTCTATAACATTCAAAAAGATGCCCAAACCAACCAATGGAACCTTTTTCATATTAAAAACGATGAAACTTGTCAAAACACGTTTGACTATCTTATCAATGCTACAGGCTTTCGCACAGGCAAAATAGACGACTTTCTAGGCGTACCTTGTGAACGTATGGTGGAGTTTAAAGCTGCGTATGTAAGCAGATGGGCAACCCATGATGCCATGACATTCCCTGAAATCATCTTTCATGGAGAGCGTGGCACACCTCAAGGCATGGGACAGTTCACCCCCTACCCTCATGGCTACTTTCAACTTCATGGTATGACAAATGACATCACGCTTTATGAAGATGGATTGGTCTCCAACTCTAAAGTCAGTTGCCAACCCAAACTGGGACAAGACTTCATAGACAAGATAGAAAAAGAGTGGAAAGAAGAAGAGACCATCACACGTACCAACGCTGCCATACAACACCTCTCGCAGTACATCCCCTCATTTTCTACAGCACAAGTAGGCAGCAAGCCCCTCTTTGGTGCCCAACAAATCCCTGGAGATGACCCAACGCTGCGTGTAGCAGAAGTCTCTTTCCCTCGTGAACACTACGCACGTTGTGAGATAGTCAAAGTCTCTTCGGTGTTAGATATGTGTGAGGCAATCGCCAGTGATTTGGAGAAGTTAGGGTATATAGATAGAAGTATAGATGGTAAAGAGGTAGGTGTACTAGAAGAGAAAAAACTCAAAACACTCGCTCAAAAGATAGCCCTTTCTAGGGACTATCCTGTGGCTTTGGCTTTGAGGACTACGATGAAAGTAAACTAAGTTCTTCTTAGTTTTTCTTTGTCATTTTAAATGAATATTTGGCTATGCCATAAGATCTTGATATTTTTAGATTATAAGCACCTGCAGCAAGTCTTACATCAACACTATGTCTTTCATTTTCACTATCAAAATTATCCGAAGCCGATGATATAGGTATTTCTGTACCACTATCACTTATAAAGCGTGCCTTAATATTTATAAACGATTTTGAACCAGGTAATAACTCCATATCTATGGTATATATTCCTGCTTCTTCTATAGGTATACGATACATATCAACATCATCAGTTTTTCTAAGAGAATTCAATACATCTCTTGTAAAATGTAGTGAACCTATAATACCTGATGTTATTTCTGCCATAGTAAGTGGGGCTGCCATACTAGGTGCATCATTAGGTTCTCTATCGCTGTCTTGCTTTAAGCCATTAATTATAGATGGATATAAACTAAAAGCATATTTTACTTTATTTCTGTCTCTATACACTTTTATCTTATGCTTTCCTTTCGAAAGTGTGATTTCTTTTCTAATATTATAATAATATAAATTTATAAGTGGAGGGGAAAAAGTATTGGTATTGGTAGTTATTGGCGTTTCACCTTCATTCTCATCTATAAACCGCACATCAATACTTCTATAACCTTCTGTTCCTGGTAAAAGATTCATAAAAAAAGTATATTTCCCGGCTTTTTTAATATCTATACTATAGTAGTCCGTATCATCACTGTTTCTCAGTGAATTATAAGCATCTCTAGTCACATGTAAAGAGCCTGTTATATCTTTCATTGCTTCTTCAAGAGTAATAGGTGCTGCCATACTAGGCGTATCGTTTATCTCTTTGTCTTTATTTTGTACCAAACCATTTTCTACAGAAGGATGTAAACTAAAGGCATATTTTGTTGATGAAGTTCCTCTTTTTATCATTATATAATAAGTACCATCTTTAGTAACAGTAAATGTTTTACGTAAATGTGTATCTGCCTGATACATCTTATTTTTAGTAATAAAAGGTGTTTCTTCATTATCCATATCTATGAGTCTTACATCTGTAACAGTAAAACCCTCCGTACCTGGTAGCATATTTAAGAAAAATGTATAGGTCTCTTCTGCATTATTAGAAGAAAGATGTATCTTATAACAATCCTCCGTATTATCTTTTTCTATGTTTAAATCACCATTCACTTCTTTACTCAGAGCAAAGGCAGTTTGAGCACCTCCACATAAAGTACTATTAGTTACAGTTGTAGAAGTATCATTTCCTGTTTGTGGTGCAGGATTTTGTGTGTTGGAAGTATTACCTACTGTAGAGTCTTGATTTTGTACAGTTGTAGCAGGTGTACCACCACCTCCACCACAACCTATAAGCATTGCTGCTATAAAACTTGTTGTTGAGCGTTTTGTAAAAGTATTTATCATCACTTTATCCTTAGTTCAAAATTAGGTAGAACTATTCTATCCTCTCCTCATAAAAGTGTACTTAATTTCTAATTGAAAACATTAAAAATGATGACTCTCACACCTAAACCTCTCATCATTTTTAGCTACTTTAGCAAACACTGTTAAAGGTGTTTGTGTCTCTTCGGCTATGACTTCTATCTGCTTTAAATCTGCCTCATTAAAGGTAATGAGCATTTCGTACTCTTCCCCAGAAAGTCCTATATCATCATTTATATTATTTAATATTTCATATCCATATTTATTAATATCTAATAACTTATTGGTATCACAAAAGAGACCATCTGAGATGTCCATTCCTGCTGTTAGATATTCTCTTGATTTAGCTATAAACGACGCACGTAATGTAGGCGCATAAAATCTTGAATCAGAAGCTATTTTCTTTCCACGGAAAAGTGCCTCTAAATCTTTTTTACTCTCACCTAACACACCCGTATATGCCAACAAATCACCCTCATTTAAAGTTGTACGTAAAAGTGGACTATCACTCTGGGAGATAATGGTAATACTAAGGTGTAATTTATCTGCTCCTATGGTGTCCCCTCCTATAATCTCACAGCCATACTCAGCAGCAGTCTTCTGCATACTCATGGTGAGTTCATCTATCTCTTTATGTGTGAGTTCAGGAGGTAAGGAGACTGTTACAAGAGCGTACTGAGGCTTTGCATTCATCGCAACAGCATCAGAGATATTGACTAACATGGCTTTTCGTCCTATTTGTGCCATGTTCATCCACTCTCTTTTAAAGTGTACATCTTCAAAAAAGGCATCCATACTATAAAGAGTATTACCAATCACTGCTGCGTCATCACCTATGTGTGTTGAGTTGAGACTCTCGATAAGGTACTGTTCATTATCTATTAGTTTACTGTTATTTTTCATAGTAAAATTGTAACATAGTTATATCCTATTTTTGTATGCGTACCCAACTTATATAGTAAATATCAATTCTATAAGGTATACTAACAACACTATAAAATAAACAATCTTCTTGGGAGTATCATGTCACATACACTTAACGTCAAAGCTTTTTTCTTTAATGCTAAAACAGATTACTTAGCCTACTATAAACACTTTACACTTCATCTGCCTCAAGAAGCAACAGCTAAAGCGTTACTTGTCACCATAAAAGCAGAAAATGAAAACTTTTCTTTCCCTGAAAATAATCTTGTATTTAAAATCAATGGCCTCATGGTAGAAGGTGACACACCACTTACTACAATTATAGAGAAACTAGGCAAGCAACTACAAATTGACCCAGCCAACAGCTACCGTTCAAATAATGGACTGATTATCAATGATGATGATTTTATGAAAAGCTATGAGATTCTCGCACCCTACATGACCGCAGAAGATGAGACTTACTACAAAACACTCTATGCACTTCATTATGCATCTGAGACAGAAAAATTTGACCATAGTTATATAGGAGACGCCATCTTAGTCCTAGCTCACAAAATGATAGAAGAAGGTAGCATACATAAAGAAGCAATACTCAAAGCCATCACTACACCAAACTCTTCACTCTTTGACTGTGAATATGAAAATAATCTATTACTAGAAGAAGACCATACCACTTCTATCAATGCACTAAAAGAGATGGTTCTAAATGATAACGATGAACAACCTTCATTACTAGAGATGATACGTGCACATTTTGGAAAAGAGAAAAAAGCACCAGAAAAAGAAGAAGAACTTGTACTTCAAAAAGCAAGAGTCTATAAAGATATAGAGTCACTTGAAGATAAGCACATAGCCTACTATGCCGGTATCAAAAAAAGTAATGAAAAAAACATTTCTGCAACCATAAAAAGCTTAGGCACAAAAGAGATACACTTTTCACGAAAAAACAAACTTGCAGGACTTTCCATACTAAAAGACAATAAAGATTTAGCCTTACATAAAGCAGGTGCAATCATTTTAGATGCCTATGATTCAGGTGCAGAGGTTTTAGTCGTTGAAGATGAACCTACTTTAGATATGTTTCTAAAGAACTTTAAGCATATTGAAAATACTATAGGACGAAAAATAAATCATTTAGATTTTACCTCGGCTAAAAGTTTTATACTTCAAGCCCAAGCTATCAAGGCTTCGTAACACTTAGGACAACTTCATATAAAGCAACACATTATTTCTCTTTATATTAAAGTAAAAAGAGTAAAATTAAAACAATATCTTTAGTCAAAGGACATTTTCTATGAACAACAACGCAAATGTTAAAATCTACGAATATGACGCTGTTATCGTTGGTTCTGGTTTAGCAGGTTTGGCTGCAGCCAAAGAGCTCACCGAAGCTGGTAAAAAAACAGCCGTCATAACAAAACTTCATCCACTACGTTCTCACTCAGGTGCTGCACAAGGTGGTATTAATGCTGCTATAGGAGGAGAAGACTCCACAGAACTGCATGAATTTGACACAGTAAAGGGTTCTGACTACTTAGCTGACCAAGACTGTGTCGAGCTCATGTGTACAAAAGCACCCGAGACTATTCGTTGGGCGGAACGCATGGGTGCAGTATTTTCTCGTAATGAAGAAGGAAACATAGCTGTTCGTCCTTTTGGTGGACAGTCTCAGCCTCGTGCCTGTTATGCAAAAGACAGAACGGGTCTTACACTCCTACAAACCATCTATGAACAAGCAGACCGTGCGGGTATAGAAGTCTATGATGAATGGTATGCTTCTGATATCATCTATGAAGACGGGAAAGTCTCTGGTGTCGTTGCGTATAACATCAAAGACTCCCAAGTGGCTATTTTCAATACCAAAGTAACTATGTTTGCTACGGGTGGAAATGGTAGACTTTTTAGGTTTAATTCAAATGCCCATGCAAACACAGGTGATGCCCTCTCAATAGTCGCACGTCGTGGGTTACCACTTGAAGACATGGAATTTGTTCAGTTTCATCCATCTGGGCTTGGTGGTTCAGGTGTACTCATCTCAGAGGCAGCTCGTGGTGAAGGTGGTAGGCTTTTCAACTCAGAAGGTGAAAGATTTATGGAAAAGTATGCACCAAATGCAATGGAACTCGCTTCTCGTGATGTAGTAAGCCGTGCCATTATGGAAGAAGTACGTCAAGGTAGAGGTGTAGGAAAAGATGGACAATCAGTCAACCTTGACCTCACACACCTAGACCCAAACATAATACTCACACGTTTACCAGAACTTCGTGAACTAGCCATTGCCTTTCAAGGTCAAGACATGCTTAACGAAGCGATACATATCTCTGCAACTGCACACTACTCTATGGGGGGTATACCTACAAACATTGACACGCAAGTACAAAAAAATGCTGCTGGTGATTTAGTAGAAGGTTTTTATGCTGCTGGTGAGTGTGCTTGTGTTTCAGTACATGGTGCCAACCGTCTTGGTGCGAACTCCGTACTTGAAGCCATGCTTTTTGGTAGACATGCAGGGGAAAAGATGATAGCCGCACTCGATGATGGCATCACTTTTCGTAAAGCAAGTCTTTCAGATGCAGACAGATGTATAGATGAAATGACAACTATTACCACTTCAAATGGAAATGAAACTGTACCAAAATTAAGAACAGAGCTACAAGTAGGTATGACTGCAAATGCTGGTGTCTTTAGAACGAAAGAGTCCCTTGAAAAGCAACTTGCGTTAATAGATGATGTTTTAGCAAGATTTAAACATATTCGCATAGATGATAAATCTAAAGTCTTCAATACAGACTTACAAGAAGCTATAGAACTGGGTCACATGATAGAGTCCGCGAAGATAGTGGTTGTTGGAGCACTCAGACGTGAAGAGAGCCGTGGGGGTCACTACCGTGAAGACTTTACCACAAGAAATGATGAGAAATTTATGGTGCATACCTATGCTACAATGGATAAAGACTACAATATAGACATCCAATGGGGTACAGTCATGCAAGGTAAGTTTGAGCCAATGGAAAGAAAGTACTAGGAGAGTAAGATGAGTGAAACAAAAAAAGTAACGCTAAAAACCTTTAGATTCAACACTGAGACTGACTACCTTCCATACTATAAACATTATGAAATGGAAGTAGGAAAAGATGAGCTTATACTCGACTTGCTTAACCGTATCAAGTGGGAACATGATGGGAGTTTTTCTTACCGTCGTTCATGTCGTCATGGTATCTGTGGAGCCTGTGCAATCAAAGTCAATGGAAAAGCAACACTGGCATGTAAAGTAAATGCTTTAGAACTTGTAGAACTGTTTGGTGATGAGCTAGTCATCGAACCTAGTTCAAAAAAACGTGCTATAAAAGATATGATAATAGACAAGGCAGACTTCTGGGAAAAACATGCAGCCATCAAGCCTTACGTAGTCTCAGATGTTGACCCTCGTCCCACAGCAGAAAGTAAACAAAGTATGGCTGAGTTTGACAACTTTTTAGATTCTGATCTTTGTATTCAGTGTGGTGCGTGTCATTACTCCTGTCCTGCACTTGAAGTAAACCCAGATTTCCTAGGGCCAGCTGCACTTAATGCAGCCTACCGATTTACCGTAGACACACGTGATGAAGCAGGAGATGAACGACTCAAAATTACTGCTGAACAAGGTACAGGTGTTTGGGACTGTGTCAAATGTTTTGA
>JAKIUE010000067.1 GCA_021647715.1 Sulfurovum sp.
CACTTAATTTTCTCTACTACAATGGCAAAACAGTCATTAATGCAGTGCCTGCCATACCGTTTGAGTCAGATAATCTTTGGGAGAAGATACGTACACTTAGAGAGGGCTCAGACAGATTAGTAGAGAACTATAAAAAAGCCTATCCAGAAGTATGGGAGCGGCTGGATAATCTCAAAGGGAATATGGATATTTTTGAGGTCACTGCCATTACATTAGGGCTTGAAGATGAGAGTTTTGAGGGTATCTCTGCTGAGGCACTTAGCTTCTTAGGAAAGGGTGGACTACAAATAGACACGAGAGTAAAAGATAACCGTTTTGATAATTATGCCTTTTTAACCTCTATCATGTCCTATCAGCTAGGTGATGTGGAGAACAACTTTATGTGTTACAGCATCTATGAGTCTTTTGGAGACTACATAGGTGAGATAGTCCCACAACTCGCAGACAAAGTAGGCACACGCAACGTGGTGCTCACAGGTGAAACCTTCGCCAATCAGTCACTCTATGGTAGAATACAAAGAACAGTAGGACAATACAAGCCTATGATGAATAAAAATTTCCCTATAGGCAAGGAGAATGCGGTACATGGAGCTTTGTACTTATAGAGTAAACGTTACAGGTACAGTCCAAGGGGTGGGCTTTCGACCTTTTATCTATGCTTTAGCTCAGAGGTACCTTGTCACTGGTACGGTGAGTAACAACAGCCAAGGGGTTGAAATACTCCTTAATACTGATACCTTAACACTTAGACAATTCCTCATAGCCATAGAGTATGAATCTCCACCTTTAGCATCTATTGATACTATAGCACATGAAGAGGTGACCTATCAGGCTTTTGAAGATTTTCAGATTATTGAGACGCAAGAAGCAGGAGAAGTGACGGTCAATATTCCCCCTGATGTTAGTATCTGTAGTGCATGCGAAAAAGAACTCTTTGACCCTAACAATCGTCGTTACAAATATCCTTTTATTACCTGTACCTACTGTGGAGTGCGTTACTCTATCATTTATGATTTGCCTTATGATAGAGCCAATACTTCTATGAAGTTTTTCAAGATGTGTGAAGCGTGTGAAGCAGAGTATACCAACCCCCTAGACAGACGATACCATGCGCAACCGATTGGATGCTGGGAGTGTGGACCAAAGTTACAACTTGTAGGTCGGGGTGTCCCCACCCCGACACCCATTGATGAAACGGTAAAACTTCTACTAGAGGGAAACATCATAGCAGTCAAAGGGGTAGGAGGATACCACCTCATGTGCGATGCAACGAATGTTGAAGCTATTTCTAAATTAAGAGAACGAAAACATCGACCTACCAAGCCTTTTGCAGTGATGGTGAGGGATATGGAGATGGCACGAGAACTTGGTGATATTAATTCATATGAAGAAAAGTTGTTGTCTTCTAAAGAGCGTCCGATTGTTTTGTTGCAGTCAAAGGGTAGCCACATGGGGCTACCCCTACAGGTTGCACCAAATATATCAAGAATAGGACTATTTTTACCTTACACGCCATTACATCTTTTACTCCTAGATAAACTACAACGTCCTCTCATCGCTACGTCTGCCAATGTTACAGATGAACCTATCTGTATGAATTTAGAAGAGTTAGAAAAATTGCAAGGTGTATATGACTATGTATTGGAACATGACAGATTGATAGTCAATGGTTGTGATGACTCGGTACTGATGGTAGTAAAAGAGAAACATATTATGCTAAGACGTGCCAGAGGTTATGCACCTGTGAGTGTAAAGCTACCTTTTGCTTTAAAAGACAATGTTTTAGCATTGGGTGCGAACCAAAAAAGTACCATAGCCATAGGATTTGATGACCAAGTGATACTTTCTCCTCATATAGGAGACTTAAATAGTATTGGGTCTGTGGAGTATTATGAGAAAAATATTGAGACACTCAAGCGTATTTATGATTTTAAACCACAAATCATTACACATGACAAGCATCCACAGTATGAGTCAAGTAAATATGCCAAGGGCAACCACAAGGGATTGCTCCTACGTGAGGTACAACACCATTATGCACATATATTAGGAGTGATGGCAGAGAAGCAGCTTAGAGGTAAGGTCTTAGGTGTAGCATTTGATGGAACTGGGTATGGAGATGATGGGCACTTGTGGGGTGGAGAATTTTTAGTCTGTGATTATGATGGTTACGAGAGAGTAGCACATCTAAACTATTTCAAACTCCTAGGCGGTGCCAAAGCCATAAAAGAGCCAAAGCGTGTGGCACTAAGCCTACTTTTTGACCTCTATGGTGAAGAGGCTATAAGACTAGATAACCCAACCATACAAGCCTTTACTGATGTAGAACTGCGAACCTACTATCTCTCATGGCAAAAAGGACTCAATGCTCCTCTAAGCTCTTCTGTAGGTCGTCTGTTTGATGCAGTGGCTTCACTGCTAGGTGTCTGTCACGTGATGAGCTTCGAGGGAGAGAGTGGTATGTTACTAGAAGAGCTGTATGATACTTCTGTAGCAGGGCACTATAGCTTCGGCTATGATGATGGCATTATAGATGTACTACCCATGATTAAAGCACTATTAGAAGAGTCAGATGCAACTGTGGCAGTCTCAAAGTTTTTTCATACCTTAGTAGAGATGATTGCAGTAGTTTATGAGAAGTATCGAAACCTTCCTCTATTATGTAGTGGGGGTGTATTTCAAAATAGAGTGCTTTTAAAGCTACTCTTGGATAAATTCCCTCATGCACAAGTACCTAACTTGTTTCCTCCTAATGATGGGGGTATAGCACTTGGACAAGTATTTGCAAATATAGATAAAATGAAAGAAAAAAATGACTAAAAAGAAAAAAAAGATAGCGATATTAGGTTGTGGTTGGGTAGGTAATGCTCTAAAAGAAAAACTAGAATTAGCAGGAGATGAAGTAAACTGCCTCTCTCGTGATATTAATATGGATACTTTGGTAGGATTTTATGCTTGTGATGCACTTATCATTGCTATACCACCTTCTGATGAGTATTTAGATGTCATAGAAGATGCATATTTTTCTGTATCGTTAAATGAAGTACTTGATACTCAGATGATATTTTTAAGTTCTACTTCTTTTTATGATGACAATGAACTCATTAAAGAAGCAGAAGAGTTGGCAAAGATAAAATACCCAGATACTGTGATATTGAGACTTGGGGGTCTCATGGGATACGATAGAATAGCAGGCAAGTATACCGCAGGTAAAACAGTAGATGATGGTGTAACAAACTACGTACACCGTGATGATGTAGTAGGCATTATAGAACGTGTGATAGAAACGCGTGTTAAAGACAAAATATTTAATGTCGTAGCACCTAAACAGACAACAAAAAAAGAGATATATACTCAAAATGCTAAACAATTTGATTTTGAAGAAACTCACTTTAGTGAAAATTTAAGTAAGAACAAGTCATTCTCACCGGAGATACTTTGTGATGTACTAGGGTATGAGTTTAAAAAAGAAGATGTGAAGGACTTTTGGAACTAGTCTTAGTCCAATAAAAAATCCAAATCTAATTGCTCTCTTTTTGCATGGGCTCCATCACAGTATGGGGTACAGGTACTTTTCTTACATAAACATAAATGCATTTCAGCTTGACGGGTAGCGATGAACTCTTTTGGTTCATAGTCTGTACCTTTGTGGCTACCATCACACAACACACCATCTGCAGAGTTTCCACAAGTACAGAAGTAATATGTTTTACCTTTCTCTAGGTAGGTTCTTACAGGAAATTTCATCATTTTCCTTATTTTGTCACTGCAATATAAATAACAAAAGCCATGAAAACAAGAAAAATAATACTAGGAATATACCCAAAATTAGTGGCTCTTATGATTTGTATATCTTCTTCTTCCTCGGGTTTCTTTTTATCCATGAGTGGTTCTCCATCGCTATAATATTTTTACTTACTCTACTATATGGTATTTATTCTAAAAGCAAAGTGATTATGCTTTATTTTTTGAAAAAATGGAAACATATGGTACATTTTTGGTATCTGCAATAATGTCGAGATAACCTTGTATTCTATTAGAATGAAATAGAATACAAGGGGTTGTATTGGTGTAGTGCATGGAAGCTAAAATTTAGTGTGACTCTTCACTCTTATGGTCAAGGTCAAAAAACTTATCTGCAGCATAGTACATCATCACTGCGAGACCCAATGCACCAAGAGAAATCATCCATTCTACTAAAGTAGGCGTGTATTCTACAAAGGGTGTCGTGACTGCGTATTCTTTTATTTTAAGTGGCATCATGTGTGCGAGTTGTGTATCATGTACGAGATCATAACGCATCCAAAAGATACCTACCATTCCTGTGATAGAAGCATAGACAAGTGCTTTAGCTGCTTTTCCTTTACTATAGATGATAATAGCAAAAGGAATAAGCATACCCAAAAGTACTTCCCCTACAAGGAAGTTTGCAGAAGTAAGGGTATGCATTGCAACATCAGCACGTTCTGGCATGTTTCCATAAATAGCAGTAAGCATTCTCCAAATTTCAAAGAAAATAAGTACAGCCAAAAGAAGCCCTAATACCTTAGCTAGCGTATAAAGAAAGGTTTCTACTTCTGGAGGAAATTTCATTTTGTATCTCCATCCGTACATTAAGAAAAGTAGGTACGAACCTGTCACCATGGCAGACAAGATAAAGTAAAGAGGAAAGAATGGTCCATTTGCAAAAGGACGTGCTACTAAAAATCCAAAGACTGCTCCTAAGTTAGAGTGTGCAGCAAGCCCAACCACCAATCCTGCTAGCCCAAAGATGGTTGAGTATTTGTGATTATTATTATTTAGAAAGAAAAACTCTAATATAATAAAAAAGAGGTACATCCCATAGAGTGTTCCCATCCACCAAATCGCTGAGGTGAGTCCAGGGGTGAGTATGTTGTAAATCACCATACGCACAGGGTGCCCTATCTCAAATGCAATGACAGAAAAACCAACCAATATCATAATAATAGCACCAACTATGGCACGTTTACCTATGATTTTAAATGCTTCAATGTTAAAGACATGCCCTATAGAAGACATGATACAAAGCCCCGTACTGGATACTACAAAAAAGACATACATCGCAATGAGCAGTCCCCATGCATGGTCTCTAGTCACACCATAAGCATGATGACCCTCTGCTAGATAGACACCTATACCATAGAACATGGCTGTAACAAGGGCTATGGAGACCAAGAACATCACTACGTTTGCTGTGGTGAATTCGAAACTAAAAAAAGATTTTAGTGTCTGCTTTTTGTAAGGTAATATGTTATTTAAATTCATCTTCTCTTCCTTATGTTAGGTAGTATAATTTTGGTTTAGTACCAAGATGTGTTTTCAAAGAGTAGTGTTCTCTATCTCTAAGCACTTGTGAGATTTCACTGTTCGGGTCATCTAAATCACCAAATATACGTACTTTGGTAGGACATGTTGCCTGACAAGCTGTGGTAGTCTCACCATTGATAAGCCTTGTGTCTGAACAGAAGTTACATTTGTCTACTGTCATGGTTCTGTCATCAATGTATCGTGCATCATAAGGGCATGCCTGCATACAGTAGGTACATAAGATACACTGTTCAGGGTTAACTCTTACTACGCCATTGTCGTCATAGTAGGTTGCATTGGTAGGACAGACCTCCTGACAAGGTGCATTGTCACACTGCTGACACTGGCTAGGCGCATAACTGCTAGAACCGATACTTAGATTGGGGAAGATGCCCTCCATCTCTGGTACACCTACCCAAATACGGTGTTTGTCCGCACCCAGCAAGATGCCATTTTCTTCTTTACAAGCACTTTCACATGCCTTGCAATTGATACAACTTTTGTAATCAAGTGCCATTCCATATCGTGCCATTATACTCTCCTTATGTCTACTATGGTCTCATGCATTGCTGCTGAACCAAAAGATTTTTCATAGTGATCTTCTATAATCATATTGTCATTTGCCCCTTTATGGTGTGCAAGAGTGAGTTCGCTCGATTCTGCACCAAATCCATGGATAAAAAAGACAACATTAGGTCCTATCTTTTCTGTAGGATAGGCTTTTATTTGTATGGCACCTATGCTACTTTTTACTTCTATGTTATCACCAAAATTGATTCCTTTTTCTTGGGCTACACGTTTGTTTATCCACAAATAATTCTCATCCATTAGGTCTAAAAGTAGGGCATTGTTGCTTGTACCACTTTGTGTGAATTGTCCGTGACGTCCAGTGATGAACCTAAAGCGTCCTTGTGGGGTAGGAGTATAAAGCTCTTCTCTCCATGTTGGCATGGCATCTACACCTTTTTTCTTCTCTAGGTTATAGAGTGCACAGGCTATTTTAGATGTGGCAGTCCTAAACTCTTTTTTAAGTACACCTATCTCTTTAGTATCTACACAAGTATCATGATAGGGTTCTACATCCAGTTCACCTTTGATGACTGAATAGCTCTTCTTGTGTTCAGGGTAGTATTGGTAGGTATTGACAGATTTCTTTTTGAAATATTTATCCATATCAGGATAAAAAATACCTTTTTCACGAAGGGTTTTCCAAGCTTCTTCTCCGTAGACTGAAGTAACCATATGATGGTTGATAGTCTCTTGAGAGTGTTTATAGCCTTCAGCGAGGTCATACCCTTCTTGTTTATATACTTTTTCTTCTCCTCCCTCATCTTGTGCATCTTCTATAAGTTCTTGAAGCTCTTCATCATATTTTTTAGATATTTCAAAGAGTGGTTTGGCGAGTTTTTCTCCCAGTTCACGCATCATCTCTATGACAGGTTTTGTATCATACTTGGCATCTACTACTTTTTTTCGAAGTGCAATGGAAGGCTCAGACCCACCAAAAGTCTTGACAGGGTCTTCACGCTCTAAGTAATGTGACTCAGGAAGTACAACATCTGCCATCATCACCGTATCACTTGGCATGGTATCGATGACCACGACCAAATCCATTTTTTCTAGCATCTGTCTTGTTTTGCTAGTATTTGGTACAGAGAGCATTGGGTTTTGTTTGTAGGCAAAGAATGCACGTACAGGGTAGGGTGCTGTGCCATCTATAATGGTGTTTCTCCATGCTATCCAAGAACCGCTTGTGCCTACTACAGCAGCTTTATCTTTTTCTATGCGTGGTTCAGCATTGAAATAACTTGGTGAAGGAATTTCATGTTTTCCAAGCTCAAGTTTCTTACCAAAGAGTATGCCACCTTTTTTATCGACTCCTCCTCCCATTGCTGTAAAGATAGCTTGGGCACGTCTTACTTGAAAGTCTTGGAAACTCCATGCTGTTCTTCTACCTTGATAGTAGATAGAACGTGGTGCATGTGCCATAAAGTCACGCGCTACTTCACGTATCTCGTTTGCTTTAATACCTGTAATCTTCTCTGCCCATTCTGGCGTATAGTTTTTGTCTAGTATATGTTTTTTGTAGGCTTCAAAATCACTCATATTCTCTTGGGTAAATTTTTTGTTGTATAGTCCTTCACTTATGGCTACATGTGTCAGTGCCAAAACAAATGCCAAATCCGTCCCCACTTCTATAGGTAGCCATTTATCTGCATGAGAAGCTGTGTTCGTAAAGCGTGGATCAATGACTACAAGTTTTGCCCCTCTGCCTTTGGTACGTTTAAACATATCCATAGTGTCAGGTGTCACGATGGCTTCTGCACGGTTTGCCCCTGCCATGATGACGTACTCTGCATTTTCTAAATCAGCCTGTCCATAGCCTCCTAGAGTAAGTGTATATCCTGCTATGGTAGTGGTAAGGCAAATTGTTGCATGGTTTACAAAGTTAGACGAACCTATTTTATCTTGCATAAAAGAGACATAGGTATGTTCTGCCATCCCTTCACCTGCACAATATCCTATGGTAGAACGGTTGTCTTTTTCTTCATCGAGTATTTTGACCATTTTGTTTTTGATGTGTTCATAAGCTTCATCCCATGTGACACGCTTAAATTTACCTTCTCCACGTTTGCCTACACGAATGAGTGGGTATTTGAGTCTATCTGGGTCTTCCAGAGCTTGTATACCTGCATTTCCTCTGGCACATAACATATTACGTGATTTTGGAAAGAGGGGGTTAGGGTTGAGTTTGGTTATAACACCATCTTCTACACGTGCGATGGCTGCACATTTGTTGACACACATTTCACATAATGTAGGTACCTCTGTAAGTTTATCACTCCACTGGGTTTTTCTTAGTCCAAATGAGGCTACTTTGTCATGTTCTTCTTTCTCAATAAGTGCAGTAGCAGCACCAGAGACAGCAACTACAGTTAAAGCAGCACTGCCTTGGAGAAAACGACGTCTTGATATTTCAGTTTTCATCAATCTTCCTTTAATACATAAAATATATTTATAATATTTATAAGTATATTGTATTAATTTTCAAAATACAAAAGATTGATTTGTATCAATAAAATGAATATTCATTCGTTTATTTTTGGGTAGTGTTAAATCTCCATTCTGCTTCTTTGAGATAATAGATAAACTGCTCATCACTTACCCCTTTATATTGACAGATAAAATTTTCAAAATAGTCCCAAAATTCTGTAATCGTACTTTGAGCTTTACTTAGTTTTGCAACTTTGTTAAATTTGAGGTATTTTAGGAGGAGTTTATCTTCTTGTTCATTATCTGTTAGCAGTACTGAACGCTTGGTCTTGGGCAACATAATGTTATAGACGGTATTATCATAACTCATGGTAAGAAAGTGTTGGAGTTTATCGATGTTTCTTTCAACCTTTAGACTTTTTGGAAGGTAAAGGTACTCATCATAGCCTGTGACTCTATGGGAGTTCAATTGATATAATTCATCTGCATAGAGTGCAAGGTTACGACGAAACTTGTCATAACGCTTTTGTACAGTAGCAAAATGCATACCCGTCTGTTTTGATGCTCCTGAGGCATTCACTCCTTCGCTAAAGAGAGAATAGAGTTTTTTTTCTCTTTCTATCTTACGGAGGCTAAACTTTCTTTTACATTTTCCACATTTACATTGGTTATCTGCAAGTAAGTAGGTATAAGGGTGTTCACAATAGATACATTTCATGCACTATTATAAACTTTAGTCCTTAAAATAGAGTAGAAAGTAATTTTTTAATGCACACTTAATAATAAGGGACTATTATGGTGAATATATGTTCAATACAAAGGAATAAGACTATGGAATTATCATTACTTTTTATTTTTTGGTACGGTATACTTCATGCCTTTGGTCCTGACCATCTCACTGCCATCGCTGATTTTTCCATAGGAAAAAATAAGCGTAAAACACTGCTTATTACTTCACTTTTTGCTGTTGGGCATGGGTTGAGTCTTTTTGTGTTTGCAAAAGTATTGGAAAGTGTGGCACTCTCAGAAGAGCTCTTGGCTTATGGAGACATCATTTCTGCATCAGTGATTATAGTTATGGGTGTCTATTTGCTTAGCATGGTAGCAATGAATCGTATACAACTGCGTAAGCATATACATGAGGGCAAAGAACATATACATATTTGGTTTGGTAAGTCGCATGAACACCATGACGATACAGTGGCAAAGACTTCATCGCTGACGCTTGGGCTTCTTATGGGAGCTGGAGGGGTTAGAGGTATGCTTATCACTCTTGGTGCAGTGCAAGGTGGGGCAGTAGATTTTTCTTTGGTCGCAGCCTTTACTGTGGGTGTGATGTTAGTGTTTGGAGCGTTTGGTATGGTCATGCTTTACATCAACCAAAACTTTTTAGGAAACCTTACAAATGTAAGAAGAGCGTTTGCTACAGCAGGAGTTATCTCTCTTGTGGTTGGAACAAATATATTAATAGGATAAAGGATAGATATGTGTACAGATTGTGGGTGTAGTATAAGAGGCAAAGAGTTAGGTGGACAAGGTGTATTAGAAGAAGCAGGCGAGCATAGTCATGATGGAGGAAAAACATTTCACTCACATGCAGATGAAGGGCATAGCCATGAACATGATGGTTCTGGTGAGCATCAAAAAGCACATGAGCATTTGCATCATAACCCACAGCTAAACGA
>JAKIUE010000068.1 GCA_021647715.1 Sulfurovum sp.
GAGGCAAAGTGTCAAGCACTTAAAGAGCAAATCAATGCAGGAGAAATCACCTTCGAACAAGCTGCACGTGAGAACTCTACCTGTCCATCAGGAGCAAATGGTGGTGAACTAGGTACATTTGGTCAAGGTCAGATGGTACCAGAGTTTGACAAAGTGGTATTTAATGATGAGGTAGGTGTAGTACATGGCCCTGTGCAAACACAATTTGGTTACCATCTCTTAGAAGTAACTGAACGCTCATAACGTATTAGCCTAACTGCTTTAGTTAGTCTATTTTTGGGGAATTAGCTCAGCTGGGAGAGCGCTTCGCTGGCAGCGAAGAGGTCGACGGTTCGATCCCGTTATTCTCCACCAATCTTTTTTATATTACTAATAAGAATCTAGATATGCTTTTGCATCATCAACATTAAAATAGTAACGTAGTGTTTTCACTTTTTTCCCATTAACCCAAGAAGTTATAAGAAAATATGTAGGTGTTTTTTCTTCTAATAGACTATAGACCTTAGGGTTAAATAATCCTTTTTGGAATAAAAATAATTTATTGTCTTCTACTCTATACAGAGTAGTGAGTGGAGGTACTTTACCTAAAATGGGAGAGTAATTTGCAGTTTTTTTACCAAAAGCCACTTCAATAAGAAATTTTCTAGTTTTTTTGTCTTTGGCTTCAGGACAGAGATATAGCATCATTTTATCCTGTAGCGCATTATGTAAATCATCAGATTTTTCTTTTATATTTTCTTTAGTTTTATTTGCATTAATAACTATATCTATGAAGGCATCAGGGAAAACTTTTTGGTATGCAGGTAAAAGCTTTGTCAATAAGGCTTCATTTTTAATAGTGAGTGTTTTAACAGTATAGCTATTATTTACATCTTCAATAATAATCGTCTTGCGTAATGCAGGTGGGACTTTTGATAATGCCTCCTCAACCTTTTCTTTATCCTTAAAAAAGGCTAGGTTTACGGTGTAAGAGGATGAAGCGATTAGTTTTTCTGCGTAAGGAGATGAGGCGATGAGGTTCATTGGCAAGACTAGAAGTAAGGTGACATAAAATATACGAATCATAAGTGAACTCTTTTTTTTATGTATTATAGTAAAATTTATGATGATTGTAAATGAATTTTGAAGAAAATAATAAGTTGGTGACCCCTAGGAGAATTGAACTCCTGTAACATGGATGAAAACCATGGATCCTAACCGCTAGACGAAGGGGCCAACATTTTTAAGGTACAAGTTGAAAAGTGGTGACCCCTAGGAGAATTGAACTCCTGTAACATGGATGAAAACCATGGATCCTAACCGCTAGACGAAGGGGCCATTTGCAACTTGTGGACGCAATTTTACTCATAGGGTGCTTAAATCACTCTTAAAATAGAGTATAATTTCTTAAAATCTCAAGGAAATAAATAAAATGATATCGTATAAAAGTTTTATGTTGATGCTTTTTTCACTTATGTTGCTTAACAGCTGTACCAATAAGGAATATAAGAAACAAGAAAGTGTCTTTATTGTTTTTAAAACCCCAACTTTAAAGTATGCAGACCTGGGATTTATGTATGAAAATAAGGATGAAATAAAAGTAGAAATTTATGGGAGTGGAAAAGCACTTATGAGTTTGGAAATTTCATCCCAAAATGTTTGTATGGGATTTTTATCATGCATGCATAAAAAACAATTTAATAATAAGGTGTTAAGTCAAACATATCCTGATAATATTATTGAGAATATTTTTAGGGGAAAATCAATCTTTAATGCAAAAACATTGATGAAAAAAAGTAACGGCTTTACTCAGAAAATTTCAGAGCCTAATAAATATAACATAACCTATAGTGTTTTAAATAAGCAAATCAAATTTCATGATACACTTAATAATATATTAATAAAAGTAAAAAGGTTAAATTGATGTCAAAATTTGTAGGCGCACATGTCAGTGCAAGTGGGGGAGTAGATAATGCACCACTAAATGCTATGGCTATTGGGGCAAAAGCATTTGCACTTTTTACGAAAAACCAAAGACAGTGGGTGGCTAAACCTTTGGAGACAAAAACAATAGATGCTTTTCATAAAAACCTAGAAGATTCAGGTATCTTGCCTAAACATATACTTCCTCATGACTCTTACCTCATAAATCTTGGTCATCCAGAAGTTGAAAAACTTGAAAAATCTAGAGAAGCTTTTGTTGATGAATTGGAGCGCTGTCGTATTCTTGGGCTTGACAGACTTAATTTTCATCCTGGTTCACATCTTGTAAAAGTCCCTAAAAAAGACCCAGCGTATGCAGACAAAATAATGCAAGCAGAGTTAGAATGTCTAGATGTGATATCTGAATCATTAAACAGAGCCATTGATGCAACAAAAGACTCTAATGTAAAGTTAGTCATAGAAAACACTGCGGGACAAGGCAGTAACTTAGGCTACAAGTTTGAACATTTGGCTCATATTATAAACAAAGTTGAAGATAAATCACGTGTAGGTATTTGTCTAGATACTTGTCATACATTTACGGGTGGCTATGACCTTAGAAGTAAAGAAGCATATGATGAGACTATGGATGCATTTGAAAAAATAGTAGGGTTTGAATATCTGATGGGTATGCATATAAATGACTCTAAACCTAAGCTAGGTTCTCGTGTTGATAGGCATCACTCTTTAGGGCAGGGTGAGTTAGGTTGGGATACTTTTCGTTTTATTATGACAGACAGTCGCATGGATGACATTCCGCTTGTGCTTGAGACGATAGATGAATCAATTTGGCCAGAGGAGATTAAAGCATTGTATGCTTTTACGCAAGAGTAATTTAAAATAGGAGGAGAAATGATGGAAAGATTAGCAAAAGGTTTTGCACTTAGTGTAGTTACATCGGCAATGGTCATGGCAGGGGGGTATAAAATACCACAGCAATCACTTAACTCTATGGCTTTAAGTGCAGCATATATTGCAGAGACAAAAGGTGCAGATACTGCGTATTATAATCCTGCCAATATGGTATTTATGGATGAAAAACAATATGTAGAGGGTGCAGCTACTTTGATACGTGCTCCTAAAATTACCTACTCCTTGGGTGCAGCTTCTGGTGAATCTGAAGCAGAAACGAGTGTTATACCAGCTTTTCATTATGTGTCTGCACCCATAAGAGATTTTAGATGGGGTGTTTCTTTGACGGTTCCTGGAGGCTCTACCAAACAATGGAAAACACCATATCAAAAAGCATTTGCAGAAGAATTTACTTTGAAAATTATAGAGCTTAACCCTTCTGTTGCCTACAAGATAATGGATAACTTGTCTATTGCTGCAGGTGCACGATTTATTTACAGTGAGGGGGTAGTAAAAAATGATGCATCAGGTCTTGGAAGTCCTCTAAAGGTCAATATGGAAGGTGACACGGTTGAGTTTGGATATAACCTTGCTTTAACATATAAACCAACATCAGATATCAATCTTGCTGCAACGTACAGGTCTAATATAGATCTTCAAGAAGAAGGAACGGCAACTATTACGTACCCAGTAGGTTCTCCTACTGGAACAACAATCACAGGAGATGCAGGTGTCTCAATCCCTTTACCTGCTACACTCAACGTAGCTGTTTCTAAAACATGGAACAACACTTTTACGTTAGAAGCTGTGTATGAAAAGACGTATTGGTCAACGTACAAAAAGTTAGAGTTTACCAACACAAATTTACCTATAACCACTAAAAATTGGAAAGATACAAATACCTTTAGGTTCGGGGCAACGATAGTCATGGAGAATAAACTTACTATGATGTTAGGATTTGCCTTAGATGAAACACCCGTACCTCTAGAGACGTTAGGGTTTGAACTTCCTGATGGTGATGCTAAAATATTTTCGATGGGGTTTCGCTACCAGCAAACCCAAAATCTTTCTTGGGGTGCAGCACTTTTACATACGGCAAAAGAAGGTGTTTCTTTGTCTCCAGGAGTGAACACTGTTAATCCTATTTTAGCAAAGGGTGGTAGTTTTGGTGGAGGTGGTGCATTCCTCACTACTATAGGCGTAGCGTACGAGTTTTAATATGCATTACCAGTTTAATAATTTCTACGAACTTATAGAGCATCAAGGAAAAAAACGTAAAAATAAAGTAGCACTTCTCATAGATGATACAAAAATTACGTATGGAGAGATTTTAGAAAATACCGATAAACTTGCTAAATATTTGAGTGATAAAGGTGTAAAAGAGGGCGATAAGGTTGCACTCTTTTTACGTAATTCTCCAGAGTTTATCTATAGTATTTTTGCTGTAGCTAAACTAGGGGCGGTACTTGTTCCTGTGAATACTTTTTTAAAAGAAGAAGAACTGAACTATATATTGGAAAATAGTGAAAGTACATTTTTAATAGCATCGATGATACATAAAAAGGTTGTTGATGCTAGTTTTGCTTCTACTTTGTGTAAACACATAATATGGGAAGGTGAAGTTGAGCGTGGCATAAAAGAAACGCAGCAAACAAAATTTAATGAAGTAATGCAGGTGACAGGTACAATAGATGTGGTTGAAAAAGCGTTAGATGATATAGCGGTACTCATTTATACTTCTGGGACTACAGGTAAACCAAAAGGTGCGGTACTTACTTATAAAAATATCCTTTCAAATGCAGATTCAGGAAGAAGAACCATTAACGTAAAACCAAGAGACAGAGCCATCGTATTTCTACCGATGTTTCACTCTTTTACTTTTTCTATAGGTGTGATGCTTCCTTTATATGCTGGGGGGAGTATCGTTATTATAAAATCTATACAGCCCTTTTCAAATATTTTCAAACAAACACTTACAAAACGCGTGACACTTTTCTTTGGTATACCAGATGTCTATAATGCATTGGCTAAAGCAAAACTACCCTGGTATTTTATGTGGTTTAATAGTGTAAGAGCCTTTATATCTGGAGCAGCGGCATTACAGCCAAAAACACTTGATGCTATGGCAAAGAAGTTTAAGAGGGCTACTTTACTTGAGGGGTATGGTTTAAGTGAGGCAAGTCCTGCTGTGTGTATGAATACTTTTAAAAAACAAAAAGCAGGTTCAGTGGGTACGGCACTTTATGGCTATGAAATGAAAATAGTAGATGAAGATATGAATGAACTACCAAGAGGAGGTGTGGGGGATATTATTGTTAAAGGTGATAACGTCATGCAGGGGTATCTTAATTTACCTGAAGCCACAGCGAAGACTATAGTCAATGATTGGCTACTCACGGGTGATGTTGGTTATATGGATGATGAAGGTTTTTTATTTATTGTAGATAGAAAAAAAGATCTTATTATCTCAAAAGGTATTAATATTTACCCACGCGAGATAGAGGAAGTGGTTGATGTATTTGAAGGTGTTTGCGTATCTGCAGTGATTGGTATAGTTGATGAAAAAAGTGGAGAGATACCTATAGTTTACATAGAGCTAGAAGAAGACGTCACTACCTTAGACGAAGTGGCTTTGAAAAAATATATGAAAGAGCATCTTGCAAATTATAAAATACCAAAACAAATTCATATTATTGGAGAACTACCAAAAAATGCAACGGGTAAAATTTTGAAACGAGTACTTAAAGATACATTACAAAACACATCTCATGCTTAAGTAATGACAATGAAATGTATCATAAACGCAAAACTGATTGTCGGTGATGAAATCATAGAAGGTAAAATACTTTACTTTGACAATAAAATTGTAAAAATAAATGACAGACTAGATGAGAATATCTTAGAAGTAATAGATGCTAAAAACAATTATGTAAGTGCAGGATTTATTGATATTCATATACATGGTTCAGGCGGTGCAGATGTCATGGATGCAAGCTTTGAAGCATTAGAAACACTCTCTACTGCTATTATAAAAACAGGGACGACATCATTTTTGGCAACAACCATGACAATGTCACCTAAAGAGATTGACAATGCTTTACACTGTGTACAAAAATTTCATACATCTGTGACGGGAGCTAGTATATTGGGAGTGCATCTTGAAGGTCCATTTATAAATAGTGACAAACACGGAGCACAAGATAAAACCCACATACAGTCTCCAAACTTTACTCTTATTGAAAACTATATGGATATTGTAAAGATGATTACACTTGCACCAGAAGTTGAAAATAGTAAAGATTTTATTAAATTTATAACAAAAAAGTACCCTCATGTACTTATGAGTATAGGGCATTCAGATGCTACTTATAAAGAGAGTAAAGAGAGTTTTACTTGGGGTGTTTCACATGCTACACACCTATTTAACGCTATGAACCCATATCACCATAGAAAACCAGGTATAGTAGGAGCTGTCTTTGATTCAGATGTCACTTGCGACATCATAGCAGACCTTGTGCACACACACTCCTCTGTGCTTGAACTGGTTCAGAAAAATAAAAAAGACAAACTCATACTTATAACAGATGCTATGAGGGCAGGGTGCATGAAGTGCGGTAGTTATGATTTAGGTGGACGAAATGTGGAAGTCTCAGAAGGGAAAGCAGTATTAGAAGATGG
The DNA here is from genome assembly GCA_021647715.1 of Sulfurovum sp. Classification (GTDB taxonomy): domain Bacteria; phylum Campylobacterota; class Campylobacteria; order Campylobacterales; family Sulfurovaceae; genus Sulfurovum. Next base: position 6,493 of record JAKIUE010000068.1, read on the forward strand.
CACTTTAGCAGGGTCTGTACTTCAAATGAATGAAGCGTTAAATAATATGAAAAAGCATACATCTATGAATATAGTTGAGATAGTAAAAGCAGTCACAAGTACACCTGCACAAAAATTGGGTATAAAAAAAGGGGTTTTAAAAGAAGGGTATGATGCAGATATAGTTATATTTGATGAAAGTTTCAGTATCATGACAAGCATAGTTAATGGTATAGAAAAGTATAAAAGGTAGATGAAGTGTTTGGATTTTTAAAACGAAAAGTAAGAGAAGTTAAATCACCAGTAGATGGACAGGTCATTACACTAGAAAGTGTAGATGATGAAGTGTTCTCTCAAAAAATGGCAGGAGATGGTGTGGCTATTATTCCTGTCTCAAATATATTTTCTGCACCTATAGATGGCGTTGTGAGTAAAATATTTTCAACCAATCATGCATACTCAATCAAAAGTAAAAAAGACTTAGAGGTCATGGTGCATATTGGTCTTGATACCGTCTCCTTAGAAGGCAAAGGGTTTGAACGTCTTGTACAAGAAGGAGATTCAGTTAAATCTGGTGATGATATTATTCGTGTAGATTTAAATTATATACGAGAGCATGCAAAAGATATTATAACACCTATTATTATTTCAGATGAAAGTGATGTAAGAGATATTGACACGATGTATGGAGTGGTAAAAAGTAAAGATGTTATAATGGAGGTACATTAATGCCTAAAAGTGACAATATTTATTATTATGTAGCCTATGGAGTGATATTAATAGCATTTTTTATTGTGATGAAGATGCCCAAAAATAAAAATGATAAAAGGAAATGAAGTAAAGAAGTAATATTTCCTTAATATTACTTCTTGTATACTGTATTATGATGAAAATATTATTATTAGAAGACGATCGTATATTATGTGAGAGCCTTAAAGAGTTTCTCGAACTTGAAGACTATAGTGTAGATACTGTACATAGAGGTCCAGATGTATTTGATATGACGTATAAAAAAAAGTATGATTTATATATATTAGATGTAAATGTACCTGATATTAATGGATTTGATATTTTGACTTCCTTAAAAGAGTCAGGAGATAAAACACCTGCTATATATATCACGGCATTAACAGATATTAACTCCATTTCAAAAGGATTTGAAATTGGAGCAGATGATTATATTAAAAAGCCATTTGACCCTGAGGAATTGGTAATACGAATAAAGCGTAAATATCAAAAAGATGATAATATCATTTATTTGAATAATATTATATATAACCCACTTACAAGAGAATTAAAAAAAGATGGGCACACTATTGGTCTAGGGGAAGTACAACATAATATTTTTCATACCCTTATGGTAGAACAAAATAAAATAGTAGATAGTTATACCCTTATGGATTTTCTTGAGCAGCCTAGCCCTAATGCGTTGCGTGTGAATCTCGCAAAATTAAAAAATAAACTTGGCATAGAAATAAAAAATATACGTGCTCAAGGGTACATGATTGAAAACGTATGAGATAGAATCTTTTCTCAAAAGTTTTTTAATATTCTTAATACTTTTGGAGATTTTATTGGCCATTAATTTTTGGAATGAATATCAGATCAAAAAAGTTGAAATGGATGAAAAAATACAGACAAAAATGCAACTTTGTGCATATAGTAAAAAGTGTAAATATTTTAAGACAGATTTTGTAAAAGAACAAGAAAATAAAGAAGTAAATATACTCTATAAAGATGGAGATTTTTACAGCTATTTCAAAGTACCTAATTCAGGAAAAGATCTTCTGAAAATAACATACGCTCAAAAAAGGTTTTTCCAAAGAGTAGAAAGATTAGAGAAGAAAGTATTGAGAAAATTTCTACTCTACTCTATTTTAGCAGCCTTAGTATCTTTCTTATTTGCTATTTATGCCCTTTTACCACTTCAGAAGGCATTACGTGTGAATGAAGAATTTGTAAAAGACATTTTGCATGATTTTAATACACCCATAAGTTCTATGCTTATAAACCTTAAAATTTTCAAAAGAGAAATAGGAGATAACCCTAAAATAAAAAGACTTGAAAACAACATTCAAAGTATACTTTCTTTACAAGATAATTTACGAGTTTTTCTTAAAGGAGTACCTGCACAGTCTCAAGATTTTTCTTTAAATAATATGGTAGAAAAACAGGTGAGTTATTTTAATATACTTTATTCTGATGTAAACTATAAAATGAATATAGATGAGATTACATTAACAACCAATAAGGATGCGTTTAAACGAGTAATGGATAATTTATTAAGTAATGCAGGTAAATATAATATTGCAGATGGGGAAGTCTCTATAGTCTCAGAAGGTAATAATCTACTAGTAAAAGATACAGGTAAAGGTATTAAGCACCCCTCTAAGGTATTTGAACGTTACTATAAAGAGCAAGATAGAGGGATTGGGATTGGATTGCATATTGTTAAGAAATTATGCAATGAATTGAATATAGGAATAAAGATACAAAGTAAAGAAAAAAAAGGTACGACAATAAACTTAGATCTTTCAAATGTGATAGGATAAAAGGAAATTTTATAGTTGCGCTTTAATCTGCTCTGCCACACTTTCTGCACGTGTACCTAATACGATTTGGATAGACTCGTTATTAGGACGTATCACACCTTTCGCACCCAAAGAGATAAATGCCTCATCTTTGAGATGTGCACTATCTTTCACATGCATACGTAATCTAGTGATACATGCATCTGTTTGTACGATGTTGTCTTTCCCTCCAAGTGCATCAATAAATGCTTGGGTATCGCCATGTATGTTTTCTGATGAAGTGAGAATATCTTCTTTAAAGATATTAAGTTTAAAAATCTTTATTACATAGTAAGAACTTATAAAGTAAATCAATGAAAAAACAGCACCTAAAGGCAAGATAAGTAGAGGGTTCGTAGCAAGCTTGTAGTTAATGACATAGTCAATAAAGCCCGCAGAGAAACCAAATCCTGCATGAATGTCTAGCATTTGAGCAGAGGCTAAAGCAAGACCTGTTAAAAGAGCATGAAGTATAAAAAGTAACGGGGCAACAAATAGAAATAAAAATTCTAGGGGTTCAGTAATGCCCGTTAAAAAAGAGGTAAATGCGACACCTGCCAAAATTGCACCCACTTTTTTACGAGAATTTTTTGGAGTGTTTAGATAAATAGCATATGCCATAGCAGGCAATCCGAACATCATCACTACATAGAATCCTGACATATAAACGCCTGCTGTTTTGTCTCCAGCAAAGAAACGATGCAAGTCTCCATTTGCCACTACTTCTACACCATCTTTTATGTGAGCATATTCTCCTAGTTGGAACCAAAA
>JAKIUE010000069.1 GCA_021647715.1 Sulfurovum sp.
CTATGCTTAAGTCTAAGTTCAAACCTAAAGCTTCGAGTACATCAGTAGAGCCAGAGTTAGAAGTGATGCTTCTATTCCCATGTTTTGCTACTACTCTACCCATAGAGGCTAGTAACAGTGACACAGTTGTAGAGATGTTAAAAGACCCACTCTTGTCACCACCCGTACCCACAATGTCTATGGCTTTTTCACGAAGTTCATTTGGAAGGTTTAGCTTTATGGAGTGTTCACGCATCACAGAAGCAGCTGCCGCAATGTCAGTCCCATTCTCACCTTTTTCATAAAGGTCTATGAGAAATTGACGTGCTTCATTTGTTGGCATTTTATTGTTAAAAAGTTTTTCAAATTCTTGTTTTGTACTCATTTACAGCTCCTTCACAAACTCATCTTTCTGACTCTTCGGTATCGTCTTAGTCTTAGGTATCTGCAACACTTCATAATGCTTTGCACCCTTAAGGTATTCTATCGTAATTTTATCCCCAATTTTCACATCTTTAGAAGCTTTGGCCTTCATATCGTTGATGTTTACAACCCCAGATTTAAGCATGTCTGTAGCTACAGTACGACGCTTCACTACATTAACCGCACTTAACCATTTATCTACTCTCATGCCTAGTGTAAATCATCATTCAATTTCACTTCACGCGTACTACGCCTTACTATAATCTCACCCGTAGTGGAGTCTTGTCTAAAGTGTAGTCCATTGAGTCCTTGGAATTCATCTGCTCTAAATGTTGTTTTAGAATCAAACTTTGCCTCTGGATTTGCCTCTACTATTTTAGCCAATTCATCTGGATGTACTTTTACTTTTGTTCCAGCAAATATCGCTAAACCACCATCTATAATACACGCATCACCCAGTGGGATACCACAAGTTGAGTTAGCCCCAAGTAACGTGTTTTCGCCAATGCTAATAGGGTTACCATCAGTACCACTAAGCACACCTAATATACTCGCACCTCCACCAACGTCAGAACCTGCTCCCACGATAGCAGAAGATGAGATACGCCCCTCTACCATCACTGGGCCAAGCGTACCTGCATTAAAGTTGATGTATGAAGCACCTGGCATGACTGTAGTCCCCGCTGCTAGTTGTGCACCCATACGTACTTTTGATGCTTCAAGTATACGTGTATTATCAGCAGGTATGATGTGCTGTAAGAATCTTGGGAATTTATCTACAGAGTCTACAGTTGGGTAGGTGCCATTTAGTTTCATCTCTATTTCGTTGTCTCTTAGGTAGTCCAGCTCATACGGTGTGTTGCCTACCCATGCTACGTTAGACAATATACCAAATGCACCATTGAGGTTTACCTTACGTAACGCTGCTTTACTTTGAGAAAGTGCATAGAGTTTTAAGTACACAGCTTCTACAGACTGTGCATTTGTATCTTCAAACAAAAATACAATTCTAAAGTCTTTTCCTATATCCTTCATGTTTGATAAGGTTTTAATCACTTGTACATTTTTGTGTGCATCACCTGTAGCTTCAGCTAAGTATGGGTCAAACGCTGCCATAGCATTTTGTACAAAATTATCATTGAGTGTCGCTACAAATTCTGAACCTGAAAAGTCTACATCTATTTTCGCCTCTTGTAGTGCTTTTACAAACACTGCAGCTGAACCAAAATTTTCTCTCCAGTTGATGAGTCCAAAGTTTGCTTGGAGTATCTTCTCTGCATTCTTTTGACCACGGTCAACTCTAGCGATACCAAATGCTATGGGTTCTTTGTATCCTGCTTGTGAAGTAACTTCTGTTACCAATGCTTTAAATGCGTCTGTTGATTGTACTGTGTCAATTGCCATTAAAATTCCTTATAAATAATTAGGGTGATTATACTTTTTTTAGTTTAAATCAAAGATGATTTATATTTTGTATAGTTTGACATCTTTTGACATTTCTATACTAGACTATAGAATAAATTTTCATTTAAAAGGAAAATAAAATGATAAAATGTAATACTAATAAAACAATTCAAATATTATCCTATACATTTATGCTATTTATGTTTACTGCATGTGGTAGTGAAAAAGTAACAATAACAGAACAGAATAATGGTACTGTGAAAACTAACAATCCTGTTACAAATACACCTTCACCTGTTAAAGCAGACATAGATGCACCAACACTCACACTTCTTGGAGACAACCCTATCAGTCTTGCTGTTGGTGATACCTATACAGATGCAGGTGCTACTGCTACAGATGATAGAGATGGAGATCTTAGTAGTAAAATTGTTACAATATCTACTGTAGATACTTCTAAGTCAGGTACATATACCGTCACTTACGATGTCAGTGACACATCAGGAAATAAAGCAAAAACAGTGACGAGAAATATCATCGTTGTTGCTCCTTCAAACCAAGCACCAACGCTCAGTATTAAACAAGATATAAACACCACGATAAGTCAAGGAAAAGTTGTTTCTTTAGAAGCAAATGCTACAGACAGTGATGGAAACATCGTTTCATACGAATGGAAAGATGGCGATGCCGTACTAGGTGACAAAGCTACTACTGAGTTTACTGCTACAACTTTAGGTGAGCATAACATCACTATCACTGTAACAGATGATAATGATGCCATAGCAACACAAAGTATCATCCTTACTGTAGTAGATATGTTGCCTCCTGTGATTAAACTCAAAGGTGATGCAGTCTTAACACTAAACTTAGGTAGTGCGTACATAGAATTAGGGGCTACTGCAAAAGATACAGATGATGTAAGCTATACCAATGCTATCATCATAGACAGTTCTAATGTAGATACTTCTATAGAAGGAAATTATACTGTAACATACAACGTAGAAGATGCTGCAGGTAATGCAGCAGATACAGTCAAGCGAACCATAACTGTAGTAGAAAGACTAGCACTTACAAGAGCAGAACTAGACCAGCTTATATCTACATATGAAAATAATCCAAGCCAAGAGAATGCAGATGCTATCATCAATGCCAATACTTCAGAGGTTACAGACATGAGTCGATTATTTTTAAACTTTTCAACTTTTGATTTAGATATAAGTAAGTGGAATACCTCGGCTGTGACAAATATGTCTATTATGTTTTCCCAAGCAATAGCATTTAACCAAGACATTAGTAATTGGGACACCTCTTCTGTAACAGATATGTCTCTTATGTTTTTTGGAGCAACAGCATTTAATCAGCCCCTAGATTCATGGGATACCACTGCTGTGATAGATATGAAAAGTATGTTTTCAAGTGCAGTAGCATTTAACCAAGACATTAGTAGTTGGACCACCTCTTCTGTGACAAACATGCTCGGTATGTTTACAAATGCAAAAGCATTTAACCAAGACATTAGTAATTGGGACACCTCTTCTGTGACAAACATGAGTAAAATGTTTAATGGGGCAACAGTATTTAATAAAGATATTAGCCAATGGAATGTCAGTAACATAATACTTAAAGATGATTTTTCAACCGACTCTGCACTGGAAGTACAATACTTACCAACCTTCCCCTAACGAAAACAATATTAAGCTTACTTTTAAAGGTAAGCTTGAAAATAACCTCTTATATTTTAATCAACTCTAAGATACACAAGCTACAATTTCTTTATGAAAAAATACCTACGTGGACACAACAAGCAGTACTTCTCACTAGCAGTCATAGCGATGTACTCAACTTTGCATAAGTTGACGCAACTAGACAGCGCTTATCAGTACCATAAACTTGCCTTTTCTCTCACTCCACACAAAACTGCTCCACCTCTTATCACCATATAAATTTACTAACTACATTAAATTGGTGTTGTATGGGTAGAACACCCTACAATTTTTATAGAATAAAAAAATATCGGAAATATAATGACAACAAAGACACTAAGCCTTATCACAGCTACGCTACTTTTAACTACACATACTTTTGCCCAAGAGACCCTTGAAGATATCACAGTCATGACCGCATCTAAAACCTCACAAAATCTCAAAGATGTTACTTCAAATGTTGATGTCATCACCTCTGAAGATATAGAAGAGAGAGGCTACACTACCGTGACTCAGGCACTCAACTCACTTGCTGGTGTATCCTTTACCCAAAATGGTCCACTAGGTACAAGTACCTCTGTTTTTTTAAGGGGTATGGACGCTAAAAGAACTCTTGTACTCATAGATGGCATACGCTACAACGACCTTACTTCTCTTGGTGGTGCACCCTTTGAACATCTTATGGTAGATAACATCTTACAGATAGAAGTTGTCAAAGGTGCACAGTCTGGTATATGGGGAGCCGATGCCAGTGCGGGGGTGATAAACATCATCACAAAGAAAAGTGGCATAGGCACACATGGTTCTGTACATGCAGAAAAAGGAAGTTTTAATACCGAAAAATATGGTGTGACACTTTCAAAAACGGTAGATGACTTTTATGTAAAACTAGCCCATAATGTAGTAAAATCAGATGGTTTTTCTGCACAACAACCTGAAGGAAAAGAGTTAGAGACACTTGAAGATGATGGCTATAAAAACACCACTACTGTGTTTGCACTAGGATATGCGATAAACGAAAGTAATAAAATAGACTTTTCACATACTATGATAGATGCAAAGGGAGAGTACGACCCATTTGGTAGCCCAGATGGCATCGCAACATCAACAACCAATGACACTTTTTCTTCTGTGAACTTCAACCATGTAGACAGTTTTAACGAACTTAACGTCTATGCCAAACGCTCAACGTTTAACAGAACTTACACAGCACCTGATTTTACAGGTGCTGTAAAGACTACACCTTATAAAGGGAAAGTAGAAGAGTTTGGTCTAAACTCTAAAATACCTTATGCGAGTTCTGATTTCTTACTTGTAGGGGCTGATTATAAGAAGTTTAAACAAGCTGATACCATACAAAAAGATTTTGAAAACAAAGGGTTTTACCTTACCAATAGCAACAGTTTTAAGGGATTTATAGGAGGTGAGACGATACTCACAGAGTCTGTACGACATGACACCTATAGCAACTTTGAAAACAAAACCACCTTTAAAATAGGTCTTAAACATATACATGGTGCTATTGAAGGACTTACAAGTTCTGTTAACTATGGTACAGCATATAATGTACCTTCACTTTACCAGCTTTACTCTCCTTATGGACTAGATACTTTAACACCAGAGACCACTACCTCTTTTGATGTGACACTTGCCTATAAAGATTTAAAAATAAGCTATTTTGATACAAAAATTGATGACATGATAGACTTTGATTCTACTACATTTAAATATGCCAACATAGCAGGTACGTCTAAAATATCAGGAATCGAAGCGAGTTACCAAAAAGAAGTCTTTTCAGAGATTTTTCTCTCTGTGAACTACACACGATTACTCAAAGCAGAGGATCAAGAGGGCAATGACCTGAAAAGACGTGTAACAGACCATGTAAAACTCTCTGTGGATTATTATGGTATTACAGACCTTCACTTAGGCGTTAATGCTGAGTATGTAGGAAGTAGAACCGACACTAAGTTTAACCCAGACTTTAGCAAATCTGATGTAGAAACAGGTAAATATACACTGTTACACTTTACAGCCAATTATAACATTACTGAAGAGATAGAGGTCTATGGTAGCATAGAGAATATCACAGATGAGAAGTACCAAACAGTCTATGGGTATGCTACAAGTCCAAGAGCATTTTATGCTGGGATAAGAGCTAAGTTTTAAGCTATAATATTTTTATGTATACACTTATCCCCAAATGGTTTATTCGTTATAAGTTTTTCAATTCTCTCTTTTTGGGATTAAGTGTAGGGGGTATCTTTACACTTTATACTCCTCTTGAGCCTTCTATTTATTCATTAGGTGGAGTTATATTGGCTATGGGCATGCTCTTTGTTGCAAGGCTTTATACGCATATACTCAATGCCACATGGTTTTATCATATCTCTTTGGCTGTAGAGGTTATTTTGCTTTTGGCGATACTCTATTTTTTATTCATAAAATATAACTACCAGAGTGCCCTTATCATGTATATTGGCTACCAAATTACTTTTGTCTTTGGTTCTTATCTCGTACGTGTAGAAACCCTACTACTCAAAACAGATACGCTTCTGACTAAACTAGACACTGCTAAACAGCTAGGCTACCTCGTAGGCATGGGACTTTCATACTTCTTTTATAAACTACTCTCTGCCCAAGATATCACTAGTCCTCAAGAACAGGTATATACCTTACATTATCTACTTGTATCTGTTGAAATTTTAGTTATATTTTTAATTCTTAAAAGCTTTAAAAAGACGCACACCATGATATAATATATACCTATTCTAAACAATGGAGGTTGGATTCATATGAGTATATCATTTGGCAAATACAAAGGTAGACCTATTGAAGTACTTTTAGAAGATACTTCCTATTGTCAGTGGCTTGTAGAACAAGATTGGTTTGCTTCAAAAAATCCTGAACTCTATGATAAGGTCAAACAGGCCTCACAAGATAATACCCAAGCACTAGAAACATCCTCACTAGCAAGTACGAAAAACTTTCTTCTGTCTATCGCACTTAAAGAAGAGAAGATAGAAGACTGGACTGTTTTTCCTTTTTCTTTACCTGCAGTGCGTAATTTAGAGCGTACACATTTTCATCCACATGTCACATTTATAGTAGGAGAAAACGGCAGTGGTAAATCTACACTTCTAGAAGCACTCGCTATTTCGCAAGGATTCAATGCTGAGGGTGGTACAACTAATTTTCATTTCTCTACACGAGAATCTCACTCTGATTTACATGCATATTTACGCATTGCAAAAGATACAAAAAAACCAGAAACAGGTTTTTTTTTACGTGCAGAGAGTTTCTTTAATGTTGCTACAGAAATAGAAAAACTAGACCAAGACCCCCTAGCAGGCAATAAAATTATACACTCTTATGGTGGTAAATCTTTACATGAACAATCGCATGGCGAAGCATTCTTTTCATTGATGAAAAATCGTTTTTCACAAAAAGGGCTTTACCTCTTAGACGAACCCGAAGCTGCACTTTCGCCAAAGAGACAAATAGAAATGCTCTCTATGATGCATGCATTGGTTAAACAAGGTTCTCAGTTTGTGATATGTACCCATTCACCTATACTCTTAGCCTACCCCAATGCCACTATCTATCAAATAGAAGAAACTGGCCTAGTAAAACGTGATTATACGCACACAGAAACCTTTAAAATTACCCATAATTTTCTTAATCATTATGAAGAACTTATAGATGAAATATTATGATAATTGTATTAAGATATACTCCTAAATAAAATAGATAAGGATAAAAATGGCATATAGCTCATGGTTTTACGAACATGGAGAAAAACACAAAGCCATCATGGCAAAACTGACACACTTAAGTGCTAGAGAAGTAGTCAGCTATTTTAGATTTGACAATATGGTAAAAAATGAACCCGATTTCTGCCCTCTCTACAAAGATAATAAAAAATGTCATGATATAAAGGAGCTCAACTGCTACCTCTGTGCCTGTCCTAACTTTAGGTTTAACGACAAAGGTTTTAATGTAAGAGAAGGTAAAACACTCTACTCTGCTTGTAGTATAGACTCAAAAGAAGGAGGTAGGTATATCAGCGATGATGCTATCCATCAAGACTGTTCACAATGTGCTGTACCTCATTATGAGTCTTATATTTTAAGATCCTTTGACAGAGACTGGTTTGAAATCATGGAAAATGTTGCCCCTGACGATGATGATTGAGAGGCTTAAAGATTAATTCCAGTTATCTACCACAGAATACTCATCTCCATAATACTCTTTAGAGAAATTTAAAGCATCTACATAATCCTGTCCTCTGCCCTCAACTATCACAGTGATACCTGAATATGCCCATCTATACAACTTTTGTGCAAAGCCATTTTTTAAACGTATACAGCCATGAGAAGCTGGTCTATTAGGTACATATCCTAAATGCATGGCTATCCCTGAATTTGTAAGACGCATCATATATGGCATCTTTGCTCCGCCATTTGGTTTTGGCCAAAGGTTGGACTTATGATGGCGTTTTTTTTGCATAATAGTGTATTCCCCACTGGGTGTCTCATGCCCTTTTTTACCAGAAGAGATACGTCCTTCAAATACAATAATCCCATCTTCTATGGCATAAGCCTTTTGTTCTGAGAGATCTACTACTATCTCTTTGTATCCAAATAATGTACTTGTAAAGACTAAAGTTGCCCATATTACCGTTTTAATATTCATTAATATACCCGTATTATTTATAATTATTCTTTTTAGCATAGCGAAGATTCGCTTTAAAACTTATATATCTATTTTGTGTTTAGATAATCTAAGTATAATATATTAAAAATGGAATATTTATGGTAATCATAGGCATAGGAAACGTACTACAAAAAGATGACGGCTTAGGTGTGTATGCTGCTACCTACCTCAACGAGAACTACACATTTTCACAAGAAGTGCAACTCATCAACGGTGGTGTTGAGGGTATACACCTTTTAAATGTTTTAGAAGAAAATGACCATGTAGTAGTACTGGATTGCCTACAACTGAACGATGCACCCGCATCTATCTATGCCATACCTGCACAAGAGATCTCTGGCTATGGGCTTAACAATGGTGGAGCCCATGAGATAGGCATACTCCAATGTATGGATATGATGGAACTTCAAGGAAAAGAGGTACCCCAAGCCATAGTCATAGGTATAGTTCCAGGGGAAGTTACGTTTGAGTTTGGACTCAGTCCTGAGATAGTAGATGGGTTTGAAGGCTACATCTCTGTAGTACTTCAGTATCTTGCCAAGCATGGCATCGAACATACTAAAAAAGAAAGTATTACATCACTACAAGAGATTATGGACAGGGCAAAAGACCCTTCTGGTGTAATGATGGAGTAATTTACATCTTTACATTACATCTTCATATTACATTTTCATGGCAGAAGTTTCCCAACCATCATACTGTGCGTTGTGGGACTCTGCGAGGTCTATAAGCTCTAACGTCATCTCGTCAACATCATGATAAAAAGCCTTATCTATACGGTAAAAGTGTAAACCTTTTACACCATCTTCATTGACTATCTCTTCTTTAATTCTAAATTCTTTGGCTTCTAATGCTTTGACAAGGGCTTCTTTTTTCTCTTCATTTTCATAATATACTTTGTGTTCTATGAGACGTTCCAAGTGGAGGTTATCTCCCTGCTCTTTTAAGTTATCACAGACTTTATGGTTTTGTATGATTTGCCACTCTCTTGGGCTTGGGTAGAGTAGTTTTTTATAGTAGTTCCACTCTCCATCTTCTTGATGGCCATTGGTGATGTCATAGGTAGTATGCTCATTGAGTGCAAATTCTATAAAGTCAGGCCAGTTGTATGTATACTGTACATAATACAAAAAGGTCACATACCCATCAGAAATAACACGCCCCACATACTTCCCTATGCGAAATTTTATCATAGAGGCTTCTAGCTTATCTTCCATGAAAAGGATTTCCGGCTCTTCTTGTTCTGAGAGTAGTCCATTTTCTTTTGGATCTTTGAGCTTTGCTTTGACAAAAGCAATGGTAGGATAGGTATAGCCCAACTCTTCTATCTCCATAGAGATACCTGCATTAAACTGTACAGAGGCTGGTTTACCCTCTAGATTTTTCATATATAATTCCCAATATTCTTGCATCACATTTCCTTTATATTAATATAACGTGATTTGAACAAAGTCCAAATTCACTACGCTAACGCTGTGTTCTCTTCAGCAGAGTGCTCACAGCACTAGTGCTTTTATTCCA
>JAKIUE010000070.1 GCA_021647715.1 Sulfurovum sp.
CCACCTAAACCACCTGCAGCTCCTACGATACCTACCATAACACCTATGTCTTTAGAAAAACGTTGAGGCACTAGCTGAAAGACTGCACCATTTGCCATACCAAGGTTAGCCATAGTAATAAAAAATACAAAAACAACCACAGTAAAAGGTAGTGTCACTGTGGCATTGATTGCCACGGTAATCATCACAATCGTAAAAAAAATATAAAGTGCTTTAATTCCTCCTATTTTATCTGCAATAGCTCCTCCAATAGGACGCAGTATCGTCCCAGCAAAGATACACAATGCTACAAAATACCCTGAGGTTATCTTAATACTTTCTTCTGAGAACCAAGTAAGACCAAATTCATGCATCTCTTCTGGATATGTGTCAGTAAGATAGAGTTTTAAAAATACACCAAAACCTACAAAACCTCCAAACGAAATGACATAAAAGAGGTTAAACCACCACGTGTCTTTGTCTTTGAGTAACTTAGCATAATCTGAAAGCTTTTTCTTTCTTACTTTATACACTTCTGGTGGTGCGTCTTTTGCAAGTATTGCATAAGCTATGAACATCAAAGAAGCTAAAACAGCTCCACATAAAAACACTGTCTGCCATCCATAGAGTTGAGCAACCTTAGGAGAAAATATAAACCCAACTGCCACTCCAAAAAATGCCCCACCTGCTATACCAAGCACTAAACCTTGTAGTTTAGGCGGATACCACTGTCCAGCTTGTGGAAGTGCTACAGCAAATGAAGCACCTGCAAATCCGAGAAATAATGCAACTACCAGTAATTCATTATATGTTATTGATTCACCTAAAAAATAGACATATAAAAGTGAAGCGATGACGATAAGCTGAGAAACCAATGCTGTTTTTTTAGCCCCAAATTTATCTACTGAAAATCCCAACACTATACGTAATAATGCACCTGAAAGTATAGGGAGTGAAAGAAGTGTTGCTTTTTGACCTGTGGTCATAACAAACCCTGCCAATGCAAAAGATTCAACAATCTCTGAAGAGAGAGGTCCCAGTATAGTCCAAATCATAAAACTCATATCAAAATAGATAAAAGCTGCAAAGAGCGTGGGCATATGCCCTTGACCTTTTAATGCTTTAAAACCTGCCATTTTTTTTCCTTAGTATTTAAATAATACTAGAAGTATAAGATAATTTTAAATAGATAGTTAAAATAGCTTGATTATTTTTTAATCATTTAATTTAATTCTGTTCTTACGATAACTGCCTATATTTTGCTGCTTGATACTATATATACACAATTAGATGGTTTGATTAATTTTTAAACAATCTTTTGTATTTACTCTCACTAAATAAGGATATAATCTTCTAAATCACATAAAGAGCAAATAAACCATGACAATATTAGAAAAAGCCCTAGAAGAACGAAGTAAAAAAGTTAATAAAGTAGAAACTACCAAAGCACTTAAAATGCCTATGGATGTATATGATAAACTCTCTGACATTGCTTCTGCTGGCTATGAAGCACTTGCAAAAGAGGACTCTGCTTACTTTTTAAAATGTTTTGGACTTTTTGACAAAGGCAAAGACTTTATGCTCCGTGTGCGTGTCCCTGGAGGGCAACTCACCTATGAACAAGCTATCTGTATCGGTGAAGTGGCTAAACAGTATGGTAACGACTACATAGACATCACCACGCGTATGCAAATAGAACTACGATATATTCAAATAGAAGATATCGAAAAAGTTTTAAGTACACTCAAAGAGGGAGGACTCTCTACTTTTCAAACTGGTGTAGACAACCCACGAAACATCGTCACAGACCCACTTGATGGTATAGCCTATGACTGCGTCATCGAATCTATGCCTCTTATCAACCAACTTCAAGATGTCTTTATGCATAATCCAGAGTGGATTTCTGCCCTGCCTCGTAAGTTTAACACTGCAGTTCTAGGTTCACTCTCCAATAGTTGTAATATATTTGGGCACGACTGTAACTTTGTACTCGCTCAAAAAGACGGTATTTTTGGATTTAACATTTATCTAGGTGCTCGTGTTGGTATGCAAGCACAAGATGCCAATACCTTTGTCACAGCAGAAGAAGTACCTACTTTCTTTAAATCACTCCTCACTGTCTTTAAAAACTATGGGTACCGTGACAGTAGAACTAAAAACCGATTGGTCTTTTTACTGAATGATGTAGGTATAGACAATTTTATAGATGCGGTGAAAGTAGAAGCAGGATTAGACTTCACAACTGCAGGGATTACGATGGTACAATCCCAAAACATTGCATTAGGTTCTACTAAAGTCTTAGGGCGTAATGGAAAGTTTAACTATAAAATCATAGTACCTTCAGGTATCTTCACTGGTACAGATATGATAGCTTCTGCTGAAGTTTCCAAAAGTCATGGTGATGGACATTTACGTCTCACTTATGATCAAAACCTTTATGTTATCAATATTCCCAACGAAAACCTTGCTTCTTTTGAAACAACAGACATCGTAAAGAAATATGCAAAGTACAACACCCTCTACTTTAACGATATGATAGCCTGTGCTGGTACTGCCACCTGTAGTTTCGGTGTCATACCCAACAAACCAGACGCCATAGAAATGGCACACTTCCTTAGCTCTGAAGTAGCCATAGAGAATGCCAACGTACGCATGAACTGGTCCGCCTGTCCTAAAGGCTGTGGGCTTAATGGCATAGCAGACATTGGATTTGAGGGCTGTAAAGCAAAACTTAGTGATGGTACACGTGTAGATGGTGTACATATATTCCTAGGTGGTAAAATCACCCGTGAAGCACAAGAAGCCCATGTATTACATAAGGCACTGCCTATCACAGAAGCTAAGCACCATGTAAAGTATCTACTCAAAACTTATGCACAACACAAGCTAAGAGCAGAGACATACGAAGCCTTTGATGATAGATTTTTATCTGCAAATTATAGTTTTCAAGCTTTGGCATTCTTTACTAAAATAAATTATATACTCAATGACAAATTAGATTTAAATACGATGCTAGAACTAGAAATTGAACCTACTACTTCAAAACGTGAAGAGTACGAAATATTTACGATGGGACTCAAACTCTTTAAACTTCTCACAGGTGAAAAGCGATTTGAAGCTGTTAGCGGACTAGAAGCCACAAAAGTACGGCCAAGAACCATTAAAAGAGATGAAGTTACTAAACTTAACCCTAAAGTACCAGCCAAACTCTCAGAGGTCATCTACAACATGACCCATGAGAAAAAAGGTGAAAGAGCGGCTGTATTTTCTGAACTGTTAATAGCATTGAAAGAGGTATAAGATGAATTCATCTGTAGGGTGTTGTCCCCTTACAACACCAACATTATGCACGAAAACAAAAGGTGTTGTCATGGGACAACACCCTACGATAAAAAGTATAAAAGAAATATCATGCCAGTAGAATCCTTAACAGAAAATACACCACTAGCAGACTTCATCAAGCATAAAACCAATGAGGGTATGCAGTGTGGTAACTACTCCATAGACCTCCCAGACCTTGGAGAGGGAGAACAATACCGTTTTCACTTTGACATGAATGCTTGCGTGGGCTGTCACTGCTGTGAAGTAGCCTGTAACGAACAAAATGCCAACCCAGATGACATCAAGTGGCGTCGTGTTGGAGAGATGGAAACAGGCATCTTCCCTCAAACTTCACAGCTTTTTAACTCTATGTCTTGTAACCACTGTTTAGAACCTGAGTGTCTTACAGGCTGTCCAACAGAGAGCTACATCAAGTTTGAAAACGGTATCGTCTGGCACGATGACCCTAGCTGTATAGGCTGTCAGTACTGTACATGGAACTGCCCTTATGAAGTACCCATCTTCAACCAAGAGCGTGGCATAGTCACAAAGTGTCACATGTGTGCAGACAAACTAGAAGCTGGACAAAGCCCTGCGTGTGTACAAGCTTGTCCCTCTAATGCCATAGAGATAGAGGTCTTTAACGTCCAAAAGTGGAGAGATGAGGATATGGCTAAAGAGGGAGTAGCCCCTCACCTTGCAGACATAGACATCTGTAAGCCAACCACACGCTACACACTTCCTGAACTTAAAGAGGGTGAAGAACTACGCATTGCAGATGAACACTTACTTAAACCTGCACACTCTGAACTACCTCTTGTCTTTATGACCGTACTTACACAAGTGAGCCTTGGTGCATTTTTTGCTCTGTTTTTAGGGCAACTACTCTACTCTTTAGGCTTTAACTTACCCAAACCTACCCTTGTCATGGCACTGTTAGCTGTCATACCTGCCATGGTAGGCTTACCGCTGTCTGCTCTACACTTAGGACGTCCAGGTAAAGCCTACATGGCGATGAAAAACTGGCGTACCTCATGGCTCAGCCGTGAAGCCATAGCCTTGGCACTCTTTACTGTACTAGCACTCGTTGTCGCACTCATGTACTACCTTGAAGTCACAGGTTTTGGTTTGCTAGTCCTTGAAGCCCTTACCCTTGCCACAGGCATCTACGGCATACACGCCCAAGCGATGATATACCGCATAAGAGCCAGACCCTCATGGGACAGAGCAAGTACCAACAAAAAGTTCTTCGGAGCTAGCTATGTAGGCTTCCTACTCATAGCCACTGCCCTACTGAGCAGCAACGGCACACAAGGCGTCATGGTACTCCTAGCTATTACCCTACTAGCAGGCATGGGACAAGCCCTAGTCATACTAGAAGAAGTGATGTTTTACAGGAATCTAGACAAAGAAGACCCACTTTACTACCAGTACAACCGTACACGTACCTTGCTACAAGAGCATTTTACTAAAGTAAAGAAGTTTAGAGTCTATTCCTTAGCTGCGTTCGCACTAGGACTACCACTCTTAGCCATATTATTCACCGCTAGTGGATTGGTAGGGCTTGCCATTGCCACCCTTGTCATAGCAACACTAGGTGCATTTGCATCAGAACTCAGTGGGCGTTATCTGTTCTATAGAACCGTCGTACCACTAGGACTAGCAGGGAATTTCTTTGCTGGGAATCAGAGACATTAAAGGTTATCATACTTGACAAAAACCTTATACTGTACTATAATACGTACAGAATATGGAACATTTAAGGAGACTCAATGCAAGTAGTCAATTTTACAGAAGCAAGAAATAATCTAAAATCACTGTGTGATACAGTCTATGAAAATAGTGAAGAAATTATAATAAACCGTAAAAATGGAGAAAATGTAGTTATTATCTCTTTGGAGAGTTACAATGCATTACAAGAGACCTCATATCTATTGGCTTCTCCTAAAAATAAAGTGCGTTTATTAAGTTCTCTTTCTGATGCTCGTGCTGGCAAAGTAATACAAAGAGAGTTAGCAGAGTAATGAATATTCTTTTTACAGAGGAAGCATGGGAAGATTACTGTTATTGGCAAAGTAATAACAAAAAATTACTTAAAAAAATAAATACGCTTTTAAAAGAAATAAAAAGAAGTCCTTATGTAGGAACAGGAAAACCAGAAGCTCTAAAATATGAACTACAAGGATGCTGGTCAAGACGTATAAACCAAGAACATAGATTAGTATATGAAGTATTTGATACACAGATAAATGTATTGGCTTGTCGGTATCATTATGGAAGTTAAGTAGAAATTGCTACCAAATAAAGGAGTCAATCATGGCTAAATTAGATGAACTTGAACTAGATATTTTAAGCAGTGTAGAAAATGATGAATGGGAAAGCAAAGGCAATCTTGATGCTCGTACACAAGAGTTACAGGCTATTATCAAAAACCAAAAGAAAAAAGCCATTTCTATTAGAATTTCAGAAAATGACCTCTATGTACTTAAAAAGAAGTCATTAGAGAGTGCAATCCCTTATCAAAACCTTATCCAAATGCTGATTCATCAGTTTACTACAGATAAGAGATTCACTTGAAGGTGTGAAGAGTCTCAGCACATACTGAAAAGGTAGGGAGAGAATGTGATATGTCAAGGTGTATTTTCAACGTCTGACCCATATTTTTTGACCCATATTTTCATATTTTGGAGGAATAAAGATGAATCAAAAAGAACATTTTATAGAAAACTTTAATCAATATTTGATGAAAGAACATAGTTATAAATATAGACTAGTACGAATTAATGCCATAAGAACAACAGTAAGTGCATATCGAAAAAAATTTGATATTTATTTGAGATTCCCTTCTGAAAAATATAAGACATGGGATAATGAAACATTAATTATTGCACGTATGTATTTTACAAAAACTAGGGTAGGACATGGAACATCATTATTGAAATTTTTAGTAGAACAATCAGCATTATATGAGTATAAATATATAGGTCTTGAAATGACCAATGATGATTCTGCTGCTTTTGCAAAAAAATTTAAATTTAAACCTTTTAAGGGAAAAGACTGGAGAGTTAATATTGAAGATTTGAGAAACTTCTTTAAAAACATTGAACTATAGATATGAAAAAACGATAAAGTATAACTATAAAAATTTTTAGATATATAGTAAAGGATAAAAGGGGTCAGGACCCTAAAATCTAAGACAACAATACAGCAATATTTATTTCCAATATATTAAAATAAAAATAACAGAAATGTATCCGAATTTAAATCCAAAGTGACTTAGGACTTAGGTGTCAGGTGATAATGATAACCCATCAACTACGCCAAAATACTATCAATAATCCCCAATATACGATTAATACTCTTCTCATCTGCTTTTTCTATAAATTTAATCTTTCTAGAATTATAGTCTATAGACTTCATCTGCTCTACCATGATATAGCCTGTGATGTTGTCACTCTCAACTTTTACATGAAAAGGAAAATCTCTTTTTGTATTGGTGATGGGGCAAGCAAAGGCAAGTCCTAGGTGTTTATTGAAAACCTTATTGCTTATGATGATAGCAGGTCTACGTCCTTTTTGTTCATGACCACTTTGAGGATCAAAATTAAGTACGACTATATCACCTTGTTCTGGGATATACTTTACCACTCTTCTCGCCCTACACTATAGTCAAATACTTCATAAGGCTTGTAATCATCGGGTATATCAGCTACAAGTGCGTTTATGTCAAGTTTTTCGCGTGGTTGTTTGATGGGCTTTAGTATAATGGTTTGGTTTTCTACTACGATTTTCATCTTGTCCCCTACTGCTAAGTGTAACTCTTTCATAACATCTTTAGGAAAACGTAATCCCTGAGAGTTACCCCAGCTTGAAATAGTTGCTGTCATAATCTATCCTTTCTTAATGTATATCCGAAGTATATCATTAAAAATACATAATGTCAATTAAAAATACTTGCCTATAAAATAATCACTTTTCACACTCTAAAAGCCCAAAAATGCACTATAATACAAAATATAGACATAAGGACACACCATGAGCCTCATACAAAAAGCAAAAGACTTTCTAGGTTTAGACATCAAAGAAGACAAATACGCCTTAGTAGATGACCCAATCTTTGGTAAGGTTGCTAAAGACAAAGCACCTGACAAGTGGGTACGAAGTACCTGTGGGTACTGTGGTGTGGGGTGTGGGATGTACATTGGGGTGAAAGATGGTAAAGCTGTCTACTCCAAAGGTGACCCACTACACTCTGTGAACTTCGGTACACTCTGTCCTAAAGGACTTTCTGAGCATAAGATGGTGTATGCCGATAACCGTGTGCAAGCACCACTTATACGTAAAAATGGAGAGCTATCTCCAAGTACGTGGGAAGAGACTTTCAAACATACTTATGACGCATTTAAACGCATACAAAATGAACATGGTAAAGGTGCGGTGGCTGTACTCTCTACGGGGCAGTTACTCACAGAGGACTTTTATGCCCTTGGAAAGTTCGTACAGCTTGGACTAGAGACCAACAACTATGATGGCAACACCACACTATGTATGGCATCTGCGGTGATGGGGTACAAGCAGACCTTTGGAAGCGATGGACCAACAGGGTGTTATGAGGACTTTGAAAAAGCAGATGTCATCATGCTTATAGGGGCAAATATCGCCGATAATCACCCTATACTCAAACTTCACATCGCTAAAAATGAAGCTGTCACTGGTAAAAAACCGACCATCATCGTGGTAGACCCACGTAAATCTAAAACAGCTCAAATGGCTGATATCTTTGTACCTCTCAAACCTCGTTCTGATTTAGCACTCATTAATGGGCTATGCTATATCATCTTTGAGCAAGGATGGGAAGATGAGAAGTTTATAAAAGAACGTACCAATGGCTATGTAGAGTTCAAAAAGCACATACTTGCCAACTACCCGCCACAAGAGGTAGCACAGATTACAGGGTTAGAGGTAAAAGAACTTTATAATCTAGCCAAAATATACTCACAAGCTGACGCCGTGATGTCTGCATGGACGATGGGTGTGAACCAAAGTAGTATCGGAACAGACACAGTCTCTGCCATCTGTAACCTTGCGCTCATCACTGGAAATGTAGGACGTGAGGGTGCAAGCCCTATGTCTATTACTGGGCAGTGTAACGCTATGGGTACACGTGAGTTTGGGTTTACCTCTTCTATACCTGGGTATAGAAACTATGGAAGTGATGCTGACAGGCAAGCCTTTGCAGACATCGTGAATGTGCCTGTAGACTTGGTACCAACCAAACGTGGGTATGCTTATCCTCAAATCATAGATGCCATAAATAGAGGGGAAATAAAAGCTCTTTGGGTCGTAGCTACTAATCCATTAGTAAGTTATCCAGACCAAAATGCCCTACGTGAAGCACTGAAAAAGCTAGACATCCTTGTGGTACAAGATGCCTTTATGTCTGATACTGCCCAGATAGCTGACGTGGTCTTTGCAGCAGCTACATGGTCTGAGAAAGAAGGATGTTATACCAATAGTGAGCGACGCTGTAACTATGCCAAAAAGGCGGTAGAACCACTGGGAGATAGCCTAGCAGATCTTGATATAGTACTAGAGTTTTCTAAGTATTTTGAGGAGAAGCATGAGCTACTATTTAAAAACCTTAGCACCCCACGTGAAGTCTTTGAAGAAATCAAACGTGTGAGTAAAGGACAGCTGTGCGACTACTCTGAAATGTCTTATGAAAAGATAGAACAACTAGGGGGCATACAGTGGCCTTGTAACGCGCAAGTACCTGAGGGAACGAAACGTCTCTACACGCCAGACATGCCATGTAAGACAGCAGATGGAAAGGCCAGTCTACTACCTGTAGACTGGATACCACTTAGCGAGATGGCCTGTGAGGGACTGCCTCTCATCCTCAACACGGGACGTACAGTAGAACAGTGGCACACCCGTACCAAAACAGGAAACATAGGCATACTCAATGACCTAGCACCTGAAGCATGGGTAGACTTAAGCCCTAAAGATGCACTCAAACT
>JAKIUE010000071.1 GCA_021647715.1 Sulfurovum sp.
ACAATGAAGAGTCCGAAGAATCGTAGGGCAACAATAAGGCTCAACGGCATTATCTGTTTAATCATAGTGATACCTTTTATTGGATAAAATTTGTCTTATTATATCACTATGAGGTTAAGCATCGATGAAACTGGTTTTAGCAACAGGAAATAAAGGTAAATTACGTGAATTTCGGCAGATGTGTGAAGATGAAGTAGTACCTTTTTCAGAGCTTTTAGGAGAATTTGATATCGTTGAAGATGGCGATACTTTTGCAGCCAATGCACTCATAAAAGCACGAACGATTTACGAAAAATTAGGGTCTGAATATATTGTAATTTCTGATGACTCAGGTATCTCGCTACCAGTGTTAGGTGGAGAACCTAGCATCTACTCTGCACGCTACGCAGGTGAGGGTGCTACAGATAAAGACAACATGCAGAAGCTTATAAAAAGCGTGAAAGAAAAAAAGCTAACATCAACACCTGCATACTACACAGCAGCTATTGCTATAGTGTCTAAGTATGGTGAGTATGTGGTACATGGCTGGATGCATGGTGATGTGGTAGTAGAACCTAGAGGAGACAAGGGGTTTGGGTATGACCCTGTGTTTGTGCCTAGTGGGCATACTCAGACTTTGGGTGAGTTGGATGATGATGTGAAGCGTGAGATTTCTCATCGAGCAAAAGCGTTGTCATTGGCAAAGCCGATAATACAAATGTTAAAAAATAAATAAAAGAGATAGAAAATGAACAAACAAGACTTTATGAAAGACCTACAACGCATCTATGATGAGTTACAAACAAGACAAGCAGAACTTAACAGTTATTATGACCTTTTGGACAAAGAGAAGGGGCATAAAAAAGCAGAAAGTATATTGACGTTTTTTCTCACAACCATGAACATCCCTAGAGATGATGAAGGGTATATGGCAGGGCTTACTCGCTTGGTAGGTTTGCGAGAAGATGCTCTTGAAGAGGTAATGAAAAAGCAGGGCTTTGATGAGCGTAAAATACAGCATAAAAAAGAGGTAGCCTATGGTTTTGTAAGTCACTTTCATACCGAGCGTCATGAAGCGTTGTTGCAGTGGATAGAAGAAGAACAACTGCTTACACCTTTTTACCGATCGCTTATTTATGGTGTGCATTATGTAGGTCAGTACATGACGCTATGGCAGAGTGCTTGGACGCATCAAATCATAAACACCATAAACCCAGAACTCTCAAACATGTTTGAAGGTGATGATACAAAAGTACTTGATATGCTAAAAGAAAAAAATCTTTTGGACCATAACCCTGAAGGTAATGTGGGGGATAGATGTTATTCTGTATTGCAGAAAGATGATGAAGGTGACTATAGGTCTGTAGCGTATGCAGAGGCATTTCCAAAGCCGGTAAAAGCAGTGACTACGGCACTCTCTCAACTCATCAAACGTTTGGAGATAGAGGTAGATGAGGTTTTTGGTCAAAAAGAAGAGTGGATAGCGTATTTGTCAGCACTAGAAGAGGCATTTGCGCATACTGTGACAGATGAACTCATAGGTAAGTGGGCAGAAGTAGACCGTAAATGGATGGCAGTGAAGACGCCATTACAGATAGGACACCCTTTGGAGTACTATGAAGACCACTACAGAAAGGCAGTGGCATTAGAGTGGGATTTGCGTATAGTAAACCCTAACTTGCAAGAAGGATCGTCTACGAGAGAAAACATCAAAGGATTTGCGTCACTTATGGCAGAAGGTTTCGGAGTAGACGCACAAAAAACCATGGCTACAAACCTCACCCAAGTAGATGAAACACAACTCTACATAGGACAGCCTATACTCTACTATGGTGCAGAGTTTAACGGACTATTTTCTGCTCAAGTAGTACCCAATGATGAAACGGTTTCTGTGGAGTTAGGCAAGAAGATATTTGCTTACGCAGACTTCGTGATGGAGTCTAAGAAGTCAAAGCCTATCATGAAGCTTAGTGTTGAGACGATGGGAGAAGACTTTGTAAAAGCACAACGACATCTCATAGATACGAATCCAGAGTTATGGCAAGAGATATACGACATATCAACTGTAGGGCATGAGTATGGACACATACTATGGCTAGATAGCGATACTGAAAGCAAGATGAACGGCACAGGACAGTTTAAAAACATAGAAGAGTTTAAAGCCACTTCAGGTGGACTCATGGCGTTTTTCCATAACGAAAGAGAAGAGCTAAAAGAGCATGTGGTAAATGATGTAGTAGCACGAGCTGTAGGACTCATGGCTTGGCGTGAAGTGGGAGAGGTGTTACCTTACTATTGTGAAGGGCTTATACACTTAGACATATTGTTCGGCTCAGGTGTTGTCACGTATGATAGTGAAATAAAGATAGACTATAGCAAGTATGATGTAATGAAAGAAGCGTATATCTCTGCCTATAAAGACTTAGCTAGTAGCTACTTACAAAAAGTAGATGCTAGTGAGTATTTGGGTCAGTATGCTGTGAAAAATGAAGGATTTTATCTGCCTAAAAATGAAAAGATAAAATCTTTTGTGGAGCATTATTATGCACGTTATAAAGAGATTGGACAGCAGACGGTAAGTTTGTAATTAATAAGAAGCTTTTTTTATAATATTTTTTACCATCATTTTGAAGATAAACTTATGAATAGGATAGAGGCTATACCAATAAAGATAGCCTAAAATACCTGCAGGTTCAAAAAATGCTCTTAAGTAAAAATCTTTATTTATGATTGAAAATTGTAGCCATGCTTCCCCTGGTGTTTTCATCTCTGAGCGTAATCGTAAAACTTTTTCATGACTTGTATCATTGATATAGGCTACCGTCCAAAAGTCGATTCTGTCACCAGTATGTAACTCATCATTGGATTTTTTATAGTGAGAATTAATACCTAATCCACCAAAAAGACGGTCGATATATCCACGAATTTTCCAAAGAAGAGGGGTTGACCAGTATCCTTTAGCTCCACCTATAGTTTGGATTTCTTCAAATATTTTTGATGGAGACTTAATGACGGCATGCACTTCTTCATAGAGGAGACCTTCTTTTTCTTGTGTGTTAAATATTCTTGTTTCTGTTTTTTGGTACTGAGATAGGTTTGTGGGGAAGTCCCATACACTAAGTATCTGTCCTGCTCTATCTCGTTTGGCTGCAAGTTTAAGGGCTATATCTAGCTTCATCATCTTTTTTTGTTTCTTTCTTTGTGTGACGATGGCATCATTCTTCACTCCATAAATGAGAGGGATGACTAGCTCTTTAGGTTGACCTGTCATGACAGATATGATTTTCCCAATGACTTTAGGCGTAATTATCTTTTCTAAAAATGGAAATTTTATAATTTTTAAAGGTCTATCTATTACCTCTATGGCATATTTTTTCACTAAGTCAGAATACGTAATTTGTTCATCACATCCTATCTCTAAAATTTTATTATCAGTATGAATATTATACTTTTCATTTTTAAGTATAGATATAACATCATCTGCAAAAATAGGTTGACATAGACCTTCATATTTCCAAAATACTGGTATGAAAGGTAACTTTGTTGCAAGGGTTCTAATGATTTCAAAAGATGAACTACCAGCACCTATGATTATACCTGCTCGATACTCTTTTACATTATGGAAATTCTCTGCTAAGGTTCTTCCTGTATCTTGTCTACTTTGTAAATGCTTAGATAGCGTATCTTCACTACTTCCAAGTCCCCCAAGATAAACAATCTTTTTTACACCACTCTCTTTACATATATTTGCTATGAGTTTGGCAAGTGTAATATCTTTATGTTCAAATTCGGTATTTCCTTCTGACATGGAATGAATAAGATAATACAAAGTATCAGCATCTTTAAATATATTTCCAAGCGTTTTTCTATTTTTTTCAGTAAACTCTATATCGTAGGCAGTAACAGTAGACGTTTCTAGCCAAGAAATTTTATTTCTATTGCGATTAAACAAATGTAATTCATGATTTTCTTTTTTAAGCTTTTTAGAGAGACGAAGTCCTATATATCCACTGGCACCGAGTATAATGGTTTTACGCATGTTGTATCTACTTTTAGAAAAGCCCTATAATAAACCTATTTTAGGTTATTAAGGAATTTTATTTTTGAATATTATATCAGATGTTATATTGTGTGAATATATAATCATCATTAATTAACTTCTTTTTAGATATAATTTTGCCAATTACGCCGTCGTCATGATGGCGATTGCGAGGATTTTTATGTTACTTTTCACACCTGGCCCTACACCTGTACCAGAATCCGTACGTTTGGCAATGGCTACTCCCACACTTCATCATAGAACACCTGAATTTGAAGCGATATTTAAAGAGACAAGAGAACTACTTTTTAAGCTTTTTAATACCGATGAAGTTATTATGCTTGCAAGCTCTGGAACAGGAGCTATGGAAGCAGCGGTCACGAACCTTTGTCATGACACACTGCTTTCAGTAAACTCTGGAAAATTTGGAGAGCGTTTTGGAAAAATAGCCAAGGCACATGGGCTAAATAATGTTGAGATAAAGCATGCGTGGGATACACCTGCGACAGTTGAAGAAGTAGTAGAAGCTGTGAAAGCGAACCCTTCCCTAGATGCTATAGCTATACAAGTTTCTGAATCTGCAGGAGGTTTACGTCATCCTGTTGAAGCCATAGCAAAAGCGGTAAAAACGATAAACCCAAACATTATGATAATTGCAGATGGCATTACAGCTGTGGGTGTTGAACCTATAGATGTGCTACATATAGATTGTCTGATTGCAGGTAGTCAAAAAGCGTTGATGTTGCCACCAGGACTTTCTATACTTGGGCTAAGTAATGCTGCTATAAAAAAAGTGGGTGAGGGTAAAGGGTATTATCTTAACCTTGCATCAGAGATAAAAAAACAAAGTCAAAACACGACTGCCTATACCGCAGCTACTACGCTTATCATAGGGCTTGGTGCTATACTAAAAGAGATAGAACAAAATGGTGGTTTAGATACACTGTATGCAGATACAGCATTAAGAGCCAAAGCTACGGCTAAAGCGTTAGAAGCTATAGGTTTACATCTTTATCCACACACTCCTGCACTTTCTATGTCTACCATAGATGATAATAATGCCAAAGAGATACGTGATTTGCTTAAAACGGATTTTGGCGTCAATGTGGCAGGCGGACAAGATCATTTAAAAGGTAAAATATTTCGTATCAATCAAATGGGATTGATTGAACCTTATGAAATGGTAGCAGTAGTCAATGCAGTAGAACTGGCACTTGACAGATTAGGAAGAAGAGCATTTGATGGTACTGCATCACGTGTGTTTCATGAAATTTATTATGCATTGGAGTCCAAATAATGGTCTATGAACACGAAATCCCTTCGGGATCTAAACTTTACTTTGGTGAGTCAGCCAAAGTAAAAAGAGAGATAGAGTTTGTCTCAGCGGAACTTTTAGCTAATATAGGTTTTGAAGAGATAGTAACGCCACTCTTTTCATATCATCAAAGTGAGTATTTTGATTCGGTTAAGTCTTTGGTACGTCTCAATGATGAAGAAAATAATGAAGTGACCCTTCGTGCAGATTCTACAGTAGATGTGGTACGCATTGTAACCAAAAGACTTGGGCGTAGTACAGGGTCTAAAAAATGGTTTTATATTCAACCTATAGTGACATTTCCTACTAAAGAGAAATACCAAATAGGTGCTGAAATACTTGAGGGTTCTTTTTCTGAGGCAGCTAAAACAACTACCTTACTTTTGGAAGAGATGGATGCTAAACCAGTGATGCAAATATCGAATATTGCTATCCCTCGCTTACTAAATGAGAAGTATGGAGTATCGTTGGATGTTTTGAAGTCTATGCATATAGATCAGATTTTAGCGATTAGTTTACCTTGGATTGAGAAGCTCGTAAGAATTCATAGTGTAGACGACTTAAATGATTTATCTGCTTTTCCAGAAGATATTAAAGCAGAGCTAGAAAAAATAAAAGATGCTACCCAAAACTTGCAGTATAGAAAAATGGTTGTCTCTCCATTGTATTATGCAAAGATGCGTTACTATGACTCTTTGCTTTTTAGAATGTTTGAAGGTAATAGTCTTTTGGCTATGGGAGGTATCTATAGTATAGATGGTATAGAAGCAGCAGGATTTGCACTTTATACAGATGAGTGTATTGCATATAAAATGAAGAAGGCGTAAGATGAGTAAAGCAGATTTGATTGTCGGTCTCCAATGGGGAGATGAAGGAAAAGGGAAGATAGTAGACCATATGGCACAAACACATGATTACGTGTGTCGATTTGCAGGTGGACATAATGCGGGGCATACGATAGTTATAGATGGTAAGAAATATGCATTGCATCTTATCCCTTCTGGAGTTCTAAATCCAAAAGCAAAAAACATTGTGGGTAATGGTGTGGTACTTTCTCCAAAAGATTTCATCAAAGAAATGGTGCAATTTAATGACTTGGAAGGGAGACTTTTTCTTTCAGATAAAGCACATATACTTTTACCTTACCATGCACTTATCGACCAAGCTAAAGAGCGTATGAAGGGTGATAAAGCCATAGGGACTACTGGTAAAGGTATCGGGCCTGCGTATGGTGACAAGATAGCACGTGTAGGACATAGACTTGGTGAACTTTTAAATCCTGAAAAGTTGACTGCTAAGATAGTGGCTTATTTTGAACAAAATAAAGCTATCTTTGTTGCGATGGAAGTAGAAATACCTAAAGAGGCAGAACTTTTAGTAGAACTTCAAGGCTATAAAGATGTTTTAGGAAAACACATTGTAGATACAACACAAATGATGTGGAATATTATGGATGAGGGTAAAAAGATATTGTTAGAGGGTGCACAAGGTACGATGCTAGACATAGACCATGGGACATATCCGTATGTAACGTCTTCTAGCACGGTCTCTGCTGGTGCGTGTACAGGTTTAGGTATAAATCCTAAGGACATAGGGAAAGTGACAGGCATTGCAAAGGCATATTGTACACGTGTGGGGAATGGTCCTTTCCCTTCTGAAGACTTTGGAACACAAGGTGATATGCTTCGAAAAAAAGGACATGAGTTTGGAACGACAACTGGACGACCAAGAAGATGTGGTTGGTTTGATGCTGTAGCTATGCGTCATGCCGTACGTGTAAATGGTGTAGACCAAGTGTCACTGATGAAATTAGATGTCCTTGATGGCTTTGATGAGGTTAAAGTATGTGTAGCCTATGAAGTAGATGGTAAAGAGATAAACTATGTGCCTTATGACTTAGAAGATGCCACACCGATTTATAAATCTTTTCCTGGCTGGGACAAAACAGAAGGTGTGAGAGTGTTTGATGATTTACCCAACACGGCAAAGTCATACATAAAAGCGCTTGAAGAGATGATAGGCACAAAAATGGGTATCATCTCCACAAGTCCAGAACGTGCTGATACTATTATTAGATAATGCCATTTGAGCAAAGCCACAAATGGCTACGCTAACACTGGGCTTGCTTCAGCAGCAGGCTCACGCGACTTGTCGCTTAAAGAGAAAATTGTAGGAGTTTATAACATGAGATTAAAACCACAACAAACAGGATATGTAGCAACGAAGATTGGGATAGACTTAGCAAATGCACCTTTTATCACTATGCCTAAGGGTAGAGAAGCGGTAGTTGAAGCGTGTAAAATTATCATTGATGCAAATCTTGCTAAAGAACATGCGCTTGATGAAAAAGTACATAAAATTCTTGATGAAAACTATGATGAAATAGAGTTCCAACATGCTGATGAGAGACAACTCTTCTTTATGATTAAGAAAAAGATGGCAGCTGAAGCAGGTGTCATTATGAACTATGATGACCGATATAATGACTTGGCACACCTTATCTTGGATGAACTCTATGAAAATTATCTAGCAGAGTATGAAGTTAATGAGAACCAAGTGAAAAATGTGATTTTTAAAGCCTTTAAGGCCTTTGCCGATGCCTATGATGAGATAGATGATATTGTCTATGACAAGATTCGTAACATGGAAAAAGAAGTCGTACCTGGTTCACAAGATTATGAGCTTCTTTATGAAAGATTTTATCAAGAGGAACTTTCAAAAAGAGGGATGCTGTAATGGCAAAAGTATCTCTTTATTTTGAAAATGGACTTTACCTTGAAGCAAAAGGTTTTGGGGCAAGTGGTACCTCTGTAGGTGAAGTGGTATTTAATACTTCTCTCACAGGGTACCAAGAAATAGTCACTGATCCTTCATACGCAGGACAATTTGTGACATTCACAATGCCAGAAATCGGTAATGTTGGGTGTAATGCTCAAGATATGGAAAGTAAAGGTGCATACTGTAAAGGTATTATTGTTCGTACGTATCAAGATAGGCCATCGAATTTTAGATCTGAGGAGACTTTGGCTGCACTTTTGAAGAAAAATGGTGTGCTTGGTATTTGTGAAATAGATACACGTTTTATCACTAAGATGCTTCGTGAAGAGGGTGCTATGATGATGGTGGCTTCTACAAAGGTTCATAAAGAAGCTGAACTTAAAAAAATATTAGCAGAATCACCTCGTATTGAAGATGTAAATTATATAGAGCAAGTAAGTACTAAAGAAACATATGTGCATAAAGAAGCACGATTTTCTACCAATACTTTTGAATACGAAAAACCTCAAACTAACAAAAAAATAATTGCACTTGATTTTGGGATAAAAAGAAATATTCTCAATGAACTTACACATGCAGGTATGGAAGTCACCGTAGTGCCTAATGACATGTCAGCTGAAGATATTATTACTAAGTTTGACAGTAAAGAGATTGATGGTGTATTTTTATCTAACGGTCCTGGGGATCCACTTATTTTAAAAGAGGAACAAGAGAAGATTAAAAAGCTTATTGCCCATAAAATACCACTTTTTGGTATTTGCTTAGGACACCAGTTGCTTTCTATTGCACATGGATATGACACTTATAAACTGCAGTTTGGACACCATGGGGGCAACCATCCTGTGCTCAATGCTATGACGAATACGGTGGAGATTACAGCACAAAATCACAACTATAATGTACCAGATAACATTACTAAGGTAGCCACTGTTACACATACAAACTTGTTTGATAACACCATAGAAGGACTTAAATACAATGACTCTCCTACAATGTCAGTACAGCACCATCCAGAAGCAAGCCCTGGACCACATGAATCAGCATACATCTTTACAGCATTTCGAGAAATGTTGTAAAATTAGAAATTAGAAATTAGAAATTAGAAATTAGAAAGGCATTCCTATGAACATTGTTATACTCTTTGGAGGTTCAAGTTTTGAACATGAAATAAGCATCGTCTCTGCTAT
>JAKIUE010000072.1 GCA_021647715.1 Sulfurovum sp.
ATACCCTCAAAATATGGTGCTCAAAAAACCATGTGGATTGCACGAGTCTTTCATAGTTTGACTATAGTGTTTTGGGTACTTTTTGTTATGGTTTCAGGATTAGGATTTTGGGCGATACTTGCAGTATTTTTAAGTACTTTGATGCTAAGTTATGAACATTATCTTGTCTCAAAAGACTTTACAAAAATAGACAAAGCATTTTTTATTGTCAATGGGTATTTGGGGTTTATGTTTATTCTTTTAATAATCATCGAGGTCTATTAGAAAAAAGTTGAAAATAAAGCTAACTTTGTTATAATCTCGCTGGAAATACGCTTACTGTCTATGTTTCCAAATATCGCTACTACATTTTATATGTGCACTCATAGCTCAGCTGGATAGAGCATCGGTTTGCGGTACCGAAGGTCTCAGGTTCGAATCCTGATGGGTGTACCATCTTTTTATTTTCATCCACTTTTTACATATCTTCATTTAAGAAAAATTACTTTACATATCCCCTTATACTCAACCAAGCCCTAATTAGAGTTATACTATAATCATATTATTATAGCTATGGAGCCAATGTATGCATATACTACTTATAAATAAAAATCCTGTTGTATCTCGGTTGTTTTCACTTGTTACACGCAATGAATCGATAATACTCGAAGAAGTTAAAAAAATAGAAGCACTTAAACGGGATACCTATGATATCGTTTTTGTAGATGAATCGGTCTATGAGGGTAAGGTGAAAAAATTACAAGACTATATTAATGTAGACAAAAAAATACTTTTTACGCATTCAAATTTAGTTACAGATGCATTTGATATAACTATCAAAAAACCTTTTTTACCTTCTCAGATTTTAGAGGTACTTGAAGTCAAAAGTAATATAAAAAATGATTTAGAAGCTGATGCTATGTCCACGCAAGTGTTAGATAGCCATGAAGTAGAAAAGATAAAAGAACTTCTAGATATGAATAATGGCGAGCATGAGGCAGGAGCTGAAGATTTGAGTGATGAGGAGTATGAAGCACGCAAGGTAAAGGCTATAAAAGAACAGCTTATTGCAGAGGGACTTGAAATTGTAGAAGAAGAAGAGTTACTTGTTGATTTTGATGAAGGAAGTACAAGTGGTGCATTATCAGAAGATAAAATATTTATAGACAAAGTTATACGTAAAAAAATGAACAACAAATCCAGAAAGAAAA
The DNA here is from genome assembly GCA_021647715.1 of Sulfurovum sp. GTDB lineage: Bacteria > Campylobacterota > Campylobacteria > Campylobacterales > Sulfurovaceae > Sulfurovum. The sequence continues at coordinate 1,191 of JAKIUE010000072.1, forward strand.
AGCTTGCAGCCAAACAAGATGACCTTGTAGTACAAGCAGTTGAAATGGCTATACGCACGTTAAAGAAAAAACAACGTAAACAACTTTTAAAAGGTAAAAAGGTTGAAATTACTATTCAACTAGAAGGTAAGCATTAATGCAAAGAGGTGCTATATTGGTTCTCTCTGGCCCAAGTGGTGCGGGAAAAAGTACGATTATCAATGCATCTTCAGATGAGATAGGAGAGTACTATTTTTCTATCTCTACTACTACACGTGCACCTAGAGTAGGTGAAGAGCATGGGGTAGATTACTTCTTTGTAAGTAAAGAAGCATTTGAAGAAGATATCAAAGCAGGGAACTTTTTAGAGTATGCCCAGGTGCATGGTAACTACTATGGCACATCACTCAAACCAGTGAGAGTTGCATTATCTGAGGGTAAATTGGTCATCTTTGATATAGATGTACAAGGGCATAGACTTGTACGTGCAAAGATGAATGATATTACGACCTCTGCGTTTATCACACCACCTACACTCAAAGCGTTAGAAGATAGACTAAGAGCTAGGTGTACCGATGACGAAGAGGTCATCGTAGGGCGGATAGAAAATGCAAAAGAAGAGATAAAAGCTGTGGATGAGTATGATTTTACGATTATTAACGATACTGTAGAGAAAGCGGCTAAAGAGTTTGTAATCGTAGCAAAAGCTGCTAGATTGAAACAGAGTAGTGAAGATGAAGAGAAATTTATCACACAATGGTTAAGTAAATAGAAATATTAAACATTGTGTAGTATAATAATTCAAATTAATGCTCAATAGAGCAAATGTAAAGGATTGTCATGGGTATGCCAAGTATGCCAGAATTATTAATCGTATTAGCGATTGTAGTGCTTCTCTTTGGAGCTAAGAAGATTCCAGATCTTGCAAAAGGTATGGGAAAAGGTATTAAAGATTTCAAAAAAGCGATTAAAGAAGATGAAGACGATGTAAAAGAAGTTGCTTCTAAAACTGCTGATGAAGTGGAAACAAAAATAGAAGAGAAAAAAACAGAAGTTTAAAAAGCAAATCGCTTCGTTTACTTTCACATAGGTTATGGGAACCTTCTCATAACCTCTACACTATCCGTACGGAAAAATCATGAAACTAAAATCGCAACTTAACAACGTTATACAAGATGCTTTTAACAAAGCTGGAATTGAGCATGCACCTATGTCTGTCTCTGAGGCTAGCAAGCCAGAGTTTGGAGACTATCAGTTTAATGGGGCTATGGCTCTGTCTAAAAAATTAGGCAAAAACCCTAGAGAGATAGCACAAAGTATCATAGACCATCTAGACCTTAGTGGAGTGCTCACTAAAGCAGAGATAGCAGGGCCAGGGTTCATCAACCTATGGATAAACCCACTATGGCTAGCCACACAAGCTCAAGAGGCGTTAGCAGATGAGAGACTAAGCATTAGTCGTCGAGAAAACCCTATCAAGGTAGTCGTAGATTACTCTGGTCCTAACATGGCAAAACAGATGCACGTAGGACACTTACGCTCTACCATCATTGGCGATACTTTGGCAAATTTACTTACCTTTTTAGGGGATGATGTGATACGTCAAAACCACATAGGGGACTGGGGTACACAGTTTGGGATGCTTATAGCCTATCTAGAGATGAAGGGCTTGGAGATGAAAGGTGAAGATGGCTCAGGCTCATTAAAAGATTTAGAACAATTTTACAAAGATGCCAAAGGTGAGTTCGATGCCAATCCAGCTTTTGCCAACAAAGCTAGAGAGTATGTAGTCAAGATACAATCAGGTGATGCACACTGTTTACAACTATGGCAAAAGTTTATTGACATTTCACTAGGACACTGTGAAGAGGTATATGAAAAACTAAATGTCAATCTCACACGAGATGATGTCAGAGCAGAGAGTTTTTATAATGATGATCTAGCCAATGTCATTACAGATTTACAAAAAAGTGACAAACTCCAAGAGAGTAATGGGGCACAGTGTGTTTTTTTGGAAGGGGACGAAGTCCCTGTGATAGTCCAAAAAGGTGACGGTGGGTACTTGTATGCCACCACAGACTTAGCAGCCCTGCGTTACCGTGCCAAAGAGCTAGGCGCGAAGCGTATCTCTTATGTAGTGGATGCTAGACAGGCAGGACATTTTAAACAAGTTTTTAGAGTAGCCAAAGAAGCTGGCTTTGTACCTGAGTATGTCAAGCTAGAGCATATCGCCTTTGGTACGATGATGGACAAAGGTGGCAAGCCATTTAAGACGCGTGATGGTGGTACCGTCAAGCTTATAGATTTACTTGACGAAGCGGTTGTCAAAGCCAGAGAGACTATTAACAATAAAGAGGACTACACCCCAGAGCAGATAGACGAGCTAGCAAAGATTATAGGCATAGGAGCAGTGAAGTATGCAGACCTTGCCATCAACCGTGAATCGAACTACATTTTTAACTGGGACAAGATGTTGTCATTTGAGGGAAATACTTCTCTTTACATGCAGTATGCATATGCCAGAATACAGAGTATATTTAGAAAGTTCGATGGGCAGATAAGTGGAGACATCATCATAGGGGATGAGCTAGAGCATAGATTAGCCACTATGCTACTACGCTTTGAAGATGTACTCAACCGTGCAGCAGAAGATGCAAGCCCAAATCAGATTACCACTTACCTCTATGACGTAGTAACACTCTTCATGCGTTTTTATGAGCAAAACCCTATGCTTAAAGAGGGCGTAGATGAATCAACTAAGATGAGCCGTTTACAACTGGCAGACTTGACGGCTAAGACTATTAAGCAGGGGCTTGATAGTCTTGGGATTAGGGTTGTGGATAGGCTGTGATGAGGTACGATTACGTTCACCTGACCCCTAATCTCTGACCCCTAATCTCTAATCTCCTACTCATACCAAAAGAGCCAAACAGTCTAAGTAGACTCATGCAATGGGTGATGACTTCTCATGTACGTTACTACCATAAAAAGAACAAAACTTCAGGACACATCTGGCAGGGAAGGTACAAAAGCTTCATAGTAGAAAAGGATAGTTACTATATGACCCTCATACGATACATAGAAGCCAATGCTCTAAGAGCAAAACTGGTAAGACAAGCCCAAGACTGGGACTATGGTTCTTTGATGGAAAGAGAATATAAACATAGAACACTACTTTCAAAACCATATATAGAACTTGATGATGATTGGGTAGAGTATGTTAATACTCCTATGGGAGAAGGAGAACTACATACTGTACGTAATTCTGTAAACAGACAAGCACCACTAGGAGATGAGAAATGGCAAGTAGAAACTGCAACCAAATATGGTATGCTTTCTACACTAAATCAAAGAGGTAGACCTAGGAAAGATGTGTAAAAGTAGCCTCGTATCTAGCAAACCCCTCAAAAAAATATCCTAAAATATTCATTAGAGTTCGTTAGAAAAGTAATGTATCGGAAGTCGCCTAAAGCAGTAAAGCTAGCTTGAGGGTCAGGGAGATAATTACACTAAAAACTTGAGTGGCGAGCGAATCGGTTTTTGTATATTCTTTGTTGCAACAAGAGATAAAAGCTAGATTGAATAGGACACACGAGGCAAAGTAATGAGTGTAGATTATTATTTGAAATCACATAGGAGTTAACTCCTATGCTAACGAGCTCTCACATATTACTATGGGAGGCTCACGGTGTTATATTATATCGGAATAGATGTATCAAAAGCAACACTTAATGTGCATATTGCTAAAAATAACCAAGACTTACAAATAGATAACACACTAACAGCAGTTAAAAAGCTCTATACTAAACTTAAAAAGATTTATAAAAAAGAGTTGGAAGATGTAGTCTTTGTTTTTGAACCTACAGGCTCTTATTCTGAAATGTTAAGAAAATTCTGTGCAGATAAATCAATCAAATGTTTTATCATCAATCCTAAGCAATTTTCAAACTATGCAAAAGCCTTAGGCGTAGAGGTGAAAAATGATGAAGTGGATGCAAAGGTATTGGCACAGTCTATAGTCCTAGCCAAACCACATCAAATCAAAGTACCTGTGTATGATAAAGATGTAGAACAGATAAAAGAATTGATGAGCTTTTATAAGTTTACTTGTAAGCAAACAGCACAACTCAAAGGACACTTGGAATCTTTAATAGCTAAAGATGGGGATACTTTTTCCATTAAAGAGTTAAAGAAATCTATCAAAGCTTCTAAAGAAAGAGAACAACGTATTATAGAGCAAGTGTATCAACTCATACAAGCCAATGCGCAATACAAAAAAGATTATGAGAATATTACTTCTATAACAGGAGTTGGTCCTATAGGTGGTATTGCTTTATTGCATCTGTTTTTAAAATATCCAGAGGCAAACCAAAGACAAATTACATCACTTACTGGACTTAATCCTATTTATAGACAATCAGGCTCATCTTTGCAATCAAATTATAAAATATCCAAATCAGGGTCTAGATTTTATAGAGGTGCTTTGTTTATGGGAATAATGTCGTCTGTGCGTTATGATGAAAACTTTAAAGCTTTTTATGAAAGATTAAAAGCTAATGGGAAACACACAACACAAGCTCAAATTGCTGTAATGAGGAAGATAATTATTGTCGCTCATTCTCTTTATAAGAATGATAAAAAATATGTTAAGGCATCTAAAAATACTGAGGTATCTGTGTATTTTTATGTTACTATTGGTATCATTGTTATGTATTATTCAAGGTGGCGACTGACCCCTACTCCTCCTACTCCTCTTTGCTAAAAATATAGTAGAGATAAAAGAGAGAAACCAAATCATCGTAGATGCTTATGTAAAAGGGTATTCTCAGCATATGATTGCTAAAGTGTTAGGGATGGCACAGTCAACGATACATGGGATTATAAAAAGGATGACAATATGAGATACGAGGTGAACGTAATCGTAAGTTTCTCTATGCTATACTACTCTCACTAGGAGAGTCCATGCCACGTAAACCCCGTATAGAACTAGCAGGTAAATAGCACATCATCAACAGAGATGTAGTATAGATAAATATCTTTAAAGAGCCTTCTATGGGGGAGTGAGGAAAGGCAAGAAGACGTAAAATCATAATACATTTCACGCTATAATACCCCTACAAGGAGTAATTATGCCTCATAACCGACATACAGAAGTAGCAGGAAAGTATTATGTCATCAACAGAGGTGTGGAAATTTTCCAAGAGCCTTCTGATTATGAACATTTTGAAGAACTGATGTGCTTTTATGCGAAAAGCTTTGGTATCACTATACACAATTATTGTCTGTTGGATAATGACTACCATCTACTCATAGAAATAACAATGGATAACCTCTTTAAATTTATGAGGGAACTCAACATAAACTATAGTATCTACTATCATAAAAAGTACAAAAATGTAGGGGACTTATGGAAGGGACGTTTTCAATCATGGGATATTACAAAGGAATCACATTTCAAGACCCTCATGTGCCATATAGAACAAAAGCCACTTGAATCCAATAGTATCAAAGATATTGAAGCGTATCGTTACCGTTCGTATCACTATTTTGTGCATAGTAACGAGGTACTTGAATGTTTAAAAGACTCATGGATTGTACAAAACTATAAAGAGGATAAAGAAGCCATAAAAGCTTTCTTAACGAAGCCTATAGAGCGTAGAAAATTACAAGAGCTTAGAAATACATCATTACTAGAAATTTTTAATGCAGATAAAAAAGAAAAAGAGAATATCAAGAAGTATGTACCTAAAAAAGTAGGAAAGTTATTGACAATATTATTGTCAGTTTTGTTTGCTGTATTACTCTTTTTAGTATACATACTAGTTACCAAAGACGATACAAAAAACGGTGTCATAAGTCAAACATTAGAAATGAGAAAATTAGATACTTCTTCTAAGAGTGAAATTGAACAAAAAAATAGTTCTATTAAAAAAATACCATCTGCCTCAACAAGAGAAGAAAATCCTACTAGAAGAGTTGTTGACAGAGAACCATTAGTTGTAGATGAAGAAGACATGGGCAACGAGGATGTAGTAAATAAATCTCAAGAAGAGATTGATGAAGAAGAGATGAAGTATGAAGATGTAGCTTACAAAAGTCAAGAAGAACTTGATGATGAAGAAGAGATGAAGTATGAAGATGTAGCTTACAAAAGTCAAGAAGAACTTGATGATGAAGAAGAGATGAAGTATGAAGATGTAGCTTACAAAAGTCAAGAAGATCTTGATGATGAAGAAGAGATGAAGTATGAAGATGTAGCTTACAAAAGTCAAGAAGATCTTGATGATATGGAAGAAGAAGTTCTTTCTGCGGAAGAAAATGTAGAGGAAGAGATATGAAATCGCTTCTTATCGTTGCGATTTTGGCAACATTAAGTCTTATGTTTTTTAAGTATCAAAAAGATGAAAATTTCAGAAAATTACTAATCTCCCTAGCAACATTTGGTATGATTATTGCGTTAGCTATTACAGGGAATCTTATGCGATCTGTCATACCACTTTTTATAGCACACGAAATATTAATTGTGATTGCCTGGGGAGTATTGTTGATTATGTATGTATTTAAAGGAAAATATTATTGGTGGTGGTTTCTATCACCATTGTTTACTATAGGGTTGTTTTTTGTATTGGAGTTTTTAGGGGGTTCTGCACATGAATTAGTATAGAGGTCGATGTTATCAACCTCTACTTTCTATGCAGGGTCAATATCTTTATCTTTATTTTTTTTCTGGTTTTCTACAAGCTCAGATAAAAATTGTTCAAGCGAATAGCGTTGTCTATATTCAGGTACCATAACATGGATGAGTATATCACCTAAGTCAGCAACTACCCAATCATCACTTACATCAGAAGCTAAAACAGCATCATCTTTTGCTTTAAGAGCAATTTTGAGGTGGTCAAAAAGTGCCAGTGTATGTTTACCATTTAATGAATTGGCTATGACTACACGTTTTGCAATATAGTCTGCATCTTCTAGGTTAAATACTTCTATCTCGTCTGCTTTTTTGTCATCAAGTATAGTTACTATGTTTTTTACTCTTTCTTCTATTGTCATGAAAGTTTGTCCTTTAAGTACATTTTGTACAGATTTTTTTATTTTTTTGTCAACATAAAACAATATGTTGTTATCTCTTATTTGGCTAGAACTAGCAGGTACATCAACTTCTAGTATTTCCCATGCTCTAAGCATTTGTGTCTCTACAGGGTAACCATCTCTTGTAATGACAACCCAAATGATATTGTCATTAAGCCAAGAAAAGTTGTGCCATTGTGTCAATCCTTTTAGATTGTCCGAACCAATGACAAGATACTTCACAGTATAGTACTGGTTAAAATGTTTTACAGATTGCGAGGTAACTGTACTTTTACCTTGTTGTATCTCATAGTCTTTCACGATAACATTGTCAATGGTGTCAAACAATTGATGACACCATTTGAGTCGTGTAGTAGCAGAAGATAATGTAGAATCCTTAAATGGATTCACATAGGCAGGAACCACAAGAAGTTTGTCAATGTCTAGTTTTTCAATAACGCTTTGGACAATTTTTTGATGTCCTAAGTGTGGAGGATCGAAACTACCCCCGTAAAATGCGACTGTAGACTGGGACTGATTAACCAAATGCTAACCTCGATTACTGTAAAATTGCGTAATTTTAGCATAGTTTGCATAATAAACTCTAAGGATAAGGGGAATAAAATAATATGGCAGTAAAAGTAGCAATAAACGGACTAGGAAGAATAGGTAGATGTGTAGCACGTATCATAGCAGATAGAGATGATATTGAACTCGTAGCAGTCAACGCATCTGCAAGTGAAGAGATGCTTGAGTACCAAGTAAAATATGATTCAGTACACGGAAGACGTAATGATGTGACTGTATCTAATGGATATCTAAATATAGGCAAAACCAAAGCAAAAATATTTGCAGAACGTGACTTGTCTAAAATAGATTTTGCAACTACTGGAGCAGAGTTGGTACTTGAATGTACAGGTGCATTTTTAACAGCGGAGTCTGTGCAGCCTTACTTAGATAATGGCAT
>JAKIUE010000073.1 GCA_021647715.1 Sulfurovum sp.
TAGGAAAATATATAGAATATTTAAAAAATCTAGAGGAAGTGACTTTTTTTAAAACAAAAGTAGATAAATATATTATTACTGATGATGGCACTTATGGGAATAAAGTAGCTGAGTACTTTAATATACCTTCAAATAAGGTAGCATTTTTAAGAAATGGTGTGAGTAGGTATGCTTTAACATTAAGTCAAGGAGAGATTTATAAAAAGTATGGTCTTGAAGAAAATATATTTTATATTTTATCTGTTTCACGGTTGGTAAATTGGAAACGAGTAGATAGAACGATACAAGCGATGAATAGAATTGAAGATGAAAGAATTGTTTATTTGGTAGTGGGAGATGGCCCAGAAAAAGAAATACTAGAAGCAATGAGTAATAAAAATAATGTAAAGTTCTTGGGAGCAAGAATACATACAGAAGTAAGGGAATTGATGAAAACAATAGATGTCTTTATATCTATGTATGACTTGTCCAATATTGGAAACCCTTTACTCGAAGCCCTTGTTGAAGGGTGTGCAATTATTACATACGATACTGGAGATACATCTAGTGTTGTTGATGGGAAAAATGGAATTTTAATTCCTTTCCATAGTGAAGAAGAAAAAATAATTAAGATGCTTCAGTATCATATAGAGGAATTAGCTTATGATGATGATAAACTAAAAGAATTAAAAAGAAATGCATTACTTTATTCAGACAAAGATTTAGTTGATTGGGATACTCGTATTGAAAATGAAATACATATTTTATCTGATGTTATAGATTTTGACAAAAAGGGATATAGTAAATGAATAATAAATATCTTCTTTTGGCAGACGGCAATAGTCCTCATATTTTAAAATGGATAAAAGAGTTAGAAAAACACTTTGATTTATATCTTATTAGTTTAAATGGGGTGGATGTAGAAGTATATAAATATATAAAAAAAAATAAAGTATTTGTTTTAAATAAGCATACGAATGCTGCAGGAGGAAATCATAAATTAATCTTAAAAATTTTTAAAATTAGAAAACTTATAAAAGAAATAAATCCAGATTATTTAAATGCACACTATTTGAGTAGCTATGGCTTTTTAGCCGCACTTAGCAAAGGAGTATCCCCTCATCTAAAATTGATACAATCTACATGGGGTTCAGATATATTACTTGAGCCTTTTAAAAACATAGTGAAAAAAAAGGTTGCACAATATTCTCTTGGCAAGGCAGATTATGTTACGTCTGACTCTTACTATATGTCAGATATTGTTGGGCAACTTGTTCCAAAAAAAGATGTAATTGTCTTTCCTTTTGGATTTATAAAAATAGATACAGCTACAATAAAAAAAGAGAAATTAATTTTTTCAAATAGGGCATTAAAAGTTTTTTATAACATAGATAAGATCTTGAGATGGTTTCAAAAACAAGACAATACTTATCGTTTAGTTATAGCAAATGATGGAGATGAAAGTGATGCACTTAAAACATTAGCTAAAGAGTTAAATATATTGAACCGTGTTGATTTTGTTGGTTATCTTACTGAAGATGAACAGACAGAGTATTACCAAAAATCACTATATTATATTAGCATACCAAATTCAGATGCTACTTCAGTTTCTTTACTTGAAGCAATGCAGTATGGTGCTATACCTATAGTCTCAAATATACCAGCAAACAGAGAATGGATTTTAGATGGGGTAAACGGTGCTTATTTTGATGCCAATATAATGTTATATGATATACAGGTTGAAGAAGATTTTGTTAAAATAAATCAGAATATTTTAACAAATAAAGCACTTTTTCCTAAGTGTATTCAAGAATTTGTCACAAAGGTTAGCTAATGAAAAATATATTGTTTCATAAGACACATACCACCCAAGATGAACTTAATGCTGTAGCAGATGCGGTAAAATCTGGTTGGCTTACGATGGGACCTAAGGTGATGGAGTTTGAAGAGGCGTTTAAGATCTATATAGGTTCCCAGGAAGCTGTGATGTTAAATAGTGCAACGGCTGCATTGCACTTAGCACTTAAAGCCATAGGACTTCAGAGAGGTGATGAGGTTATTTTACCTACAAATACTTTTGTGGCCACCGCAGAGGTGGTGACTTATTTTGATGCGATACCTGTATTGTGTGATATAGAGTATGATACGCATAACATAGATGTAAACAAGATAGAACTATTAGTAACTAAAAAAACAAAAGCTATTATACCTGTACATTTTGGAGGGCAACCCTGTGATATGGATGAGATATATACACTTGCCAAAAAATATAACCTTAAAGTCATAGAGGATGCAGCACATGCACTACCTTCAAAATACAAGGGAGTAAAGGTAGGAAACTTACCAAGCGATATCACCTGTTTTAGTTTTTATGCAACCAAAACACTTTCTACAGGTGAGGGGGGCATGGCAACAACGCAAAGCAACGAATATTCCAAACATATCTCTATCAATCGTCTACATGGCATTAGTAAAGATGTATGGGACAGATATAGTGGTGGAGGTTGGGAGTATGATATTGTAGATAATGGAAATAAATATAACTCTACAGATATTAATGCAGCTTTAGGATTAAGCCAGTTAAAAAAACTGGAATGGATGAGAGATAAAAGAGCGTCTATTGCAAATAGGTATGAAAAAGCTTTTGAAAGTAAACTTGAAACTATGTGCATTAAGAATGATAGAGAAACAAGTTATCATTTATTTCAAATAAAAGTTTCAAATAGAGATGAGCTTTATACTAAACTAAAAGAACAAGGCATTGGTACGTCAGTTCATTTTATTCCTATTCATAAACATAGTTATTATCAAGAAAAATATCAGTATAAAAATGAAGACTACCCTGTTTCGAACAGTGTCTTTAAAAAGGTACTTTCTTTGCCCATATATCCTGATTTAAGTGATGAAGATGTTGAGTATATTATTGAAAATGTTTTAAAGTATGCAAAAAAAGTACATAAATAATGAAAATAGTAACCATACTAGGTGCTAGACCACAGTTTATAAAAGCAGGAACAGTAAGTAGAGAGATAGCTAAATATGATGAGATAGAAGAGGTCATCGTCCATACAGGGCAGCACTATGATGCCAATATGTCTGATGTGTTTTTTTATGAAATGCATATACCAAAACCCAATTACTTTTTAGACATCAATGGGCTTGGGCATGGGGCGATGACGGGTCAAATGCTTGAAAAGATAGAAGAGGTCTTGCTGAAAGAGAAGCCAGACTGGGTGATGGTGTATGGAGATACTAACTCTACTTTAGCAGGATCATTGGCGGCATCTAAACTTCATATAAAAATAGCCCACATAGAAGCAGGGTTACGCTCATTCAATATGAAGATGCCTGAAGAAATTAATCGTATTCTTGTAGATAGAATAAGCACTATCCTATTTTGCCCAACCGATACAGCAATCGAAAATTTAACAAATGAAGGCTATGATGATTTGGATATTAAAGTTGTGAAGTCAGGTGATGTGATGCAAGATGGTGCTATGTTTTACAAGGATTTGTCAGTAAAACCTAATTGTGAAATAGCTGAAAATTATATTTTGTGTACCATCCATAGAGCGGAAAATACTGATGATGAGCAGAGGCTTAGAGAGATATTTGAAGCCTTGAATGAGATAGCAAAAGAAAAACAAATTATTTTGCCTCTTCACCCTAGAACGAAAAAGATTATCGCAGATTTAGGTATTGATGTAGCTGCTTTGACAATCATTGAACCTATAGGTTATTTGGAGATGGTTTGGCTTATCACAAACTGTGACATGGTTATGACTGACAGTGGCGGTTTGCAAAAAGAGGCATTCTTTTTTGAAAAGCCTTGCATCACGTTAAGAGATGAAACAGAATGGGTAGAGTTAGTTGATAATGGGTTTAATGTACTCGTAGGTGCGAATAAAGAAAAAATCATATCAACCTATATGAATCAACAGTTTAACAGTGACTTTAATATAGACTTATATGGAATGGGACAAGCCAGTAAAATGATTGTCGAACAATTAATAAAGTAGTGATATGTACCTAGCAGAACAGTTTTATAAAAAAATATTGAGAAAAGAGCCACCCTATTATGCAGTTTAAAAATGTAGAGTGGCATAATTACCAAGGAGCGTATTTACCAAAAACAAGTCCACATATAAATATAACATTGTTAAAAAATGATGCCCGTGTACTGCTTAAAAAAAGTAGGACATTATTTTTACGTTATACAGATGAGTGGGACAGAAATGAAGAGAGTGAATTTTGGTATGTTGTAAAAGATAAGTTTAAAGATATGGAGGAACTCAGCGGTAATACTAAAAGTAAGGTCAGAAGAGGACTTAAGCATTGTGTTGTTAAGAAAGTAATGTGTCAAGAAATTGCTACTAAGGGATATGCTACATATAAAAATGCATTTGATGGGTACCATACACATCTTAAGCCTATGAGTCAAAAAGTATTTCATGACAATATAGTGAAAACAAGTACGTACGACTTTTTTGCGGTGTATGAAAAAGAGAGTGAAAAAATGATTGCTTATAGTAGTAATATTATTGATGGTGATGTTTGTAACTATACAACAATAAAGTTCCACCCAAAATATTTAAAACTGTATCCTAGTTATGCACTTTTTTATGAAATGAACAAATACTATTTAAAAGATAAAGGGTTTAGATATGTTCATGATGGAGCAAGAAGCATTTCTCACGATACAAATATACATACATTCTTGGTGCAAAAATTTAAATTTAGAAAAGCCTATTGTAGATTACATGTAGTATATAGGGTAGAAGTAAAGTTAGCGGTAATGGTACTGTATCCATTTAGAAATATTCTAAAATTTTTTAACCATTCATTCATAAATAAAATATCTGCATTGTTGAAACAGGAAGAGATTAGGAGAAGCTTTGCAACATAATTATGTCTTTTTTCGTCTTCATAGTGAGGAAGTTCCTGCTGAAGAAATATTTGGAACAGTGTTGAAAGAATATGATATAGAGATATTTGTCCCTAGTATTTTTAAATTGAAAAGGCACTCTACTAAAATACTTATATATATGTTTTGGTTTCTTTTTACAAAAGGACAGTATAGGATTATTTATATTAAAAAAGATAATAGCATTATACACTATACGCACATTTTACCTAAATTTTTCAAATTCCCTTTTATGAATGTTAACGACTTAGAAATAGGACCTTCTTGGACAGATGAAGTATATAGAGGAAAAGGGATTTTTCCTGCTGTAATAGCATATGCAATGCAATACTTTAAAGAAGAAAATCGAACATTTTATGCATTTGCTAATATTAAGAATAATTCCAGTCAAAAAGCTATTTTAAAAGCAGATTTTTACAAGTGGATGCATGGATACAAGACAAATAAATTAGGTATATACAAGGTAAAAGAGTTCGTATGATTAAAATATCAGTTATTATTCCTTGCCTAAATGAAGAAAAATATATCATGGCGTGTCTTGAGTCTATACTTGAAGCAGAGTATAGCCATGAGAGAATGGAAATTTTTGTCGTGGATGGGATGAGTGAAGATGATACTAGAAAAATAGTGAAAGAGTATCAAGATAAATATAAGTTTATTCACCTTATTGACAATTTTAAGAGAATTCCTCCAGTAGCTATGAACATGGGTATAAAAAAAGCTAAAGGCGAATTTATTGTACGACTAGATGCACACGCTCTATACCCAGCCAATTATTTTTCAGAACTTATTAAGTGGCATCAAGAATTAAATGCACAAAATGTTGGAACGGCTATAGCAACAGAAGTAAAAAATAAGAATAAAAAATCTTTAGCTATTAAAGAAGTATTGTCTCATGGATTTGGTGTTGGTAACTCAGATTTCAGAACAGGTATTAAAGAAATAAAAGAAGTAGATACTGTACCCTTTGGGTGCTATAAAAAAGAAGCATTTGAAACGTACGGGTATTATGATGAACGTCTGGTACGCAACCAAGATATAGAACTAAACAAACGTATAGTAAATGCTGGGGGTAAAATATATCTTATCCCTGATGTACAATGTACTTATTATGCACGTGAAAACTTTACCGAGTTAGCAAAAAACCAATACCAAAATGGATTTTGGAATATTTTAACTGCGTATTATACTAAAACATTAAATTCATTAAGTGTACGTCATTTTATTCCATTACTATTTGTTTTATCTTTCATCGTGCCTCTTTGTATTTCTTTAATTTTTCCTCAGGTACTATGGTTGTCTTTTTTCTCATTGGTAAGTTATCTCTCTTTGGTTATAATCATAAGTATTAAACTAAAAAATAATTCTAATAGTATCGTATATCTCATGCTAAGTTTTTTAACGCTACATCTTTCTTATGGGTTGGGGTCGTTTGTAGGGATTTTTTCTGTTATGAATAAGTATATAAAAGGTAAAAAGTGAGTCAAAATAAGTTTTCTTTAAATCAAGTAACAACTGGACAAATACTAGGGTTAATGCTTTTAGCATATGTTTTCTCTTTTGCCATTCGGATGATATGGGTGTATCAGTTTCAAGATAACCCAAACTTTATGTGGAATGGTCAGCTTATGATAAACACCAACGATGGGTACTTTTTTGCCTCAGGAGCACAGCAAGAATTGTCTGGACTGCACCAGTCAAATCCACGTGTTTTTGGTATGTGGGACTACGGGGTCATCTTTTTCACGACACTATTTGTTAAAATCACACCTTTTTCGTTGGAAACAGTCACTCTTTATATGCCAGCAGTTATTTCATCATTGGTAGTCATTCCTATGATTTTAATTTCTCGGCTTTATAAGCAAACGCTGTGGGGATTTTTTGCTGCACTACTTGGGAGCATTGCATGGAGCTATTATAACCGTACGATGGTGGGCTACTACGATACAGATATGTTCTCTGCAATGGCACCTATGTTTATCTTGTTCTTTTTAATGAAGAGTACCATTGACTTTAATCTGAAGTCAGCACTCTATGCGGCTATCTCTATCGCTATCTATCCATTTTTATATGATGCTGGGCTTTCTATAGTCTATGCAATGGGGATTATGTACGCATTATATATGATTTTTTATCATCGTGATGACAATACAACCTATCTTTCTCTTATCCTCGTATTTGTTTCACTTTTACCTTTTCCTCTTGTGGCACCTTTTGAGTATGTCATTAAAGTAATAGTTCTGATTGGGCTATATTTTGTGTTGAAAAAAACAACTTTGGAGCAGAAAACATGGATGATACTATCAGGTATACTCTTTCTTTCTTTTTTGTTCTTTGGCAATGTCTTTTCTCTTATTTTTGCAAAAATTGTTGGCTATACTGCAACAGGAACAGCGGATGAGGGGTTACGGTTTTATGGTGTGGCACAAACTGTTAGGGAAGCAGGACAGATACCTTTTTCTATGTTCGCCAATCGCATTTCTGGCTCACAAATAGGAGTCCTCATAGCATTTGTTGGCTATGTCACTTTAGTGATAAAACATAGAGCATTTATCTTAGCTTTGCCTCTCATAGGCATAGGAGCTTTTGCTCTTGTGGGAGGGCTTAGGTTTACAGTCTATGCTGTACCTGTGGCAGCTATGGGAGCCATCTATCTCTTTTTTGTTTTGGGAGATTTTTTTAAAAATAAAAAAATAAAATATGTGTTTATAGTCTTTGCGACTGCTATGATGATATACCCTAACATTATGCATATCATAGGCTACAAAGTACCTACTGTACTGAACAAAACAGAAGTACAAGACTTGGTAAAACTCAATGACATATCTGACCCTAAAGACTATACGTTGACATGGTGGGATTATGGGTATCCTATCTGGTATTACTCCGATACCTCTACACTTATAGATGGGGGGAAGCATAATAATGATAATTTTATTATTTCGAAAATATTGCAAACTCCATCTTCTGAGTTGGCCGCTAATTTATCTAGATTAGCTGTAGAGACTTATGTGGATTCGAATTATTCCATTGTTGCCAATACGCTCTTTGGAAATGGGAAGAGTGATCAATTAGACCCTAATTTAATTTTATCTGAACTAGAAAATGGCAGTTATGATATACCTGCAAAAACAAGAGATATTTACTTGTACTTGCCGTATAGAATGTTGCGTATCTTTCCCACAGTGGCAGTGTTTGGAAATTTAGATTTAAATACAGGTAAATCGGTACGTAAAATCTCATTTTTCCCTACAAATGCAGTGGGTAATCAAGATGGAATGATCTCTCTTGCAAATGGGATTGTATTTGATGCTAAAAATGGTGTTATTACTTTAGGTTCACAAAAGAAAAATATTAAAAACTTTATAGTGACTGAAGCAACAAAATCTGGCAAGCTCAATACTCAGTCGCAGTTATTTCATATGGATGGTGAATATGTGGTTGTCTTTATGAAAAGTTATGGTCAGTTTTTGGTTATGGATGAAGAGACATTTAATTCTATGTATATACAAATGTTTGTTTTAGGAAAATATGATAAAAATTTATTTGAGTTGGTTGTTTCTTCACCGTATAGTAAGATATATAAACTCAAAAAATAATGCTAAGTGCTACGGATAAAATAACAAAAAGATTGTTTGATATTTTCTTATCAGTGATAGGCATTGCTACGCTATGGTGGGTTATGTTTTTATCTTGGATTATCGCTACTATAGATACAAAAAGCAATGGGCTTTTTAGACAAAAACGTATAGGCAAAGATGCAAAATCTTTTTATATATATAAAATAAAAACGATGAGACAAATTGACGGGATTGGAACAACAGTAACTACAAAGAACGATAGTAGAATTACAAAAAGTGGAGCATTTTTTAGAAAAACAAAAATAGATGAGTTACCTCAGTTGTTTAATGTGTTGTTTGGTTCTATGAGTTTTGTAGGTCCTCGTCCAGATGTAGAAGGTTTTGCAGATAAATTGAATACAG
>JAKIUE010000074.1 GCA_021647715.1 Sulfurovum sp.
GTATAACTCTTTGAAACCGAAAAATGATCTCTTTTTGATGTTTCCATATCTATAACACCAAACCATAAACGACCAACAGGAATAATAGATACTATCTTTTTACTATCTTCAGTGACTACATTTTCCACTTCAGAAGAAGCTTCCTCTACTTTTGGCGTAATATCTGTTACCGTCTCAGCCACAATAACACTGGCATCATCTGTCAATACTTCTGCTGCAGCAGCTTGCACATTATCTGTTTTCTTTTCTGATGCACCCAACGTACTGTTAATACTTAACTGATCAATAGCATCTATTTTTGCATTATCTGCTTTAGCAACATTTTCCTCTTCTAAAAAAGGGATTAACTCACTTAAATGTTTTTTATCAAACTGAGTCATAAAATACCATGAAGCATAGCCCAAAAGGGCCAAAGCAATGAAAATTAAAAATTTGGACTTTCCCTTTTTCTCTTCTAGAGTTGGGATGCTAAGTGCAACACTCTCATCTTCTTGTATTTGCCCATAGTACTCATTTGCTTCCTTACGTAATGCAGCCAAATCAACATTATATTCACGTTCGATAATAGAGATAAAACCAAATGTTTTTATCCTTTTTAACTCTTCAAACTTTTTTGCAAACAGATTTTCCAAATTCTCTTCAGAAATTTTTGTTTTTTGCCCTATGGCTTTTATACTGTTTTCTTCAAGTATATCATTTAACTGCATATCCCATCCTATGTATTAAAATCGCTGCTGCTGCACTTACGTTTAGTGAATCAAAAGCATGTTTCATCTCTATAGAGACCATTGTATCTATTTTAGAAGCAACTTTTTTTGAAAATCCTTTACCTTCACTTCCCATAACCAGCACACGTTTATCTGCAAATGTACATGTTTGTATGTTTTTTCCATCCATAGATGCACCATAGAGTGTAAAACCTGACTGTTGTAACTCATTGATATTATCGAGTATATTCTTTGCTACCATAAAAGGCATATCGAGCAATGCTCCAGAACTGGTACGTGTAATGGCAGAAAAATTAAGCTGTTTGACACCAGATGCAATTATCGCATCTGCTCCCAAAGCATAAGCACTTCTTACAATCGCCCCTATGTTTCCCACATCAGTCAAGCCATCCAAAATAACAATAAACCCACTTTTTTTAATCTGCGCAAATGAACTCTCTTCAAAATCATCCGTCTCTACTAAAATACCCTGATGGTTGCCACCCTTTGCCATAGATTGCGCCCACTTCTCTTCCAAGAACTTAATCTTGTCGTGATACTTGTGAAATATAGCTTGTGGAAGGATGTTTTTCTTTGCAACATACACTGTTTTAATAGCATTTTCTTTCTGCTCTAAGGCATAGAGACAGACTTGTTTTCCATAAATAATCATAAGATAGATTTTATCTAATTTTTACTTGATATTTACGTTTTGAATTCCTAATTCCTAATTCCTAATTCTTAATTAATGTTTCATACCACTCTTTGACAGATCTATCACTCAGCTTAGCAAGTAGTTTTGCTTTAGGTTTGGGAGGCAAATCAAGTTGCAACACTTCTGTAAATGAAAGACTTTTTTCTATACTTTTTTTAGCACGTATCACCACAACCCACTCACCACGAATAGTCAATTCTTTAAACTGCTCAATAATTTCCTTCACACTTCCACGGTAATAGTGCTGATACTTTTTGCTCACCTCTTTTGCTAAAAAAAGTTCTCTCTCTTCATCTAAAAGAGCTATCTCTTCTAAGAGTTTTTCCAAACGATGGGGTGACTCGTACAGCACTGTATTGTAGCCATTGTTCATAGCTTCTGCCAAAGCAGAGGTACGCTCTTTACCCTTGTGTGGTAAAAAAGCGTAAAAAAGAAACTTCCCCTCTTCAAAACCTGACGCTGCATAGACAGTCGTCACTGCAGACGCTCCTGGAAGTACATCATACTCCAAATCATTCTCTTGTGCGTAAGCTACAAGTAACTGTCCGGGGTCAGAGATAACAGGCATGCCTGCATCACTTACATAGACCACTTTGCTCTCTTTAAAAGTAGTACCAAGTGCATCAAGTCGCTCTTTCCCATTATGCTCATTGAAGGAGTAAAACTCTGCATCAGGATACGCCATATCAAACCGCTCTTCTAGTAGTCTCAAAAGCCGTTTGGTCTGACGTGTATCTTCACATAAAAAGAGTGTAGCCTTTTCAAAAAGCTTCATCGCACGAATGGTAATGTCTTGGGGGTTGCCTATAGGCGTGGGGATAAATGTAATCATAAATTATGATGTAGGGGCAGACCTGTGTGTCTGCCCAAAAATACAAATCGTCTTACGACAGTTTGTATTTGCTTTTAAATTTCTCAACTCTACCCGCAGCATCGAGAATTTTCTCAGAACCTGTAAAGAATGGGTGACATTCATTACAAATATCGATACTCATCTCTGCTTTATCTGTTCTAATTTCAAACTTGTTTCCACAAGCACAACTTACTTTACATTCAACGTAATCTGGGTGAATTTCTTTTCTCATTTTGTAACCTTTAGTTAATTTTGTGTGTCAGGTAACTAACCTGCTCTAGCTTTAGCTCTTCCTTTTTCTATCTAAATAGTGAAAAAGTGTCGTTGCAACAGTCTAGCTGAGACAACAATTAGGGCAGAATTATATCGAAATAGGTTTAAAATATTATAAAAGTACTTTCGAAGCCACCGCACATACAGCACTCTCAGACTTCAAAACCAAAGGAGTATCAAGCCCCACTATATTTTCTGGACTAAAAAGTGCCACTTCATCTTCATGAAATCCACCCTCACAACCTACCAATATAGTATCTATAGCAGTATTAGAAATAAAATTATTTTCAGAAAAGTTAAGCATTTTAGATTTTGGATTTTGTGCCAAAAATGTCTCTAAACTCTCTAAAATTTCAAGCTGCATCATCTCTGATCGTCCTGATTGTTGCGATGAATTAAGAAGTATTTTTTCTAAACGTTTAAAGTCAAGTTTAAAACTCTTTTGTGAACGCTTACAGTAGATAAAAGTAATTTTTTCTACCCCCATTTCATTAAGACTAGGGAGTACTTTTTCTATACTTTTAGGGTTTATCATACACCAGCCAATATGCAAACTCTTAGATGCTTTTACCTCTAAAGTGAGACTCTCTTGTAGTACCACCTGTGCAGATTGTTTATCTATATACGTAATAAAATAACGATAAAGTAATTCATCTTTTAAATTACGTAGATAAAGAGTATCTTCTACTTTATGTCTACGTACCTTAAAAATATACCGATGGTCATCACCCTCTAGTGTAAGTTCCTCTTGACCAGCATGGGTATGGAAAAGATATAACATCTATTTAAATTGTCACAATACCTTTTGCTTTGAGTACCATAAGTACCACCATGATAGCTACCAATAAAATTTGTATAATAGATATCTTTACAAATGCAGACTTGAGTACTTTATGTATAACTGGATCTTGAAGATGTGCAAGTTTAATAGCTTTATATTTTTTAATTTCAATTATCATCATAAGTGCCCAGACTGCCACCATAATGATAGTAGTTGGCTCCCAAGGTAAATCACCTGCAAATACAGCAACTATCCCTGCAAAAGCAATCATCGTAATAATAGCTTGAAATATCATCGTATATATAAAAGAACTTTTTCTAAATCCTCGTGGGTTGTTTGCCGTCATAAACGGAATAAGCAACCCACCCACTAAAAAACCTAAAAATACTTTTACCAATACACTATGCGTAGCTAATATTTGTCCTATATCCATTTTAATACTCCTTTGATTTAACATTCTCATTTAAAAGTGGATTATACCCTAATTTGATATAATCATCTTAACCCATTTTAAAGGTCTCACATGGCTAGTTCTATTCTTGAAACATTAGAAACCATCGTATCTCATATTCCTACCGTAGAAAAAGAAACTATACCTATAGAAAGTGCTATCAATCGAATCGTAGCAGATGATTATCTTGCACATTTTAATTTACCAAGGTTTCATAACTCTGCTATGGATGGCTACGTAGTGAAAGTATCAGATGCTGGAAAAACTGTAGATACACATGAAGTTATTTATGCAGGAGATAACCCAACCATGACCTTAATAGCAGGAAATGCTATTAAAATTATGACAGGTGCACCTATTCCTCATGGTGCAGATGCTGTAATTCCTATAGAAAATGTAAAATTTGATGAGGGGAAAATTATTTTACCTAAAGAAATACAAGATAATCACTTTATACGTATGGCTGGTGAAGATATAAAAAAAGGAGAGATTTACATATCTAAAGGTGAGGTCATAAATGCGTACACCATTGCCTCTTTAGCCAGTCAAGGTATGACGCATATCTCTGTATATAGAAAGGTAAACGTTACAGTCTTTGCTACAGGAGATGAACTGCGCCCACATTTTGAAAAAATAGAAGCACATCAACTCTATAATTCTAATAGCCCAATGTTTATGGCACGTGCCAAAAGTTTAAATTGTGACGTTAGACTTATACAAACCTCCTCTGATACAATCCAATCATTAAAAACCTCTATTCAAAACGCATTAGGTTCAGATATTATCATTACTTCTGGTGGAGTAAGCGTGGGAGATAAAGATTTTACAAAAGAAGCTTTTACACGCTTAGGGATGCATACACTCATAGATAAAGTAGATATCAAACCCGGGAAACCAACAGTTATCGGTGTGATAGAAAATACTACTATAGTAAACCTACCAGGTAATCCTCTAGCAGCTATGGTCAATTTTGAACTGTTTGTACGTGCTATACTACGTAAAATATCAGGAAGACTAGACTACTATCATGCACCAATACATACAAAGATGAAGAGTGACTTTTCCATACGTAAAGGAAAACACAGTGTCATATTAGGGAAATTCAATGGTGAAAGTTTTGAACCTCTCAAGCCGCAGATGCCAGGCATGGTCTCTCCTATGCAAAAGGCAGATGGATTTATACTCACGACCCCAGATATGGAAAAACTATCTATAAATCAAACTGTGAAAATGATTCCTATCAAATGGGAATCTACCAGTATGCATCAAATAGAGATATTTTCACAATAAAAATATCTCTTATGCTTACACATTTACTTTTTACAACTTAATGCGTAGTGGTACTTTTTTTAGCATCATAATTATTTTTTGCTTCTGTTGCAAGTTTTTTTAAAGCTTGTTTTTGTTCATCAGATTGTGTAGTTGTAGGCTCAAATGGTGGATGATTTTTACTTTCTCTTTCTATACATGCCGACAATACAAGTGCCGTTGCTGCAACTGCAAGTAATTTTACTATTTTCATAATTTTCCTTAATATATTAAATTTATATTATATTATATTGAAACTTTTTTAAAATTATCTATACTTGTACATCATACACACCTATACGCAATACTAATTCTTTTTATCGTGTAAGAGTGTAACGATAATATAAAGTGGATTTATGGGAAGAGGCGTAAGTTTTTTAGGTGAAAAAGTCTCTCTACCATGAGAAAGACTCTTCATTTAGAAATTAGAGTCCAGACATATATTCTGAGACTGCTTTAATGTCATCTTCACTCATAGAAGCTACTTGACCTTTCATCAATGTACCCATACCAGAGACATTTCGTGTACCTTCTTTATATCCTAGAAGTGCTGCTTCCAAATCAGCTACTGATTGGCCTGCAACAACTGCTGATTTACCAAGTGCTTGAGTTTTACCATCAACACCATGACATCCTGCACATTTCGCATAAGCTGCTTTTCCTGCTTCGTTAGCAGTACTTGCTTCTATTGTATCAGCTGCCTTTTCTTTTACCGCTTCAGTTGCCTCAGCCGCTTTATCTTTTGCGGCATCAGTAACTTCTGATGCTTTTTCTACTGCTGCATCTTTGATATCTCCAGCTTTTTCTGCTGCATTTGATGCTGCTTCTTTCGTAGCTTCAAGTGCCTCAGCTGCTTTTTCTTTTGCTACATCAGTAACTTCTGATGCTTTTTCTACTGCTGCATCTTTGATATTTCCAGCTTTTTCTACTGCATTAGATGCTGCATCTTTTACAGATGAAGTTACAGACGACGCTGCCTCTGCTACTGAATCTTTTGCTTTTTGATCACATCCTGTAAATAATACACTCGCAGCTACCAATGATAATAATATCGTTTTTTTCATGTTATTTGTCCTTTTATTTTGATACTCGCATTATACACTATTATTTGTGAGTTTATTGTGAAGTTTATACTTTTGTAGGATTTTTTATCATTTGTTTCATTAGAAGTTTATCCCATAGTGAGACGTCTGACCATTCACTCTGCACTTGTTTGGAAAATTTAATATCTTCAAGTTTTATCTCACCCATGCGTTTAGAGTGTGCGTCCTCTTTAAATCCTTGAGCATAGCCCGTTTCTGTCTCATTCACTATAATACTATGAAGTTTTACTTCTCTCTCCCCATTTTGCATATCTGTACATGCCAATACCCGTTCAACTAAAAGATAAATTACACGTGAAAACTGCTCTGCACTAGGTGAAACAGGAAGTTCTATCCATCTATTGCTATGTGCCTTCATTGCTTCAATGTACTTAATATCATCTTGACTCCATAGTGTAATCCCATGGTCAAAAGAGTCAATAAGCTCTTTTATATAACGTTTAGTTAAACCAAAATCATACACCATCTGCCCGTCATCAAGATAGTTAGATTCTAGTAAAACTTCTATCTTGTAAGAGTGTCCATGTATATTTTCAGAACATCTCTGCGTTGTACAATCACGTACTATATGTGCATTTTCAAATTTAAAAAGTTTTCGTATAAGCATCAATTATCCTTAATTAGGAGTATAGTTATCTGATTTTAACACAGCCAACTTAAGGTATTTGTGGAGCGTCGACATCCTCACCTAAAAAAGCATAACTCTTCCCTATACGCGCAATAGGTTGAAATTTTATACTCAATGTTTCTTTATTCGTAATAATATCATCATCCACAAATATTTTTTCTACATTTAAAACCAAAGGGACAGTAGCACTACCTTCTAAATCAATCTCTTGATTTAATGTACAATAATAAGCTACTGGTGCTGTAGCAATACGAGGAGGAAACATTTGGTCATCATTTATAGTCTCAATATTAAAATACTCAGACTCACTCGCGTCGTGATTTAAACTTTTAGATGAGAAATGCATCTTTTCTAAATCACTCTCTTGTACCATGCAAATAGTACACTTTTCATATTTACGAATATTTAGAAGTGTATCTTTTTCACTTCCATCTGCCTTATGACCTACAGATATAAGTACAGTCGCAGGCTCAGAAGAGAGCCCAATAAAATAAGAAAATGGTGCAATATTTACCACCCCATCATCTTCTGTTATTACCCATGCAATAGGTCTAGGAATAATAGTCTGAGACATGAGCTTATAAATTTCGTTTACTGTTTTGTTTTCATTTAAATTAAAATTCATCTTTCTTTTCCTTTATTTAAGCATCAGTTCTTTTTTCATAGATAAAAAAGCATCTACAATATCATCAATATCCACATTACTATAAAGGTCGATATAGTAACTATATATCACCTTAAATCCCTTTTTTAATTCAAGTTTTAAGAAACTCTTTGGGAAAGATGAAGTGTTTTTTGTACCTGCATTATAGGGACTGTTACAGACAATATCTTTTTTATAAGTGACATAAAGTTTTACATCACAACTAGTATCAAAAAGATATAAAGATTGAAGTTTTGCAACAAAAGGTTTCTCCACACCTAAAGTATTGAGTGTTATACATTTAATAGGAGTGGTCATGTTCATATCTGTTTTGATAATAGGTTCACTTTTTTTACCACAGCCTATGATTAAAAAAAACACTAAAAACCATAAAACTCTATGCATTACTACACCCCTTGTGTCGTATCAAACACCCGTATATGTAATCTATCACTATAATGAAAATTATGTTTCATACAAAACTCAAATACTGCTTTATCATTTCTCCATATAGTATCTCTACTCTCTCCTACAGGCATACAGTAGACATCTAATTCGGGTAGTATTTCTCTAATTTCATTTATCTCATCTATGGCTGTTGCCTCAACCAATGCTGCGTCTATCGTAAACTTCAAAAATGACTCTTTTGCATGTGTTTGTACATTAATAAGTGCTTGAGGTATGATACATTTTTCTGTAGGCTCACCTGAGTTGGCAAGCTTTAAGGAAAGTGCAAAAATACATGATTTATACGCTGGGTAGTTTTCGAAGTCTATCTCTATCGTACCATTGGTCTCAAAGGTTATCTTCACACCATGATCTACCATAGCTTCTACTACTGTATAAAAGATATCATCCTTGGAATACATAAGTGGCTCACCACCAGTAATCACCATATCTGGGACATAGCCTATCTTTGCAAATTCATCTTTGAGTTGGCTTATCAAGGTATTGGCAGAAGTCACTTTCTGCCACTTGTTAGAGAAATGTCCATCTACAGCAAAGTAGGTATCACACCCTAGACGTACTTCTCCATCCACCACATACTCTGCACCAAATCCTGGGCAATTTAAGTTGCATCCCCCTGTACGTAAAAAGTACGAAGGGACACCCGCATACTTCCCCTCACCTTGGATGGAAAAGAATTGTTCAGTAAGGTAAAACATTATCCACCAGTCTCATAAAAGGCACGTTTAGAGAGTTCTCTATCTTCTAGTTCCTCTTCACTCCATCTGTTCTCTTTTGGTTTGTCTTTCAATACTGCTGCCAGTACATCAGCTGCACCTTGTATGTCACCTTTTTTCACTGATTCTGCGATACTAAGTGCTTCATCAAAATACAAACAAGGTATGAGGTTACCCTCGGCAGTAAGACGTATACGGTTACAGT
>JAKIUE010000075.1 GCA_021647715.1 Sulfurovum sp.
GGTCACTAGAAAATGACAGCGGCAAGGTAACAGCTACCGTCTCACAAGTGCCATTGCGTCTAGCATGGGCTATCACTATACATAAGTCACAGGGGATGACCCTAGACGCAGCCCAGATGGACTTGAGCAAGACATTTGAAGTAGGGCAAGGGTATGTGGCACTCTCTCGTATAAAAAATATAGAGGGGCTAAGACTCATGGGGCTTAACACTATGGCACTACGTGTAGACCCTCTCATACTCCACATAGACAGCCGTGTCAAAGAGGCGTCTGTGAAGGCTAGGACTGCCATAGAAGCACTGAGTGCTGAGGCGTTAGAGAGTAAGTACGAAGCCCATATCTCTAGACTCGGTGGGGTTGTAGACAAAGAGAAGATAGCAGAGGAAAGACAAAACATTAAAGAGGGCAAACCTTCACACTCTAGCTACGTCACACCTACCTACATAAAGACTAAAAACCTCATAGCTAAGTCTGACACTCTCATAAAACTAGCCATCAACAGAGGACTAGGCAAAGGCACCATAGTACAACACCTAGCACGCATAAAAGAGGAAGACCCTCAAATAGATATTAATAAATATAAACCTAAGGGTGAGCTCTTTTCAAAGGTCGATGATGCCGTGCTAAAGCTCATGACCAAGAAGATGGCAGAACACTTTTCTGAAGATGGAAAGCTACGTCTAAAGCCTGTGTATGAGGCATTGGGTGGAGAGGTGAGTTATGATGACATTCGGGTTTGTATGTTGTTTATAGAGTAAAATATGTGCCGTGACCGTAGGGAGGAAATGCCCTTGTGGTGCAATTTGAAAGATTTTTTAGCCTCTATACTTTTTTCTATTACAATACTTCTATAAATACTAGGAGTATGTGATGGATAAAATGATAGTACAAGGTGAGATAAGCTCTAAAATTTTAACGTTACGTGGGCAAAATGTCATGCTAGATAGGGATTTGGCAAAGCTGTATCAGGTAGAAAATAGGGTATTAAATCAAGCAGTCAAAAGAAATATTGATAGATTTCCAGATGATTTTATGTTTCAACTAAATAAAGAAGAGTTTGAAAACTTGAAATCACAAATTGTGATATCAAGTTCTGTACATGGTGGTATTCGTAAAATGCCTTACGCTTTCACCGAAGAAGGCATCTATATGTTAGCCACTGTGCTCAACTCAAAAGTAGCTGTGCAAACCAACATAGCTATCATCAGAACCTTTAAAAAACTTAGAGAATTTAGCAAACACTACAACACCCTAGCCAAACAAATCATGGCAGTAGAGAGAAAGTCTGACAAGCAGTATGGGGAGCTTAAAAAGGCTCTGGATGAGTTGGTGGAGAGTTCTAGGGTGGTAGATGAGAAGGTGATGGGGTTTTTGAAGTAGGGTTTTTTCTTGTGGGTGTAAAGTGTTGTTTGGGTAAAATATTCTTCTTAGATACTTGGAGAGAATAGATGGCAAAAAAAGAAGCAAAAACTGATTTATGGGTGTATGAACTTTTAAAAGAGGCATGCATTGAGCTTGAACCTCAGGGTATGTTGAAAAGAAAGTGAGTAAATAATACTATGACCATACAAGCCACCAAAAAACTACAAGACCTACTAGGTATAAAAGCAGACATAGATGCCACCGACAAGCAGATAGATGCGATGGTGTATGAGCTGTATGGATTGAGTGAGGAAGAGGTGGCTCTGGTGGAGGGGCATGATGAACACTGATATGGATATACTCATCTATCAAACTGAAGACGGACAAACCAAGATAGAAACAACACTAAAAGATGAAACACTATGGCTTACACAAGCACAGTTTTGTGACCTTTTTCAGAAGTCGAAATCTACCATTAGTGAGCATATAAAAAACATATTTGAAGAGAATGAACTTCATGAAAAAGCAGTTGTTCGGAATTTCCGAACAACTGCTAGTGATGGGAAAAACTACGCCACTAATTTTTACAACCTAGATATGATTATCGCAGTAGGTTATCGTGTCAAATCTCCTCAAGGTATCAAGTTTCGTCAATGGGCAAGTGCCATACTCAAGGAGTACATCGTAAAAGGCTTTGCTATGAATGATGAACTCCTAAAAGAGGCTGGAGGCGGTAGCTACTTTGAAGAGTTATTGGCTCGTATACGAGATATACGAAGTAGTGAAAAGGTATTTTGGCGAAAAGTGTTAGATGTGTATGCTACAAGCATAGACTATGACCCCAAGTCTGATGAGTCAGTCCTCTTTTTTAAAACTGTACAAAACAAAATGCACTGGGCGACACATGGCAGTACCGCTTCAGAAATCGTCTACCAACGAGCAGATGCACAAAAAGAGAATATGGGGTTGAGCACATTTAAGGGAACTAAGCCTAGTAAGCAAGAGACCCAAATAGCAAAAAACTACCTAAATGAAGAAGAGCTCAATATGCTCAACCGTATGGTCACTGCTTACATAGAAATAGCAGAGATACAAGCCATGAATAGAGAACCTATGTATATGAAAAACTGGGTAGAGAGATTGGATGATTTTCTCAAAATGACAGGCAAAGAAGTACTAGAGCATGCAGGGAAAATCAGCCATAGTGATGCAATGGATAAAGCAAACAAAGAATACTTGGTATATAAAGAAAAAAGAAAAAATGAACTCTCAAAAGTTGAAGAGGATTTTATGGCTCAATTAGACGATAAAATAAAGAAAGTAAAGTAACAGGAGATAAAATAAGTATGCCAAAACAGATAACCCTACAAGATATAAAATCCATCCCACATGATACGCTAGCAGACTTGGTTTATATGCAGATAGATGACAACGATACACTCTACGACAAAGTAGAAAAACTACTGCTTAAAGGTGACCCTATAGCAGTGCTGAAAAGTATCAATAAAGATATAGCTTCTATAAAAAGAGGACGAAAGTTTATAGACTATCATGCATCTTTTGAATTTGCAGATAGGGTAGAGAATATTGTAGATGACATAGATATGTTGATTACAGATGAAAAAGAGGCAGCATTTCTATACAAAGAGCTTATACTCACAGATGCAAACGTACATGCACGTGCAGACGATAGCTCTGGATCTATACAGATGGCATATGGTAGAGCCCAAGAAGGGTGGCATGGGTGTCTAGGTGTATTGAGTGAAGAAGAGATATATAGTGACATTATGCAGATGCTTGTGTGTGAAGGGTTTGGGTTGAGGGATGTGTACTCAGAGGAAGTGCCTGCTAGTGTACTGACGAGAATATATAACGAAACCTATGCGAAGCTTGAAAATGTAAGCATAGAGGACTTCGAGTACTCTGATGAGATTCAGAGTATGAAGATGTGTGCACATTATCTTAAAAGCCCTACACTGTACATCAAGGCTTCAGAGCTTGAATCCAAAGAATGGAGAGAGCATAACATCATAGACTTTGCTAAAGAATATAAGTATGCTGATGATGCCCAAGGGGTGGTGGATATGTTAGCTCATATCACGTCTATAGATAACTATAGAGCCAATGATTTTTATGAGCTTCAGATATGGGCATATGAAGTGCTAGGTAAACAGATGGATGTGACTTTGGCATATAAATACTGGTATGAAAGTACAAAGTCACCTGAGATACTCAAAAAGTATCTTGATAGGCTAGAGGGTGTTATGCGAGAAAAGGTAAAACAAGAGGCACTGCAAGATGCCAAAAAGCTTTCTTTTGCTTCTGCACTATACTTTTTCTATAGCTTAGATGAGGTAGATATGGCAGGTGAGTACATAGAAGAGCGTCAGCATAACCTAGAGACCGGATACATCTACAAGGATGAACTCAAAAAATTAGCCAATTGGCTCAAAACATCTTATCCACAAGAAGCGATACTGCTCTACAGAGACAGCTGCGAGAGGTCATTGGCTACTACACAGAGCAAGAACTACCCCTCAGCTATCAAGGCACTCAAAGCGTGTGTGAAGATAGAAGTTGACAACGACACGCTCTCTTGGTACATAATGGACAATATGGCGTATATGGAAACACTTATCAATACACACAAACGAAAATCTAAGTTTGTGGAATTGTTTTTTAAGGCGTTTGGGGAGGTATGATCTTCCCTGTACATTCTTAGACTTCACATGCAAAGAACAAAATGAGCGGGAGGAGTACTTTAGTGGGTACCAAATGAGCTACCTTCTCTAGAAGCAGACATATATTGATAAAAATATATATGCCATACTTACAAGATGGTATAGTATATAATCTCACTATGTATAGGGTGCGTAATAGGAGCTAAACAATGAATAAAATAATGATACTAAGCGGTGCAGGGCTTTCGGCTGAGAGTGGCATCCGTACGTTTAGAGACCATGATGGTCTTTGGGAAAATCATGATGTGATGGAAGTCTGTTCTACGCAAGGCTGGATAGCAGACAGAAAAAAAGTCACTAACTTTTACAATGACCGAAGAGCTGACCTTGAGACTAAAGAGCCAAACCATGCCCATAAGGTACTAGCAGAGCTTGAACGTGCGTATAGGGGTAGGGTGTATCATCTTACCCAAAACATAGACAACCTCATGGAAAAAGCAGGGGCTAAAGATGTCATACATCTGCATGGTACGCTTACGCATTTGCGTTGCGAGGCTTGTACGGAGGCTTTTTATGTGGGGTATGCGAACCAAGAGGCAGATACCTCTTGTCCTAACTGTGGCAACAAAAGGGTACGTCATAACGTCGTGATGTTTGGAGAAGCGGCACCACAGTATGAGCATATACAACGAGCCATACGTGAATGCACACTCTTCATAGCCATAGGCACTAGTGGAGCGGTGATAAACATAACCAACATCGCAAAAGAGTTTAAACACTCCATACTCATAGATCCCAAACGTGCCAAGACTGCAAGCATCTATGAACCCCATGACTACATAGATGAATACTTTGAACACTTCATTCAAGAGAAATCAGGGGATGCTATGGAGGAGATGATGAGGCTTATAGAGGAACACACGAAGGGTTAAAAAAACATTGAAGATGAGTGTAAACGGCAAAGATGCCGTTTAGGTTTAGTTGTCTGAGAGTAGTGCTGGGTTTGTTACGAGGTTTCTTACGCCATGTGCGTGGTCTTCTTTAAAGACGTTTCCTTTACACCAAACTCCGACTGAATTGATGTCTACTTTTATTACCTTTGGACGTACTGACCATGTCACTTGTAATGGTGAGCCTATCTCGTTGTAGCCAGGTCCCGTTGTTGAACCGTCATAAGTTACGGGTGTACCTGCATTACTTGGTATATGAAGGGCTTGGTTAAAGCCATCTTTTTTGCCTATGGCAGTGAGTGTTTTAAAGTCCTCACCTTTACCATCGTTGGTAAGTACATAGACTTGTGCTTCTACACGTAGCTGAGGGTTTTTCACTGCTTCACTAAGACATGATGCAAGCGTAGGCCCTGGGTTTACTTTGGCTGTAGAGTGTACGTAGTGTATCTCTATGGTGTCACCTGGCTCTAAGAAGTCATGTTCGTTTGGGCATACTTTGTGTCCTACTGGAGTAAGTTCTTCTTTACTTAGGGTACCACTATATTCATAGCCACTTCTATAGCCATGTCCATCTCCATTACCTTGGTACTTGGCAAACTCTCCACCTTTGTGTTCTGCATTTTCATGGAAGTGGATGTTACAGAGGTTCATTTCTGTGTAGGGAGGTGCAGCATTGAAGTCAAGAGTGTTGTCACCTTTGATAGTGTCTATATCTCTTGGAGACTGTGGTCCAAAACCTTTATCTTTAGTAGTCTCGGCTAGTTTAGCACGTTGTGCTTCTATGATGCTGTCTGCTACTGCTTGGGTAGGTGAGGCAGTATGGTCTGCTGGTGTTTCTGCATAGAGTTGTGTGCCTAGTGTTGCAATTATTGATGCGACAAGTATTTTTTTCATACTTTAATCCTTTTTATTGTGTGTAGTTATTGTACATTACTCCTTATTAATCTAGTTAAACAAGAGATGTATTTTTGATAAATTAAAGGTATGTACAATAAAAAGGTATTAGTATATATCAATTTTTCATATTATATTTATCATTATTATTTACTTTTGGTTAGTGTGGTTTACCTATGATGCTAAAAGAAGAGTATTTTAGCGTCCTTTTAAATTTGATTACACATGTTCTAAGGTGCTGTACTCTTCGCTATAATAACACATGAAACCTACAGTAAATACCCAAACCTTTTCAAATCAAATTTTAGACTTTTATTTTCACTTACCCAAAGAGATACCTCTATCTCATGGTGTAGAAGTTATCTACCCCTTTGACAATGCAGAGACAAGAGAAGTCATGCAGACCTTTTTCAACAAGTACTACGATGACAGCAACCCTCGTACCTACCTCATAGGTATAAACCCTGGACGGCTTGGTTCTGGAGTGACGGGCATAGGCTTTGCAGATGCGTATCATCTGGACAAATACTGTAGCATAGAGAGTAGTTTTGATAAACGTGTAGAGATATCTGCTGCATTTATGTTTGAAGTGATGGAAGCCTATGGTGGGGTAGAGAAGTTTTATGCTGAGAACTTTTTTACTACTGTGATGCCATTAGGGTTACTCAAAGACAATAAAAACTATAACTACTATGATGATGCAAAAACCCAAAAGGCACTAGAACCTTTCATCACCCAAACACTTCTAGCACAGATGGCACTGCCTCAAGCTAAGCCAAACATCATCTGTGTGGGTACGGGAAAGAACTTGAAGTATCTGCAAGCCTTTAATGCGAAGCATAAATGTTTTGAGAGTATAGATGTCGTGCCTCATCCTCGTTGGGTGATGCAGTATAGACGTAAAGAGAAAGAGAAATATATAGGGGTGTATTTGGATGCACTAAAAAAGGCACTTATTTACTAGCGTATTATTTATTGGCTTCTTCTCTTGCTTTGGCTTCTCTAAGCTTGTCTTTTTTACTCTTTTTTTTGCCTTTTACGGGAGCTGGACCTTTAGTTCTTTTGGGTGCGTCGCCTGTAAGTTCAAAGCCTTTTATGCTTTCTCTTACTAGATTTATTTGGCTACGTTTTTCTATGAGTTTGAAGTGTCCTTGTTCTTCGTGTCCTATGAAGCTTATGGCAACGCCTGTTTTTCCTGCTCGTCCTGTTCTTCCTATGCGGTGTATGTAGTCAGCAGGTGAACGTGGTAAGTCAAAGTTGATGACACAGTCTATGTCTTCTATGTGTAGTCCACGAGAGATGATATCTGTGGTGAAGAGTATGTGTATCTTGTTGGACTTGAAGGCATCTATGGTGTAGTTACGGTCTTCTTGTGTGAGGTCACCGTGAAAGGACTCTGCTAAGTAGCCACGCTTTTTAAACTTTTCAGCGATGTTGTCTGTGGCTCGTTTGTTTGCCATAAAAACCAGTACACGTTTGTATTTATGCATTTTGAGTAGCTGACGAAGGAGTGGCCCTCTGTTTTCAGGATTTACCTCTATGACATGTTGCTCTATGGTCTCAACTACGGGTCGTTCATCTTCTACGCTTACTCTCACTGTTTCTTGCGTGACTTTATTTGCGATGGCTAGCATCTTCTCTGGGTAGGTGGCGGAGAAGAGTAAGTTTTGACGTTTTGAAGGTATAGCTTCCAGTATGGCATCTAGTTCTTCGGAAAAACCAAGATTGAGCATCTTATCTGCTTCGTCTAGTACTAAGAACTCTAGGTGTTTTAGTGTCATCTGTTTCTTAGAAAGTACATCTAAAAATCGCCCAGACGTTGCAACTATGACGTCACAGCCTTTTTGAATGGTATGTATCTGCTCTCCTATGCCTTCTCCACCTATGACAGAGACCACTTTTAGGGATGTACCAAATGTTTTAAAACTCTGTGCTACTTGCAAGGTAAGTTCACGTGTGGGAGTAAGTACAAGTACTCTTATTTTAGGTTTTCCTTCTATAGGAGTTTGAGAAAGTAGCTCTACAATGGGTAAGACAAAAGAGGCTGTCTTTCCTGACCCTGTTTGGGCTTGTGCCATGATGTCTTTGCCATCCAATACAAGTGGGATGACTTTTTCTTGTATGGGGGTTGGTTTGTTATAGTTGTTGTCTTGAAGGAGTTTTTGTATTTTACTAGAGAGTTTATGATGTGAAAAAGGCATGGCTAAAGAACCTTGAAAGTTATAATAGTCATCAAGAATCTTGCTCTTTTTGAACTTTGTTTTTACGGTGTCTAGGTTTTTTAGTTCTGTCTTTTTTTGCTTTGTTTGTTTGGGTTGGTTTGGGTGAGGTTACAAAACCTTCTAAGGTTTTTTCTTCGATTTCTTTTTTCATATTGTATTCAATCTCATCAAGCAAAGGTTCATCTTCGGGACTAACAAAAGCTACAGAAACGCCTAGTTCTTTCATAAAAGCCAAACGATTATAATAGTCTTGTGTATCTTCGGGCAAAGCATAACTTACTACAAGTTTAATGTTTTCTAATGCCAATGTTTTTAAAATCATATCTGTAGTGATGATAACATTGAGTGCACCTAGGTTAAACTTGCTTGCAGCCTCTTGCTGCTGGGATTGTCTATGGTTTCCATGTACTGCTAAAGTATTAAACTTTTTTGAGATTAAAAATGCATTGAGGGCATCTGCGGTTTTTTTACTTTTTACGACGATGACTACTT
>JAKIUE010000076.1 GCA_021647715.1 Sulfurovum sp.
AAACCCGTTATTTTTTTAAAGTCTCTGTTAAAATGAGCTTGGTCAAAATAGCCTTTGTCTAGCACTTTATGCGTTAAGTTTTCTAGCCCTTCTTCTTCGAGTACAGCATGTATGTCATAAAAACGTATAATCTTAGAATACTTTTTTACCGATACGCCTATATTTTTTATAAATAATCTTTCTAGCTTTTTTGGATGAACCTCTAACACTTTAGCACAGTCAGAAACTAAAGTATTCCCATGAGACGCATGTAGCAGTTCTAAAGTATTTAAAAGAAGTGCATCTACACTTTTATCAGAAAATAATTTTTTAAAATAATGATTGAATGCATCAATATGTTGTGAGTCTTCCTTCTTCTCAATAATTGCTCTAATATCTTCCTCTAAAACTTTGTTTAGAGATTCCAATGGGACATCTTTATTATTAAACTCTGAAACACTGCATTCCAACAAAAGAGCAAGAGCATAGGGTTTAAACTGTATGCCAAAAAATTTGTCCTCAGGTGCTATGCTGATGACACTGGCTTCTTCCATGAGTCCTGATAAGAAAATATAGCCATTTAACCAAATAATATCCATAGACCCATCAGGAACTATGGGCAATTCAACCGCTTCATTTGTAGGGTTATAAGCAGTCCAATACGATGTGATATACTTTTCAAGTTCCTCTATAGGTGGCTGATAAGAAGCTATGATTTTTTGAAGCATGTTATCTCACCATCTTTCTAAGTTCCTTCATCTCGTAAGCCTCCAATCCCAAAATAAAACTCTCTTCTATCATCTCACGTAGTAGCATCTCATCCACATCATCCAGAGTTTTAAAATAGAGATGCCGTACTATCTTACCATTCCCTTGAAGTTGTGGATATTTCTCTTGCAGTTTAGCTCCCTTACCAAAAGCCACAACAAAGACATCACCTTTGGTTCGCATCATAACAATGACACCATACTCATCACCATAAGAAGTCTGCTTGGCATTTTTGACCTCTTTTATCTGTGGGTAGCTTAGGAGTATGGCTCTACTCTTTTTGAAGATATCAGCAAACTCTCCGTGGATATCTATGTTGTATTGCATTTTAGAACCTTAAATCAAAACTTTTCTTATCTACAATAGTACCATTTATCTGCACCTCTAGCAAATGCTCACCAGCATAGAGTGTACGTGTAGTCATATTGGCTCTAAATGGGTGTTTCTTTTTTAGTACTATACTCTCGCCCTTTTTAAGGCTAAGTTTTTTGAGCTTATGCACCTTAGGACTCAACGTACCTTTTTTAGTACGAAAATGGATAACGTAGTCTACCAGCAATTTCACATCATCCTCTGCCCTTATCTCCACTTCAAACTCCAGTGCTTCCCCTACTTTTACATTCTCTGCTTTAAGTACAATATCTTTTACCGTTATAGCTGGTTCTTTCTCGTACCCTAACATATCCAAAGCTTCAGCATTCCCCTGCTTCACCAAAGTACGTAACGCATGGTTGATGATAAAGGCCATCTCTTTAGACTCTTGTTTTTTACTCTTTTTCCATCGTTTTAAAGTCTCTAAAACCAAAGGAGCATCTATCTTGGCGATGTCATTGAGATGATTCGCCACTGAGCGTGTCACATAACGTGTCTTATCTATGTAAAGAAGTTCTAAATGTCGCAGAGGTTCATCGTAAGCAATGGTCAGTTTTTTAGCCCAAGGTAGTTTCCCTCGTAACCCTTCAGAAGCCAAACGTCTTTCATGGTAGTTCTCTGACTTTGCACACGTTTCTAACATCGCTAATGTTTGTGCAGGATAGTTGTTTATAAAGTCCCGTATTGCATACTCCACAGAAAAGCGTTTGGTTATCTCCCTTAATGCAGACAGAGAAAAGTCCAAATGCTCCTCAGTACACCCAAACGCCGTCACATACTCAGAGTACGGAGCATAGATGAAGTCCCCAAAGTCATCATCACTTTTAGACGGGTCTAGTTCTGATGGCAAGGCTTGGAGTAAGATATTTATAGCTTCTTTATAATCATCTGGCAGATACTTATGCAACATATCTCGTATATGGTAGATGCGCTCTTTGAGTTCAAGTTTTGGAAACTTTTCTAGTACCTCTTGACTAAATGCGTCTAATTTAAAAGAGCGATAAACCTCTTTTATTTCATTGGCTATCATAGCTATCTTCTGTGGGTTATAGAGTTCGTCTTTTAGGGAGAATTTTTCTTTCATAACTGCCTTTTTGGGTATGACCATATTATCTACGCATCAAAACTGGCTCTAATGTTGGCTACGCTTATGTACAGTTTATTGTTTTCATCTAAAAAAGAAGTAAATCCAAAGCGTTCATAAAAAGCACTAGCTCCTTCACATTCTCTCTTTTTGATGCTTTCTCTAATAACTCTAGAAAATACTCATAATCATCCATATCATCAAAGACTTGCATACGCATATTACCTCTATTGATAATGTGGTAAATTCCTCCTACTGTCTCTCCTCTTGGTATGCGAGGCATGACCACTCTTTTAATTTATTTAGAAAAGTATAGCGAAGGATGGATTAAAAGTAGCCTGTCCCCTTTTACTCCCTTTTACTCCTTTTACTAAGTGATTGATGCCTTTTTTATAG
Organism: Sulfurovum sp.; assembly: GCA_021647715.1. Classification (GTDB taxonomy): domain Bacteria; phylum Campylobacterota; class Campylobacteria; order Campylobacterales; family Sulfurovaceae; genus Sulfurovum. The sequence continues at coordinate 2,600 of JAKIUE010000076.1, forward strand.
CCCCGTGTAGAGATGGCAAAGTTTAGACTTAAATCATCTACCAACACTGAGCGTAGTCCTCTTTTATTTTAGTAGGTTCAGCTTGAAACTGTGTAGAGTAAAATGCTATGCTTTGTTCAATGTTGTCTACTGACATGTGTATATGCAATCGTTTTTTATCATTCATTTACAATCCTTTAATAGTTATTGTACACAGAAGACGCAAATAAATCAAAAAAGGGTGCAATGATTCATGACTTCAAACTATAGTATACTTCTAAAAATAGATTATAAGGATACTCATTGCCCTATGTACTTAAACGCTATGACGCCATAAAGGGTGAAAAAGTAGAAGACTTTCTAGTAAATGTCGTACACTTATCTGAAACACTCGCACTTAGTCTCTTGGTAAAAGGTAAAATAGTAGATGATAAAAAGAGACGTTTACAACAAGGACAGACACTAAAATCTGGGCAAGTAGAAGTCTTGGTTTTTGAAGCCATCACAAAAGGTCTGACCCCTCTTTTTCAGTGTGAGCACTTTGCCATATTTGACAAACCCTCAGGACTTGTAGTGCATCCTACTACACGCTCTACAGAGTACACACTCTTAGATGAAATACGCTATCAGTTTGGAGATGATGCTAGCCTAGTACACAGACTAGATGCAGAAACCTCTGGACTCATACTTGTCTCTAAAAATGGCTATGCCCAGTACCTCTTTAAAGAGTTATTTGCAAAAAAGGAATTTGTTAAAAAGTATAAAGCTTTGGTAGAGGGTGAAGTAAGCAAATATATTCACATAGATAAAGGCATCAGCCCCTCAGAGGGGTTGATAAAACTAAAAATGCAAACATCTTCTGAGGGTAAAGCCTCAAGTACACTCATACGACCCCTCACCTATAACGAAGAAAAAAACCAAACCTTAGTAGAAGCCATCCCCTACACAGGAAGACAGCATCAAATAAGAGTACATTTAGACGCCATAGCACACCGCATTGTGGGTGACCCGATTTATGGACTAGATGAAGATTTTGTAGATGATTTTTTAAATCACAACATAGCACCTAAGAAACGCAGTGAAGTCACAGGAGCCTCTCGGCTCATGTTACATGCGTATTATGTGGAGTTTACTTTTTTAAAAAATAAGTATATTTTTTGCTCTAAACAAGATTTTATTTAACTAATATAATCATCATTTATCTCATGATTCAGACTTCGCAACAAAACGAAGCCAAAAGTACCCAAACAACCCTGCAAATAGTGAAGCTGCAAGTATCCCAACTTTGGCTTGAAACACAAGCTCAGGGGTATTTAAAAATGCTAGGTCTGCCACAAAGATAGACATCGTAAACCCAATACCACCTAAGAACGCTACGCCAAAGATTTGGTTCATAGTACTGTTTTGTGGTAAAGTAGCAATCCCTAGCTTTATAGCTAACCATGCTACACCGAAGATACCTACTACCTTACCTATGATAAGCCCTGCGACTATACCTAATGATACTGGCTCCATAATAGTTGTACCCATAGTCGAAAAGTCCAAGGCTATACCAGCATTAGCAAGTGCAAAAAGTGGGATGATTATGAGAGATACAGGTAAGTGTAAACTATGTTCAAGTCTCGCAGCTGGTGTCTCTACATGGGCTATTTTTTCTTTTACCTCTGTGAGGATAGACTTTTGTCTATCGTTCATCATATAATTATCTTTTATGGGATGGGTATCAAATTCATCTAACAGTACTTTAAGCTCACCTCTAAGATGAGAGGGGTCTTTTTTGGGCATGGCAGGTATGGTTAAGGCTGCTATGACACCTGCTATAGTCGCATGCACCCCAGACTGAAGCATAAAGAGCCAAAGTATCACCCCACCTATAAAGTATGGGATGTTGTTATGTATACCAAAACGGTTCATCATCACCATCACCGCTATAGTAACTCCTGCCCATGCTAAAGGTACCATCTGTATCTGTTCTGTATAAAAAAGTGCAATGACCAGTACCGCTCCCAAGTCATCAACAATGGCAAGTGCAACAAGGAATGTTACCAGTGCAGGAGGCACACGTTTACCGAGCAACACCAAAGCCGAGATGGCAAAAGCAATGTCTGTAGCCATAGGTATACCCCAACCACTTTGCCCTACGCCACCAGTATTGATGTAGTAGTAGATGAGTGCGGGGAATATCATACCCCCTATGGCTGCGAGTATAGGCAATATAGCAACTTTAAGATCAGACAACTCACCAACTGAAACTTCACGTTTAATCTCTAAGCCTATAAGGAAGAAAAAGATAGCCATCAATGCATCATTAATCCAGTGATGAATACTGTGTGAAATTTCCCATGAACCAAGGCTTACACTCATTTTTGTATGAAAAAAATGTGTGTAGGCTTCACTGAGTGCTGAGTTAGCAAGTACGAGTGCCAACACTGTCATAAAGATAAGGATAATACCCGTGGTCATTTGAGCATTTAAAAACTCGTCAAATGGTGTGCTTAATTTTTCAAATTTCTGTTGCCATGGCGCGTATATTTTCATCAATTCTCTCTTTACTTTATAGTTTAAGAGAAGTATACAAGGTTAACGTTAATATCTATAGAACATATCCCTGTCTAAGCACCAAATCCTAATATTTGAAACTGTACATACCAAATAGCTACAGAGACGATGTAACCAACAAGCACTGTCCAAGCCAATTTCATATGAGAAGCAAACGTATAGATACCATGGAGTTTACCCATCACACCCACACCAGCAGCAGAACCAAATGAAATAAGTGATCCACCCACACCTGCTGTGAGTGTAACTAGCATCCATTGTGAGTGGGCATCTACACCCATGTCTGGATTTGATTTTAAAACTGCTGACATCACTGGAACATTATCTACAATTGCTGAGAGGAAACCTACTCCAATGTTTACAGCTGTCGCTCCAAACTGAGAATAAAGTGCCGTAAAGTACTCTAAGAAACCTAAGAAATGAAGACCACCTACAGCTGCTAAAATACCAAAGAAGAAAAGAAGCGTATCGTTTTCGATTTTAGCGATCCATGAAAAGGCATTAATTGCCTTTACATCAGAATTCATATCATTAATTTGTGTTCTATTTTCTCTATTCATAAGATAAACATACATTTTAAGAATAGCAAGACCAAACATCATACCCCACATCGCAGGAAGATGTAAAACATTATGAGACATAACCGCTAGGAATATAGTCAGCCCAAAAAGTCCGATAATCACTTTTCCACCTGTACGTATCACTGCTTTGGCTTCACCTTCCACTGATGGAGGATTACCAACTGGTACGAACTTAGAAAGTAAAAAGGCAGTCACTATCCAACCTACAAATGCCGCTGGAAACAAAAACAAGAAGTCTGTAAATGTTCCTTTGCCTGATACCCATGCCATAAGTGTTGTGATATCTCCAAATGGTGACCACGCTCCACCTGCATTTGCTGCAACGACTATGTTTACCGCTGCTGGTACGATGAATGCTTTATTTTCTTTATCTATAGTTATAAGTACAGTAGACAAGATAAGTGCCGTAGTAAGGTTATCTGCTACGGGAGAAATAAAGAACGCTAAAAATCCTGTCACCCAAAAGAGCTTTTTATAATCATATCCTTTTGACACAAGATTATAACGTAACGCAGAAAAGACTCCACGGTCTATCATAGCTTCTATATAGGTCATCGCTACAAATAAGAAAAAGAAAATCCCTGCAATCTCAACGATAAGATGATTAATCTCAAGATGTAAATGTTCACCCATCACTTTATCGCCTGTGATAGCAATATACAAACCAATAAGCATAAAGATACCTGTACCAGCAAGGAGTGCTGGTTTGGCTTTATTAATGTGGTACTTATCTTCTGTCGCGATAAAATAATATCCTACAACAAATATAATAAAAGAAAGTATTCCTACCCATGTCGTGGTTAAGTGTAATTGTCCGTGTGCTGCATCACCTGATGCCAAACCTAGTGATGTAAGTAACATCAACATTATGAGTGCTTTCATCTGTTTCCTTTAATTTTAATACAAAATATTACCACAATCCTGCTCAAGAATAGATGTTTAACCTGCTTTAAATATAAAGTAAATTAGATGGGGGAAGAAAAAGGAAACTGCACTTATTTTATAATAACATCTATAAAAACATAAACCAAACAATGAATTTCCCTAATACACTTGTATCTCGTAGAATTAAAGATTGTATTTATTCAACGCTTAGTAAATGCCTAATCATCACTTATAGTACCTTTTTCCAATGCTGATACAAGAGAATCATTCAATTCATTTGTTTCACTATTTTCAACTTCTATATTCTCAGCTTCTTTTTTCTCTTTATCGGATTTTCTTCTTTTTGGGGTAATCTTGACATAATTATTGTTCTTTTTATTAAAAAGTTTTAATAAACCTGAAAGTGTGTTATGCATCTCTTCACGATCCACAATCATATCAATAAGCCCATGGTCTAGTAAAAATTCTGAACGCTGAAAGCCCTCAGGTAAATCTACACCCACAGTTTGTTTAATAACCCTTTGTCCTGCAAAACCTATAAGTGCCCCAGGTTCTGCCATGATAATATCGCCTAGCATTGCAAAAGAAGCAGATACACCTCCCATCGTAGGATCAGTAAGTATAGAGATAAAAGGAAGCCCTTTTTGATGAAGTCTATTTAGTGCTGCAGAGGTTTTAGACATTTGTAAAAGGGAATAAGTACTCTCTTGCATACGAGCTCCACCAGAAGCAGAAACAATAATAAATCCACACTCTTTTTCTAACGCTCTGTTAATACCACGGACTATTTTTTCACCTTCTACCGATCCAAGACTACCACCCATAAAAGAAAAATCAAATACAACTATTTCGACAGGCTCTCCACCTATAGTACAAGATCCACTCATCACCGAAGAGCTTTTACCTGTTTTGGCTTTGGCTTCATCTATACGCTTTTTATATGATTTTTTATCTGAAAATTTAAGAGGGTCTACTGGAGCCAAAGACATATCACACTCAACAAATGAATCTTCATCTACAATGGAATCAATACGGTCTTCCGCAGAAATACGAAAATGATGGTTACATTTAGGACAAACATGTTGATGTGCTTCAACTTCTTGAAAATACATGAGTGATGTACATTTAGGACATTTTATCCATTGATTTGCAGTCTCTTTTTCCTCATTTTTACCAAAGAAATTTCCAAACATATTCTTTCCTTACGCTTTCTGATTTATTGTTTTGATAAGTTGTTCTATTTTTTGTGCTACCAGTTTTTCTTTTGATACTATAACATAATCCTCTTCAACAATCACTTCAAGCCCTTCACAAAGGGCTAACCCTGCAGCAAAGTCATAAATGCGAAATGTACCAACAAAAAGTACATAATTGACTGTATGTGCATATGCCAAAGAAAGAGCAATAGCCCCTGGTGATCTAAACTTTAACTTTTCTTTATCCAAAAGACTTATTAACTCTGGATGTGCATATGCTTTTTCAAAAAGTCCTATTTCTGCATTAGGTACGGTATGTGGCGTGTGAAATATATCTGAAAAAAGTTTACCTTGTTGTATAGGTTGTTCTGTTGTTTTTAGAAAAATGTCTCCATTGGCTAAGTTACATACAATAGCAGCATCCAAAACACCTTTCTCGTTCACTTTTGCAACTGACGTACCATAAAAAGGGAAAAGAGAAAGTGCATTAGATGAACCATCTATAGGATCTATGATGATTTTTTGACTTCCTTTCCCAATGATGCCAGACTCTTCTGACTCTATATGTCCAAAAAGGCTCAAATGTTTAACAAAAATGGCCTCTGCCATCAAGTCTAGTTTTGAAGAAACATCTCCACCTGCACCTA
>JAKIUE010000077.1 GCA_021647715.1 Sulfurovum sp.
TATCACAAATGGGACACTCTATAGCCCACTGTCCACGGTCTAACAGATACTTAGGGGTAGGCAGACTCCCTATAGAAAACCTAAAACTCCCTTTTACACTAGCGACAGATGGACTAAGCTCCAATGACTCACTGAGTATCTTTGATGAGATGAGAGCAGCCTTACTCCTACACAATGACATATCCCTACAAGAACTAGCCACCACCTTACTTAAAGCCATCACCGCAGACGCTGCTGATGCATTGAAACTAAACAATGGTCGTATATCAGTAGATAAATTAGCAGATTTTGCAATTGTCACACTACGTGAAGCTCCCAAACGTGAAGAAGAGATAGCACTGTGGACAGTGTTGCATACAAAAGAGGTTTCTGCTGTATTTATTAATGGTGAAAAAATTCTGTAGGGTGTTGTGCCATCACAACACCGTTAATTTGAATACAATAAAAACATACAACATATTGTTAAATATGTAAAAATATTTTCATAATTATTTATATGTTTGGGGTTTTGGTGTTGTCATGGGACAACACCCTACGCGTTATATAGTATTCGCCGCTTGCAAAAAATCTTCTGCAATAGTCTCTGGGTCTTCTAAACCAATAGAGATGCGTATAAGCCCTTCACTCACTCCTAAAAACTTACGTGCTTCATCATCAAAATCAGAGTAAATAGTACTTTGCATATGTAGTGCTAAGGTTCTGTTATCCCCTATGTTAGCTGTTTGAATGACAATATTAAGTTTATTAAGTAGAGTAAATGCTCTCTCTTTTGTCCCACAGTCAAGTGTAAGTAATGGTCCACAGCCATCAGAAAAATCTGCCTTATAGCGTGCATTGTCAGGGCTAGATGCCAAGCAAGGGTGATTTACACTTACCCCATCAGGTAACTTCTCATCTAATATAAACGCTATACGCTCTACTGATTTATTGACACGTTCTACCCTAAGAGAGAGTGTCTCTAATCCTATCATAGTCATAAATGAACCAAAGGCATTGGCGGTCATGCCTAAGTCACGAATGGCACGCTTTTTACAGATAGGGATAAAGGCTTTTTTGCCCATCTTTTTGACTATTTTATGGATGTCAGCATACTTGGGGTTTAGTAGTTTATCGCCCTGCTCTTTTACAGCTCGAAACACTGCTACGCCACCAAGAGCTGCAGAGTGTCCTGACATATTTTTGGTGCTAGAATGCACCACAATATCTGCACCCATAATAAGAGGTCTTAAAAGCAGTGGCGTTGGTGTATTATCTATGACTAAAAGCGTTTCATACTTGTTACAAAGATCTATAATACGTTGTACGTCTGGTAAAGTAAGTGAGGGATTGCCTACTGACTCCATGAGTACCATTTTTATGCCACGTTTAAGTGCAGACTCTATATGCTCAAAATCATCTACCGTACAAAAGCTGTTACTTACACCAAAACGTTTGAGTGTATCATTTACCAAAGCATAGGTACCACCAAAAAAACCACCTATACAGAGTAACTCATCTCCTGTATTCATAAAAGCAGTAACGACCATAGAAATAGCACCCATACCTGATGACGTTGCGATGGCACCAAAACCACCCTCCATCTTAGCTACGATACCTTCTAGTTTAGCATTGGTTGGGTTACCTACTCTTGCATACAGTGGTTTGTTTACCTGGCTCGCGAAGATACCTTCTGCCTCTTGAGCATCTGTATACCCAAAAGCAGCAGAAGGTGTGATAGTTGGTGCTACGGGGCCTACTTTATTACCTACTTCATGTACAAGTAGCGTGTTAAAATATTCAAAATTTGTAGTATTGTTCATGGTTATTCCTATATAGAGTAATTAAGTACTTGTATCGCTTTAAGTTCATAGTTTTTAAGTTCAGAAAGTGGTATATCAAAAGTGGATGATACATTCTCCTTTAAATCATGCCAGAATAACTTAAGTGTAGGATTATCCGTCTTACATATATCTGAAAAAACATCGGTTTCCAAAATCATCATCACATCTTTGAGACTCACATCTTTTAAATCTTTAGCAAGTCTATATCCACCATGTGCACCTTTAATACTCGTTAAAATACCATTCTTTTTAAGTGCCAATAATATCTGTTCTAAAAAGTTTTGAGGTATGGAAGCATTCGCTGCAATCTCTTTTATTTTTAAAAGACTATTGTCTTCAATATAACTAAGTTCATGAAGTGCAGCAACGGCATATATAGTTTTACTTGAAAGTCCTATCATTTTTTAGATACCCTTTTATACAACGACTAAAAATTTTAGATATTAATCATTTATCTTCCATGGATTTAATATTTGTAACGCATAGTATATCTTACATCCTATACAAAAATCAAATAGCGTTTCAAGAAGTGCACATGTTATCAATAGTGTTACAATAAATACAGAAGTTGTACTAAACCCAAAGATAACCAGCAAGACAAGAATGAATGAAATAGCCAAACCTAAATATAAAGCAAAACGTTTTGGTGATTCATCACAGTATTTTGCTTTAATCTTAAAAGAGCTAAGAAAAAAGTTTGCAATCAGATAAAAAGGACTTAAATACGAAATGCGAAATGCTCGCATAAGAAAATCAAAAAGTAATAATAATGCAAAAAAATATTCGTTTGTCCATAACAACAAAAGTGAGCACACTACAACTTGAAAAGAGATAACTCTAACAACATTACTATCTATACGCACCGAAGATATAGGACATGATTGAGACATTATACATTCCTTCGTATAAAATTAAATATTTTTAGAAACCCTGGAAAAATATATATCTAAAAAAAGATAAACAATAAATTGGGGAGACAAAAAGGTTTATCGTAGACAAACATATATCCAACCAAGGTTTTTAAAAATATTTGTAGCATTATAACCAGAATATGTTTCATTGTCAAGTAAATCTATTGTTTTTATAGTAATTATCTATATCTTACTACTATTTTAACGTGCACACTATCTACACATAAATACTATACACTAAATATAATATATTGTATTTAGGATTTAATCATGCGTATTCTTTTTATTGTTTTTTTATTTGTATCTTTCTCAAAAGCACAGACAATCAACCAACTCATACACTACTCGACGAAAAAACATCAATCACTGCAAAGTATCAAACACAGGCTTTCAGCTATGGATGAACGTATTCAAAAGAGTCAAAAATGGGCGAACCCTGACTTATCTCTTGGTATAAATGACATACAATTTCGTAAACCACTCTCACGTGATGAAGAACGTATGCAAAATCAGGCTATAAACTTTAAACAAAAATTTCCTTGGTTTGATAAACTTGATGCCAGAAAAAATGTAGCACTTGAAGAAAAACATGTGATATTCCATTCATTAGAAGCTGCGCAAGTAGCCCTTGCTTATAATATACGTACAACTGCATACAACATAAAAGAGCTACAACTCCGTATACGTATCATACACAAATATATGCAACTTGCACGTCAAAATATAAAGCTCTACACTGACTACATTTCTGTAGACACGATGAGCCATGCAGACAGTGTCTCTGCAGAACTTTCTCTTTCAAAACTTGAAATACGTGCGGAACGTTACACGTCACTACTAAATGCACAAAAAGAAAAACTACATTATTTGGTACAAAAAAAAGTAAAAAATATTTCAGATAAGCTCACCATGATAAAACCAAAATCACTCAAATACTACCTAGCAGGTATAAGAAAAAATCCAAATTATCATAGAAAATTAGCCCAAAGTGATGTAGCACGTGCCAATAAATCTTTGATTGACTTAGAAAAATACCCAGACCCTTATGTACAAGTAGGATATTTTAATCGTACAGATTATCCTGATTATACCTCTGTATCTGTAGGAATCTCGTTACCTATCTATGGTACAGAAGAACTAAACTCTGAAATAGCACAAAAAGAATCACTAGCCCGTCAGAGTGAAAGTATAGATTATAAATTTCTTATCAAAAGCCAAATACGCCAAGCATATGTAAAACTCACAGAAGCCTATAAAATATACAATATCATACAAAAACAAAGTCTTCCTCAACTAGATCATATGTTAGAACTTAGTAGCTCTGCTATAGAAGAAGGAGCAGACCTTTTTACTTATACGAATATACTTGAACAAAAACTTGCTCTTGAAGAAGAGCGAATAGCTATTATAGCTGAATACATGAGAACACAAGCCAAACTAAAATCACTTACAGGAGTTAAATAATGTTTAAAATGAAAAGTAACTGGCTTACCTTACTATTTATCCTCTCTACACTTACACTACAAGCTGAGATGAAGTGTGAAGCAGAAAAATGTCAGACTGGTAAATGTGAAGTTGGTAAGTGTGGTTCTGCCCTCATAAAAGAAGATAAAGTACCAAAAAAAGATTTGAATAAACAAGAAACTTCAAATATGAAATGTGCAGAAGGTAAGTGTGGCTCATCTATGACAAAAGATGTTCCAACAAAAGACATACCTCAAAAAGAAGAAAATTCAGGTATGAAATGTGAAGCAGGTAAATGTGGTTCATCTATGGGGAATCAAGAAAAAAAAATACCCGCCAAGAACTCACATAAAGCATCAAAAAAGAATCCTACAGTAGAACAACTTTTTAATGTAAGAACAGTAGAAGTTAAAGAGATTCAATCTAGTAAAAAACAAATCAACTATGGCTATATCGTTGCACAAGACTCACGTATCATAGATGTTACAGCATGGTTTTCTGGCTACGTAAAGGAACTCTATGTCGATACCATCTATCAAAAAGTAATTCAAGGAGAAGCGTTAGCTTTAATATACTCTCCTGAAGTCTACAAAGCAAAGCAAGATTATCTAAATGCTATTAAATTTCATACCAAACGTCCTTCAGATTCCATGGTACAAAGTGCTAAAACAAAACTCATACTATTAGGTGTAAGCCAAACTGAGATACTTGAGGTAAGTAACAAGAAAAAAGTCAGTAGATATACCACTATCTATGCACCCGCTGCTGGTTGGATATTTGAAAAAAATATCAATCAAGGTTCCTATATTAACAATCAAAAATCTCTCTATAAGATTACAGACCTCTCACAAGTATGGCTAGAAGCAAAACTATTTCAAGAGCAATTATCCCAGTTTGAGAAATTTGACAATTTTACTGTTACGATTAAAGGTCAAGAGAAACTATATAAGGCAAAAAAAGAACTACTCTACCCGATGATAGATACTAAAGAAGCAACTACCACGCTTCGATTAAGTATAGCCAATGAAGACGAGGTTCTCAAACCTGGTATGTGTGCAAAGCTACATGCAAGCTCACAAAGTAGTACAAAACTTGTCATCCCTAGAACTGCAGCTATGCGTAAGTCTGGTATATGGTATGTTTTCTTAGCTACTGAATTTAAGGGCGAGTATGAGCCTTTATCTATAGAACTAAAACCTTTAGATAACAAACATTTTGAAGTCACTAAAGGTTTAGTAGCTGGCGATAAAGTAGTCAATAATGCTCTGTTCATGATGGACTCAGATGCACAAATTAATTCAATATATTAAGGGACTATAAATGATTGAAAAACTCATAGCCTTTAGTGTTAAAAACCGTTTCCTTGTGCTTATGGCATCACTTTTTATAGTGTTAGGTTCCATATGGTCTATTAAAAACACACCTTTAGATGCCCTACCTGACCTCTCTCCTCCACAAGTCATCGTGCAAGTGACATGGAAAGGACAAAGTCCTGAAATCATAGAAGACCAAGGAACCTACCCCCTAGTCTCACAGTTTCTTGCCATCTCTAACATAGAGACAGTACGTGGCTTTTCTGTGTATGAAAATGCACTAATTTACATCATCTTTAAAGAAGGCACTGACCTTTACTGGGGACGTACCAGAGTACTCGAACAGTTAGCATCCATACAAAGCCAACTGCCTGACAGCATGGAGGTTACCTTAGGACCAGATGCATCGGGCGTTGGCTGGGCGTATGAGTATGCCCTTACTTCACAGACTAAAACACTAGATGAGCTTAGAACCTTACAAGATTACTACTATAAATTTGCCCTTATGGGTGTAGATGGTGTCTCTGAAGTGGCTACCATTGGTGGTTTTATCCCTACTTTTCAAGTGACAGTTAACAATGATGCACTCATTCAGTATGACCTTTCTATCAAAGATATTACACGTACACTAAAAGAAAACAACAACGACACAGGAGGACGTATCGTCATTCAAAATGGTTTTGAATGGATGGTACAAGCCAAAGGGTATTTAAAAAGCCTTGATGACATCTCAAAACTTGTCATTACCACCAAAGGTGGCATACCTATCACCATCGCCCAAGTAGGACGTGTAGAGAAGGTACCTGCTGCTAGACGTGGTATGGCAGACCTTAATGGAGAAGGAGAAGTCGTAGGTGGCATCGTGATGTTACGTTATGGCGAAGATGTATACTCTGCATTGGAACGCATCAAAGCAAAAATGCAAGAACTTAAAGTTGAAGGTGTAGATGTCGTAACCACCTATGACCGCTCAGACCTCATAAGCAAAGCGGTTAATACACTTACCACTACACTCATAGAAGAGAGTATCATCGTGGTTATCATCATCGGGCTCTTTTTGGCACACTTGCGTTCTTCCCTCATCGTGCTTATTGTCCTACCTTTAACTGTAGGGCTTACATTTTTACTCATGAAACTTTTTGGTATCGATTCAAACATCATGTCTCTAGGAGGCATAGCCATAGCTATAGGTGCGATGGTAGATGCCTCCATAGTCATGATAGAAAATGCCCACAAAGCCATACACAAACAAGAAGGAAAACTTGCACGAGAACTTACAGACACAGAACGCATCGCTACCATAGTGAAGGCATCTCAAGTAGTCGGACGTCCTATCTTCTTTGCGTTGGCTCTTGTGGTGGTCTCGTTTTTACCCATCTTTGCACTCTCTGGACAAGAAGGGCTACTCTTTTCTCCTCTGGCCTTTACCAAGACATTTGCTATGACTGCTGGGGCTTTACTCTCTGTCACGCTTGTACCTGTACTCATGGTATTTTTTGTAAAAGGTAAAATCATCCCAGAGTCAAAGAACCCTCTAAATAGATTTTTCATATGGCTTTATAACCCCATACTTACATGGGGACTTAAACTCAAATACCTTGTCATTTTACTAGCCCTTGCATTACTTGTATTTGCAGTGCCGCTTTACAAAGGTCTCAACTGGGAGTTTATGCCTATGCTCGATGAACAGACGGTTATGTACATGCCAGTGACTCCTTATGGTATATCAGTAGACCAGTCAAAGGCACTCACACAAAAAACAGACAAGATACTCAAATCTTTTCCTGAAGTAGATACCGTATTTGGCAAAGGTGGACGTGCCAATTCTGCTACTGACCCTGCTCCACTAGGGATGATAGAAACCATCATTACCTTTAAGCCTAAAGATGAGTGGAGAGCTGGTATGACCACAGAGAAACTCATGGCTGAGATGGACAAAGCATTACAAGTCCCTGGTCTTGTAAACTCATGGACATACCCCATCAGAGGGCGTATAGACATGTTGCTCTCAGGCATACGAACACCTCTAGGCATAAAACTCTATGGTAAAGACAGCGATGGTTTACAAAAAGTAGCTTCTCAAATAGAAGAAAAACTGCGTAACCTCAAAAGTACGCAAAGCATCATAGCCGACCAAGCAAGTGCTGGGTTTTTTATAGACATTGACATAGACGCAGAAGCATTGGCACGTTACAACATTAGCAAAAACCTCATACTTGACTACACTTCTACTGCCATAGGTGGCAAACAGGTAAGTACCATGTATAAAGGCTTAGAGCGTTACCCTATAGCCGTGCGTTTTGAAGAAGAAGAGAGACAAAACCTAGATGACATCCGTAACATCCAAGTCAAAACGCCTCTGGGTTTTGTACCCTTGTCTACCTTTGCTAACATCGAATACAGAGAGAGTGCCTCAGTCATCAAGTCTGAGATGGCAACGCCAGTGACCTTCATCTACATCACGCCACAGCTAGGCATGTCAGTGGTTGAATACAAAGAAGAAGCCCTAAAAGCACTAAAAGACATTAAGTTACCCGCAGGCTACTACATTGAGTGGGCTGGACAGTCTGAGTACTTAGAGTCAGCCATGGCAAAAATAGTCTGGATTATTCCAACGGTTCTTTTGGTGATCTTGGTACTTATCTATTTTGCATTAGGAGAACTAGTCCCTACACTTATCGTCTTCTTTACACTGCCTTTTGCATTACTTGGTGGACTTTTTTATATCGACATGTTACAGTTTAACATGAGTATCGCCATCATCGTCGGATTTTTGGCACTTCTTGGAGTAGCCGCAGAGACTGCCATAGTGATGATCGTCTACCTCAAAGAGGCCGTAGAAGAAGCAAAAGAAAAGTACGGCAGTAGCTTTGATTTAAAAGCTCTCAATGCTGCCATATACGAAGGTGCTGTACAAAGAGTAC
>JAKIUE010000078.1 GCA_021647715.1 Sulfurovum sp.
TCACGATTTTTAAAATCAGATATATCTATCAAGTCTTTTTTAAAAACTGATACCAAAGACCAATAAACAGAACTTTTTCCTGTTCCATTTTCTCCATAAATTATACAATTTTTCTTTTCAATATTAAAATTAAGTTCTTTATGAAATTTAAAATTTTTTAATTCAATACTATTAATTTTCATTGACATTTTCATTGACATTTTCCAAGAAATTTTTAAGTCTAGTTTCTATATCTTTAATTCTTTTATTGTATGTACTATCATCTAAATTATTAAAATCATAATCTTCCATAATTAAGCCACTTGTATCTTGAACAACCGTATGTCCAATTTTATCATAGATGGAATAGTCTTCATATTTATATGTCGTTACATCTCTTAAACGTTTAATATGATAAGGATATACAGCTTCAATATCTTCTTGCAAATACGTAGAGAGGAGACCAAAACCTTTGTAAAGCTTTCCAAAATAAGTATAGTGACGTAAGCCATCTTTGGCAGGAGAAAACAAACTCCATTCATTATTCATAACTTTTACTGTCCAATTATATATTGTATATTTTATTTTTGCCGTTGAGCCTTTATAGTAACAATATTTAACTAGTCTCTTAGAAAAATCTAATGATAATGAGATAGAATTATTATTCTTCACTAAAAATACAATTAATAAATCTTTTGGATAATTATTTGTATAGATATCAATAAGTTGAAAATATTTAGAAAGTTCATTATTCTCAACGGTACTGACTATGATTTTTTCATAAAACTGTATAGATTTAACAATTTTAAATAAATCATCCATAATCTCAGAGTAAGGTTTCTTTTTACTAAATGGAGAATACTCCTTTTTAGTAAAAAAACTTCTAAGTCCAATCTCTGAACTATCTATTTTTTCTTTTCCTCTAATCATATAAGAATAAATTTTAAAAACTCTTAAAATATCAAAACCTTTAAGTGCAATACTTTCACACTCGTAATCTAATTTTTCCCATCTTTGGATAAATGTATCATGTTCACCATCATTCAATGCCATAGAGTAAAGATTTGCTTTAAAAATATCACTATCACTAAGAGGTTTTCCTCTATTATTAATAGTTTCAAAAATTTTCAATGCTTTTTCTCTTGCTTTGTCTTGTGAGCTATCTGTAGATTCAATAGGTAATAAACTTACTTTATCAAGTAAGTAATTAGAAAAATCTTCTATCTTAAAATCTTCATTCTCTTTTATAGTTTTTTTTAATTCTTTATAGAAAAAACAAATATTTTTATTGAAATTGTTATGCCCTTTTGTGCTACATACTTCTTCTAATGAAATGGCTAAAACTTCTTTTAAAAACTTAGAATCTTTATCTTCAAAGACTTTTGTTTGAACTCTCTGTTCTTTTTTATCTATATCTCTTCTATCTGTTATCCACATAGCATCATTTAATGCTCTATTCTTTGGGTCTAATTCAGACAAAACTTTAATAAAAAGTGTAAGTGTTATTAATCGTTGTTGACCATCAATAACTTCAACTGTATTATTAATTTCACTACTCTTAGCTATGACAATATTTCCAATAAAGTACCCATCATTTTCATCGGAGAGAAATGACTCTTTTATATCTTCAAAAAATTCGCTACATTGCTCTTCACTCCATGAATAAGCTCTCTGATATGGTGGAATCAAATATTTTATGTCTCCACTAAAAATATTATAAATTGATTTTTGTTCTGCTGTTAGTGTTAATGCCATCTATTTTATCCTCTTTTAATTAGCAATATTTTACCATCTTTTTCCACTAAAAACCCCCCAAACACTTTAAAATAAGAGATATTATACCAACTTCCCCATCAAACCCAAACTCTCCCCACTCATCTTAGAAAAAGCGAACCACTTCTTGCCCAAGTCTTTCAAACTAGCCTCTATTTCATGAACTAACAATGCCAACTCCAACGGTGATGCATTGACATATTTAGCAACATAAGCTATAATCAGCTTACAAACGTTCCCAGCTACTGATAAGACTCCAAGGGAGGCTTTTTAGGCTGATGCCTGAAATAGGTAGATTGGGTCACTTTTCATAATGATTTACATCCCTATCTTTTGTCATCATATCTTCATCTAATATATATGTTTTTATCTTATCATAATAGCCACTATCTCCACGCTCATACTTTCTAAAAATAGCCCAAGAGATATAATCTACTATTTGCAAGTTAGCACTCGAAGCACTGGTATGATGGAAAATGTCATATCTTATGTCTAGTTTATTACTTTTGATGTACTCTTTAATCCCTTTTTTCAAAGCACCTACTTGCTTCTTTTTGTTCTTTTGCACGGGAAGTCTATCTGTAATGATGATGAAATTTTTATCTATCTGCAACTTACCTAAAAGCCTCTGTATAGCATAGTTTAGATTGTCTATATAAAAGCGTTCTTTCTCTTTTCTTTTTTGTGGATGCACCTTTGGTTTTTCTAAGATATACGAATAAACCTTAACTCTATTCTTGTCAAAGGTAGCTATAGTATTGAACAGTTCATCTTTTATGTATTTGTTGTCATTGTGCGCATGAAAGTACTCTATGTCTAGTCTGCTGCCTTTTGTAGGATCAAGATTTCTTTCTAGTAGTGAGTATCTATAGTTTGCTATATGTTCATGGACTTTAAAGGGGCGTTGTTTGACTAGAAAATTAAACATATAATACTTTGAACCATTCGTAGAAAAGTCCATATCTCCTGCTTCATCTACAAATATATAAACCACATCATCCAAAATATTCATAGAGTATCACCTTTGAAAGAATCTTATTTATTTACATTTTATCATCTATAATTCAAAAGGTTTAAAAATATTGCAAATTGACATGTTTTTTATTTTATAACATTTATCTGTGTGAGAGTTTTCAGCTAATATATTATCTATTTTGAGGGATACATGACTATTATGGTTCATATATTAGCTATATAAATTCAAACTGTTCGTAATTTCCGAACAGTTGAATCTTTAAGATGCCAATTTGGCACCTTAGAATAGCAATAGGGAAAGTGCATATTTTGCACGTTCCTTTTTACTCCCCCTTCAAAACCTCCAAAAACCCTTCTCTATTGCTATAGCCCACAAACTGATGCTCTATCTTCTCCGTTTTGGGGTCTACTACATACAGTGTAGGTGTTAAGCCTATCTCTCTAAACTGTTTTGGGAAGTTCTTTTTAGAGAAGTTGAGCATGGCTGGGGTGTACTTGGCTTTTATCTGTTTGTCTATGTCCACTTTGGAGAGCATACGGCTCTCCATCTTTCTACACCATGGGCAGTAGCTAGTCGTCATAAAGATGAAGAGCTTTTTGCCCTCTTTTTTGGCTTTTGCTAATGCTGTGTTGTAGTCTGTCTCGTAGCCCATAACTGAGGCGAAGTTTTCATGGGTTATCTCTTTGGCGTGAGAAAGGTCTTTGTTGTCATCTTTGTACTGATGTGTGAACTTAGAGAGCATCTCATCTACTGCGTCCATGAGCTCCTCTTCTACATCATCACTGGCTTGTATGAGATGGGTATCTAGGTATGAGAGTACAAAGATAGACTCTTTCATGCCATCTCTGGTCATATACTCACCTAGTTCTAGATCTATCTTGTAGCCTATCGTCTTACCGATGGAGACTTTTTCTATAATGAACGCTAACACGCTTGAGGGGTGGTCTTTTATGTTTACTTTTAGCTCCTTAGACATCTCACGCATCTCTTCAAGTATCTCTTCATTATGGATAACCAGTTCAGGTGGAGAGGAGACAAGTGGATCATACGACTTAACATGTGTAAGTACATAAAAGCTTTGTGCGAACATCGCAGTGCTAAACATAAATAGCCCTAGGCTAAGTATCCATTTTAAGTGTTTCATTTCGTCTCCTTTTTGACTACTTTATTTGCTCTGTATGCTGTGTAAGTTCGTGTAGGGTTCTCTTCACCTCTTGCGTCATAGTCTTTCATCTTTTTAGCCTGTTCTTCATAAGGAAAGCCAAAGAAAATGGAAAAAGCATTCCAAATTCCCACAAATATTTTTTTGATTAAATTAAGTATCCTATGTATATATTTCATCATTTAAACGTCATCAATGCATAACCATCATTTTGATACCCAATGGTATCTATAAAACTGTTAGGGACGATAGAAACAAAGGGCAAGACCTCTTTTTCTTCCATAGCATTAGAAGAGAGTGACATGGCACAGGCTAGCACCTTTACCCCTCTTTTTTGTGATAAATTTTTGAGATATTCTTGTGCTTTTTGGATACTCTTCACATCTTCATCAGGTACTATCATATCGTATTCTTTTGAAACCATAGGCACACATCCACCATGTAAAGTCAAAACAAACGTAGCTTTGTCTCCCTTTTTTTCTATCATGTCCATTGTTTTACCTATGAGCCACATACGACTTTTTATGTAAGAAGCATTACTTGAACTACAGTCAAAGACTGCCTTGTACTCTTTGGCTTGTAATACCGTAAAAGTTAAAAGTGTGGCAATAATAATTTTCATCATAAGCTATTCTCCTAAACCAAAAACATTAGAAAGTGTATTAATGTAATTAAAATACCCTGTAATCGCTACTGCTTCTATAACCTGTACATCACTCCAACCCATCTCTTTAAGTGCATCTATCTCTTCTTTTAAGATTTTATAATTGTCTTTTTGAGCTGCCTTGATGCAAAAACGCAAAAGTACCTTTTCTTTTTCATCAGTATCGATGGCATCAATACCCTGCAAAATCTCATCTATACGCTGTTCACTTAATCCTAACATTTTGGCTATGCCTTTATGTACATCTACACACATTTTACAGCCATTTTCTTTAGAAATAAGCAGTGCAATAGCTTCTTTAATATCATACGAGAGTGTGGTTTCATCAAGCAGATATTTTTGTATCATTACATCAGTTGCGAAGTAAATTTTTTCATCTATCGCAAGTAGTTTAAATATCTCTCCTAATTTTCCTGTTTTTTCTAAGATAGGTCTTGCTTTATCTTGAATAGATGGAGCCATCTCTTCAAATTCTGGTAGTTTTATATGTGCCATTTTATTCTCCTTAAAATTTCATAATATAAAGTTGAACTTAACGTTTTAAGATTATATGCTATAATTCTTTAGGTAAACATTAACAAGAGGATAAACTTATGAAATACAAAATATCTGAACTGGTAGCAAAGACAAATGTTCCCAAATCTACGATACTTTACTACATAAGAGAAGGTATGCTACCCCAAGCAGATAAAATCAAATCTAATGTACACCGTTATAGTGATGAACATATAGAACGCATCAAATACATTAACTATATGAAAGAACATTTGAGTAGTACGAATGAACAGCTCAAACATATACTCCAAAACAATAACCAATCTTTTGCATCATCATCTGGTATGATAACCCCTCTTATGAATACATTAAGTGGCATACCATCAGATGCTATACACTACACAAAAGAAACGTTTATAAGTGCGTTTAATGTCGATATTGATTTACTTAACAAACTACTAGAAGATGAAATACTGATACCTATTAATGACAATGACTTCACACAAAAAGAAGCTTCTATCTTACAACTTGTGCAGTACTACCGTGAAGTCGGCATTTCATATGATGTGCTGAAAATGTATGTCTTTCATGCTAAAGCATTGAGCTTACTTGAACATCAGATACAGACACAACTTTGCGACATACGCAACGAAGAGAACTTCTCGCTGTTATGGAAGATAGTATTTGAAACACTCTTTAATGTCAAAACCTACATTTTTAACAGACAAACTTACAAGGCATTCTTTTCTACATTGAAAAAAGAAATTTCTATCTAACTCTAAGAGAGTAAATACACAATAATGTAAAGTTAAACTTAACATTTTAAAAGGAACATAAAATATGAAAAGATTAAACACACTTCTTGCTATTTTGGTATTCTCCAGTATGGGCATACCCACCTCTTCTGTGGCTGATGTAAAGAACGGTCACAAAATATACAAAAAGAAATTACAAAAAAGTTGTAAATTACCAGGCTCTCTCTTTGCAAGAAAACACACGCAAGATGAGTGGGAAGAGCTAATGGAAGATAACAAGTTCAAAGAAGCAGTCAAAAAGATATGCCCTACTTTTGCACTAGATAGACTAAGTGACTCTCAGTGGAAACACCTCTATGACTTTAGTTACCAATTTGGTATAGGTGGGGAAGTACCCAATGGATGTGACCCAAAATAGCACCTTTATGTTAGCTACTTTTTATAGAGTACTCTAAACCTCGTGTTAGATATCTTAGAGTCTTCTGTGTGGAGTTCATGACTAAGCTCTCTGAGCCCATGATTTTTAAACAAATCTACCTCTTCTTTCGTCAGTGGCCATGGTGGTCCTCCTCTCATCGCTTCTCTTTTGTGAGCTATTAAGAGCAGTTCTCCACCATCTGCTACAGTTCCAGCCACTGCTTTTATCATCTTTTCTCTAAACTCTATGGGGAGTGACTGTATGGTAAGTGCTTCAAAGACGAAGTCAAACTGCTCTTCATACTCAAAGATATCTTGTTTTATAAACGTTATAGTTGAATCTTTAAAGCGTTCTTTGGCTAAGTCCAAGGCAGTTTGCGACACATCTATAGCAGTCACTGTGTACCCTGCAAGTTCCAATGCCTTAGCATCATCCCCTAACCCACATCCTATGACAAGTGCAGTACCTTTGTGTACTTTCTCTTCATCCAAATACGTTTGAAGAAAAGGGTTCACTGCTTGTCTGGCCCAAGGGATGTTCTCTTGGGTGGTTTTGTTGTTTTTATATAGGTCGTCGAACCATTCCGTTGCTTTGACGTAGTCTCTGGCCTTTTTGTGTGCTTGCATATTGTCTCTTTTTGTTTTTATCTTATCTATCATAACTTTAATGTCTATATCATCGTAGAAAATATGCTATGATTACAAAAATTATCTACACACAAAGGAACATCTATGGCAAGCGGACTTTTCGCCCTTTTTGATGACATTGCACTACTAATGGATGACATGGCTGCTATGAGCCAAGTCGCTACTAAAAAAACAGCAGGTATACTAGGAGATGACTTGGCAGTGGCTGCTGAGCAGGCTTCGGGTTCCTCGGCTTCTCGTGAGCTTCATGTAATATGGGCTATATTTAAAGGCTCGGCTATTAACAAGGCTATCATCTTGCCTTTGGCATTTTTACTCTCTGCTTTTATGCCTTGGATTATAGTCCCTATACTGATGCTCGGTGGCGTGTATCTAGCTTTTGAAGGGATGGAGAAAATCTATGAATACTTCTTTCACAAACAAAGCACCTCTGAAAGAATAGAACTAAAAAAACAAAAGACCGCAGAAGAACTGGAAGAAGAAGAAAAAGCCAAAATAAAATCTGCCATTCGTACAGACTTCATCCTCTCAGTAGAGATAGTCATCTTAGCACTTAGCACAGTAGCAGAAAGTACACTACCCGTTCAAATAGGTGTAGTCACACTGGTAGCCATACTTGCTACTGTCGGAGTATATGGTCTAGTTGCGCTCATGGTACGCATGGATGACTTTGGTTATAAACTTGTAAATACCTATGAAGATGCAAAGTCATTCATGCATAAGTTTGGTCTCTTTCTCATCGCTGCACTTCCCAAAGTCATCCGTGCGTTAGCTGTCATAGGGACTATCGCTATGCTACTCGTTGCTGGTGGGATATTTGTCCATAATGTACATGCCATTCATGATGTGGTATCTTTCTTGCCTTCTATGCTTGGTGAGTTACTCGTTGGTGCCATAGTTGGCATCATAGCCATTGCACCTATGGAGATATACAAAAAAGTAAAGAGTGCATAAATGGTATTTTTCCGCCCTGTTTATACCCAACTAAAGTCTGGTAAAAACTATCAGTTTTGTAACTGTGGTAAAAGTGTAGATGGGGTACTGTGCGATGGTAGCCACAAAGGCACCAGTATTACACCCACAGAATTTACAGTAAAAAATACTGACGGGTATTATCTATGTAAATGTAAAAAGTGTTACAACGGCATCTTCTGCGACAGTAACCATACCAAAAAAGAGAAACTCTCTTTAGATTTTGAGGTTTAGTCACATATTTACTTAAGCTCTGGCGTAAAGTTCTTTCTCTTTAGCTATAAATACATCTGCTAAAAACCCATACGCCTCAGCCCATGCATCTATCACCTCTGGAGTTGCCGCATCACCCAACACTTCTTTAATAGCTGTGAGCAGTGACTCGCCTACCCATGGATAATGCTTAGGAAGAATCTTCACATCTACATGAATCTGTGCTACTTTGTCTATGCCCTTTTGCAAGGCTGGAAGATTATCTATATTTTCGGCATATGCATATACCATTTCTGCTAGTTTTTTGTACTGATCTGGTTCTGCATTTTCAAATAACACTTTTGCTTCTGGGT
>JAKIUE010000079.1 GCA_021647715.1 Sulfurovum sp.
CTTCACAAGATTCAAGTAGAGCTGTCTCATCACCACAGACATACGCACCTGCACCCATCTGTATACGAATATCAAAGTCAAAATCTTGACCCAATATCTGCTCTCCCAAAAGACCTTCATGACGCATCTCTTCAAGTTGTCCTTCAAGAAACGCTTTTAAGTACCAATATTCTGCACGAAGATAGATAATCCCATATTTTGAACCTATGGCATACGCACAAGCTATCATTCCCATAAAGACATCTTTAGGGGAACGTGTTAAAATCACTCTATCTTTAAAAGTTCCGGGCTCACCTTCATCCGCATTACAAATGACATATTTTGTATCTGCTTCTGCTTCACGACAGAGTTTCCATTTGAGTCCAGTAGGAAAACCTGCACCACCACGACCACGTATGTTTGAGTTTTGTACAGTTTCTATAATTTCATCAGGATAGGTACCTAACATTTTCATAATTAAAGCTCTATAGTTTCTGTCTTTTCTAAAGAATACAGGTCCCTTAAGTTGAATATTACTTGATACCATTGTGTCAATATATGCAACATCTTTTTTTAAGTATCCATCTGGGTTTGCAAGTTCTTCAGGTGTTTTCCCTTTTTTTAGACCATTTATAATCTCTTTAACATCTTCAGGTGTCAGTCTGGTAAAAACAACCTTGTCTATCATCATGGCAGGCTCTTGATCACTAAGTCCGATGCAGTTTGTATCAAATAAACCAAAGTTACCATCCTCAGTTACAGAATTAAAATTACAGTTTAACTCATCTTCTAAGGCTTTGCGTACTTCATGATAACCGTTCATTTTAGCGATGACAGTATTTGCAAGGTAAATTTGGTGTTTTCCTGCAGGTTTATCGTGAAAAAAATGATAAAAAGAGGCCGTTTCTCGAATATCTAATGGAGACATATTTAAAGTAGCTGCAATCTCAATGACAGCTTCATCAGATAAATATCCGTAAAGATGATGTATATCCCATAAAATGTCCATCATTCTTGTTTTATTACATTGGTAACGGTTTAAAATATCTTGGATTTCATTCTGCATTGTTATCCTTTTTACTTTATCAATATAGTATAGTGGTTATTGTCTTTAAGTTTTTAGTTGAACATTCATTCATTCACATTTTTGTGAAGAGTGTATTTTTTAGTTACAGAAGACTAGTTAAAAACCTTTCATGACCACTTCAAAAAGATATTCTACTTCATGATCCTCTAAAAAAACAGTTTTTTTACTTTGAAAAAAGTCTAATATTTTTTTTGTGGGTAAAGTAGGGCTGTAAATACAAGAAGGGTGTGCAGGTTTAAAGGCTTGCATGAGAGCAATGTCTTCTTCTATTCGTTGTTCACAGATAAAACAATTCTCTTCAGGGTAGAGTCTGCCTTCGTACTCTAAGAGTATAATGTAACTCTCACATATGATACGTTTAGGGTTTTGTTTGTCCCATTTTTTTGCTGCATTCAAAAGTAAATCATAGTAAAAGGATTCAAGATCCTCTGCATCACGTAAATGTGGTTCGAATTTTTTTATAAAGTTATGCCACATAAAGAGTTTGTTTTTATCATGTAACCAAGGGAACCCCATGTGGGAAAGTGAACGTAGTCGTGGCATAAAACGACCATCTTCTCCTTCAACTTCAAAGTCTATAAGATTGCCTAATTGAAGTATAGAGTGTCTTGCTCCAAAAAAACGGTAATAAGTACGTATTTCCGTGGATGTTATGACTGTGGCGATGGAGTCTTCATTTTTGGCTTTTTTGACTGAAAGTATAAACCCTTTGATGTGTTCGCCTTGTGTGAAAATTATTTTATAATATAGATTTAATTATAGCATATTTTGGTTTTCTACGTTTTTGATGATGTTCTGAATATATTGATGATACAATCATAAATAAACTTATGCTAAAAGGCTACTGTATACGATGAGAGAAGAAACATATATAAAAGGTAAAGAGTCTAGTTTAGAGTCTACTATAGAAAGAATGTATAAGAAATTAAGAGCTGTTGATATAGATATTCTTGACGTTTCAGTGCTCAACCCTGTCCCTTTTGTCTATTCTCAACATATTCAAGACAAGAGCTGTAACTTAATGTTCACCAATGGAAAGGGCTCTAGTGCTAAAGCTTGTTTAGCATCTGCATTGGGAGAGTATTTTGAACGTTTAAGTTGTAACTATTTTTTTGCAGATTATTATTTAGGCGAAGAGATAGCTAATAGTGCATTTGTACATTATCCAAACGAGAAATGGTTTGGTATAGATAATGAGAGTGAAGTGATGCCCTTAGGTATATTAGATGAAAGTCTATGGAGATATTTTGATCCTGAGAATGAGCTACACCCTCTAGAAATATTTGATTTAAATTCAGGTGCAGGTGAGAGGGGTATTTGTACCTTACCTTTTGTACGACAAAGTGATGCAGAAGTGATTTATTTTCCTGTAAATTTTATAGCCAATATTTTTGTAAGTAATGGCATGGCTGCGGGGAATACAAAATATGAAGCTCAAGTACAAGCAATGAGTGAAATATTTGAGCGTTATGTTAAAAATAAAATTATAGCAGAGGGTATTTGTTTGCCACGTATACCTTCTGACGTGATGAATAGATTTTCCAATATTCAGAAATCCATTCAAAAACTTGAGGCATATGGCTATTATTTGCGTATATGTGATGCATCTTTAGGTGGTATATACCCCGTGATATCTGTGACACTTATTAACCCTAACAATGGGTCAGTTTTTGCTTCTTTTGGGGCTCACCCTTGTTTTGAAGTGGCACTAGAACGTACTGTTACAGAACTTTTACAAGGGCGAAGTTTAGAGATGTTAAATGATTTTCATGCACCTTCCTTTAATGTAGAAGAGGTAGCAGATCATCATAACTTAGAGACACATTTTATTAATGCCACGGGCCTTTTGTCTTATGAATTTTTTAAAGAAACAAGTGACTATGATTTTGTAGACTGGAATTTTGAGGGTGATACTAAAAATGAGTTAATGTATCTATTTGAGATAGCACAGAATCAAAATTTTGATATTTATATAGCCGAGTATGAACATTTAGGTGTATATACTTGTCGTATACTCGTACCGGGTATGTCAGATATTTACCCCATAGAAGACTTGGTTTGGAACAATAACAATCAAGGTGCTTATTTTCGTAAAGCGATACTCTCTTTAAAAAATTTAGAAAAAGAAGAGATGCAATCTATACTTGAAAATTTAGAAGAGGCTGAACATAGTGACATGATTAAGGTTACAGAATTTATAGGTGTGGTTCCTGATGTCGGTACTGCTTGGGAAACATTACAAGTAGGAGAACTTAAGGCGATGCTTTATTTAGCGTTAGGAGAACATGAAAATGCACAAACTTGGGTGACGTGGTGTAACCATATGGCAAACCTAGATGAAATACGTTCAAATTTATATAGATGTTTACATGCCATGCTTACTATCAGCATTGAGAAGAAAGAGTTTACTGAATATAAAATAAGTTTAATGCAAATGTATACAAAAAAATGTGTGGAAGTATGTGAGGATATTTTGACACAAAATATAATATTTTATGGACTACATTCTCCAGGATTAAGATTAGAAGGATTTTATAAGCACTTGAGTTTACTTGAAGGGTATAAGAAAGTACATAATGCAAAAAAAGTATGTGATGGCTAAACAAATGTTAACACCATTTTAGCTATACTCTATACCACTTAAGAGTACTATATGATACTCGAATTATTTATTTTCAAGGTAGGATTATGCAAGATTTATTTACATCATTTAAGGACAATTGTGGGTTTGGACTTTTGGCTTCGATTGACAATGTACCTTCCCATAAAAATCTAGAAGATGCTATTACCTCACTTTCACGTATGATGCATAGAGGAGCGGTTGCCGCAGATGGAAAAACGGGAGATGGTTCAGGATTACTACTCTCCCTACCTAAAACTTTTTTTAGACAAGAACTTGCGAAAGAAAATGTAGAACTTCCTGAGTTGTATGCTGTGGCAATGGTTTTTTCACGTAATGAAAGTGATTTCACGGTAATACATGATATGTGCCAGAGAAATGATTTAAAAGTAATTTATACAAGAAAGGTTCCAGTAGATACGCAAGCACTTGGAGAGCAAGCGCTTGTATCTCTTCCCACGATAAAACAAGTGTTTGTAGCACCTGCTGGTGCAGTGGCATCTAACCGTTTTGAGGCATTAGTTTATCTTGCACGTAAAGAGATTGAATCAGCATTAAAAGCAGAGAAAGATTTTTATATTCCTTCTTTTTCAACTTCGGTCGTGTCGTATAAAGGGCTTGTTATGCCTACGCATATTAAAGCATTTTATAAAGATTTGGCAAATCCTGCATTTGAAATTTCATTTTGTCTTTTTCATCAGCGTTTTTCTACAAATACACTTCCTGAGTGGAAATTGGCACAGCCTTTTAGAATGATTGCACATAATGGCGAAATTAATTCAGTGACTGCAAATCGTTTTAACGTCGCTTCTAAAATGGCAACGGCAAAATCTGATCTGTTCACAGATGATGAAATGGCAAGGCTACGCTATGTCATACAAGATGGTATGTCTGACTCTGCAAGTTTAGATAATTTTATGGAGTTTTTACGTGTTAATGGTGTTGATTTCTTTAAAGCAGCACGTTCTTTAGTCCCCGCACCATGGCATAATGCACCGCATATGGATTCAGATTTGCGGGCATTTTACGAGTATGCAAGTACCTGTTTTGAGCCATGGGATGGTCCAGCAGCTGTAAGTATGACAGATGGTCGTTATATTGGATGTGTCATAGATAGAAATGGACTTAGACCTTCTAAATATATTAGAACACGGGACAACAGACTGCTTATCTCTTCAGAGTATGGAGTATTAAGTATTCCTGATGAAGATATCGTTGAGCGTGGGCGTTTACAATCTGGTGAAATGATGGGTATAGACCTTAAACATGGTAAAGTTTTAAAATCTACTGATATTGATGACTATTTAAAGGTAGCACATCCTTACGATAAGTGGTTGTGTGAAAATATGTCTTATTTACAAGAACATGTACCTACTACACAAGTTGAACAATGTTCTAAAAACCATGCGGAAAAAATCCCTGGGGAAATGGAAGCAAAACAGCGTTATTTTAACTATACACAAGAAGTTGTCAATAAGATTATTAAGCCTATGATGCTAGAAGGTAAAGAGACTACAGGCGCAATGGGTGATGATACACCTATAGCTGCTTTTTCTAAAGAACAAAGAAACTTTACAGACTTTTTTAAACAAAAGTTTGCGCAAGTAACGAATCCTCCTATAGATTCTATACGTGAAAAAACAGTGATGAGTCTTAACACTGGATTTGGAGAAACACAAAATATTTTAAGTGATGGTCCAGAACATGCTAAACGTTTAAAAACAGTGCTTCCTGTGATGTCTGCAGAAAAGTTCTGTTTATTGCAAGAATTTGGTGATAGTACAAATGAAAAGTATGATCCAAGCTATAAAGCAAAGAAATATGCAACAACATATACGACTGATATTAAAAAAAGTTTGGATACTCTAGTAAATACTATCATTAGTGATGTACGTAACAATGGAATTCGTACAGTTATTTTAGATGATAGAGATTTAGATACTGAACATAAAGTACTTCCTATGCTTATGGTTATTGGGCGTTTGAGTCAAGAGCTTTTGGTTGAAGATCTACGTCACCTTACAAGTATAGTAGCAGTCACTGGAGAAGTCTTCGATCCGCATACTGCAGCAGTGATGCTTTCATTTGGCGCAGCAGCACTTTTTCCCTATTTACTTTACTATACTGTAGGTCAAATGATAGAAGAAGAAGAAGCTAAAGCTATACTTAAACGTTTTAGACGTGCTATGGGTGCTGGGCTTATGAAGATTATGTCTAAAATGGGAATTTCTACACTTTCGTCATACCGAAACTCTAGACTCTTTGATGTGATAGGATTAAGTGAAGAGATAGTGCAAGAGTGTTTTGTGGGAACACAAGGTCTTTTACAAGGTCTTGATTATACGGATATTGATGCACGTTTAACTGCAAATTTACTACGAGCCTTCGGTGAGGATGAAAATAGGAATAAAGCACTCTACAAGGGTGGATATTATAAGTATAGAAAAGGTGGAGAGTTTCATGACTTTTCAAGACCTACAATCACGGCTATACAAAATGCTGCAGCATCTGGAAGTAAAGAAGATTATACTGAAGTGCAAAAACTTGTGAACCAAAGAGATAAAAAGTTCATTCGTGACTTTTATCAATTAAAAAGTGATAGAAAACCTATTTCTTTGGATGAGGTTGAGCCATTATCAAATATTTTTAAACGTTTTTCTACAGCGGCAATGTCTATGGGATCTATCTCTCAAGAAGCACATGAGACACTTGCAGTGGCAATGAATACAATAGGAGCTAAATCAAACTCAGGGGAGGGTGGAGAAGATCCTAGTCGTTATGGTACAGATAAAAACTCTAGTATTAAACAGGTGGCATCTGGACGTTTTGGTGTAACACCTGAATACTTACGTTCAGCTACTGAGATACAAATAAAAGTAGCACAAGGAGCAAAACCAGGTGAGGGTGGACAGTTACCTGGTTCTAAAGTCTCTCCACTCATCGCATCTTTACGTTTTACAAAACCAGGAGTGACACTTATCTCTCCTCCTCCTCATCATGATATCTATTCTATAGAAGATTTAGCACAGCTTATTTTTGACTTAAAACAAATTAATCCACATGCAAGAGTGGCAGTGAAACTTGTGTCAACTGCAGGTGTAGGTACTATTGCAGCTGGTGTTGCAAAAGCATATGCAGACAAGATTATTATCTCAGGTGCAGATGGGGGAACAGGTGCAGCACCTATAGGCTCTATACGATTTGCAGGTAACCCATGGGAGTTAGGGCTTATAGAAGCACACAATGCCCTTAAGGCGAATAACCTTAGAGGACAAGTGACTTTGGAGACTGATGGTGGCTTAAAGACAGGTTTAGATGTGGTTAAAGCTGCCATACTTGGGGCAGAAGAGTATGCTTTTGGAACAGGGGCACTTGTTATTGTCGGTTGTGTCATGTTAAGGGTTTGCCATCTTAATACTTGTGCCGTGGGTGTTGCTACGCAAGATCCAAAATTACGTGAAAAATTTAAAGGTAATGTTGAAAAAGTCATTAATTATTTTACACTAATTGCTGAGGATATTAGAGAGATACTTGCAGAGTTAGGATATACATCACTAGAAGAGATTGTAGGAAAAAATCATTTACTTGAAGTGATAGATGATGATTTTGCTCAAAAGTTTAATTTTGAAGCATTACTCTATAAACTTGATGGTGTAAATACATGTCAAGTACCATTTAATGAACCGTATGATCAAAATGAATATGAAAAAGAGATTATTAAAGAACTTATGCCAACAATCAAAGATCCATCTACGCCTATTGTACTACATAAAAAGATCTCTAATTTAAATAGAAGTTTTGCTACGAGAATCTCTGGTGAAATTGCTGCACTTTATGGTAATGATGGACTTCCTGATGGTACGATTACCCTTAATATGAAAGGAACATCTGGACAGTCATTGGGTGCATTTATGTCTAAAGGTATTCATATTAATATCGAAGGTGCAGGGAACGATTATATAGGTAAAGGTATGAATGGTGGCCAGATTGTCATTACCTCTGAAAAAGCAGGTCCAGAGTTTGCACTTGGTGGAAATACTTGTCTTTATGGTGCAACAGGAGGGACACTTTATGTCCATGGCCAAGTGGGTGAACGTTTTGGTGTACGTAACTCAGGAGCTACTACAGTAGTGGAAGGTACTGGAGATCACCCTTGTGAATATATGACTGGTGGTGTTGTAGCGATATTAGGCAATACAGGTGTGAACTTTGGAGCAGGGATGACAGGTGGAAAAGCATTTGTATATGATGAAGAGGGTAATTTCTATGAAAAGGTAAATCCAGAACTTGTTGAAGCACTGCGTATAGATACAGATGAGTGGGATACTGAAATGTTTGAACTTAAAGCACTACTCAAGGACTATGTAGAAAAAACAGGGTCACCAAGAGCATCGTTTATATTAGAAAATTTTAGAACTGAAATTAGAAAATTTTGGATGGTTGCACCACGCGGAGCAAAGCCGACAATTATCGCAGATAAAAAAGGCGAATAAAAGTGAATACCTTTATTGAAGCCTGTATACAAGCCAATGAAGAGATAAGGACGGCACTCGAAAATGGCTTTGACGCTTCTTGGTTCGAAAAGACTGAAGTAGGTGCAGGTGGAGATGTTTCTTCAAAACTAGACTTGATGGCAGAGGCCATTTTTGTTAAACATTTGAGCCTTTTTGGACATATAGAGTCAGAAGAGTCTGGCATCATTGGGAAAGGAAGTCAAAA